>DATLEF010000192.1:0-43413 GCA_035525455.1 Burkholderiales bacterium
ACTCTCGACGGCGAAGGCGCAAGCGCGCAGATCGACGGTCTCGCCCTGATTTCAGAACGTCAGCTCGCCGATACGCATACGCTCATCGACCACGCCCGGCCGAATGGCCGCAGCAAGTAGCTGCACAAGACGATCGTCGGCGGTGCGGCCCACGCCGTTTTCAACGGCAAGATCTACGTGCGGCCCGGTGCGTAGCTCACCGATTCGGCGCAGGAGAGCCGCAATCTGCTGCTCTCCGACAAGGCGCAGGTGGACACCAAACCACAGCTCGAAATATTCGCAGACGATGTGAAATGCGCGCATGGCGCGACAGTCGGGCAGCTCGACAGCGAGCAGCTCTTTTACTTGCGCAGCCGCGGCATGTCGGAGCCCACCGCGCGCAATTTGCTCACTTACGCTTTTGGCGCTGCGGTCATCGAGCGCATACCGGTGCCGTCGGTCGTAGAGCGCCTCGAGCGCGCGGTAATGGCGCAGACAGGCGTGAGCGGCGTGGCGGGGGCGCGATGACAGCGGTGCGCAGCAAGATCGTGCAGGCCGGAGCGCTCGACGTCGAAAGCGTGCGCACGGATTTTCCGATCCTGAAGCTCGAAGTGAACGGCAAGCCGCTCGTCTTTCTCGACAATGCGGCTTCCAGCCAGATGCCGCAACCGGTCATCGACCGGCTCGTCAGGTATCAGTCGAGCGAACACGCGAACATTCATCGCGCCGTGCACTATCTGTCGGAGAAAGCGACGTCCGAATACGAGGCCGCGCGGCGGAAAATCCAGGCCTTCATGAACGCTCGCGAAGAGCGTGAAGTCATTTTTACGAGCGGGACGACGGACGGCATCAACCTCGTGGCGCACGGCTACGGCCGCAAATTCCTAAGCGCAGGCGACGAGATCATACTGACGACGCTCGAGCATCATTCGAATATCGTGCCCTGGCAGATGCTCGCCGAGGAAAAGAACGCGAAGATCCGCGTGGTGCCGATCAACGATCGCGGCGAGCTGGACCTGGACGCGTATCGAGGTTTATTCAGTGCACGCACGAAACTCGTAGGGGCGACGCACGTCTCGAACGCGCTCGGCACGATCAACCCGATCAAGGAAATGATCGCGATCGCCCACGCGCACGGCGTGCCGGTGCTGGTCGACGGCGCGCAGGCCGCTCCCCACATGAAAGTGGACGTGCAGGATCTCGACTGCGATTTCTACGCGTTCTCCGGCCACAAAGTCTGCGGCCCGACCGGTATCGGCATCCTGTACGGAAAAGCCGGGCTGCTCGAGAAAATGCAGCCGTTCAAGGGCGGCGGGGACATGATCCTGTCGGTGACGTTCGAGAAGACGACGTACAACACGATTCCGCATAAATTCGAAGCGGGCACGCCGCCCATCGCAGCTGCGATTGGTCTGGGTGCCGCCGTGGACTATCTGGATCGACTCGGCCTCGACGCCATCTCGGCGCACGAGACCGACCTGCTGGACTACGCGACTCAGCAGGTTAACCGTCTGGGCGGGCTGCGAATTATCGGCACCGCAGAGCGCAAGGCAGCCGTGCTGTCGTTCGTCGTGGACGGTGTGCATCCCCACGATGTCGGCACTTTGCTGAACGAAGAGGGCGTTGCCATCCGGACCGGCCATCATTGCGCGCAGCCCGTGATGCAGCGTTTCAAGGTGCCCGCGACGTGCCGCGCCTCTTTTGCGTTCTACAACACGCTTTCGGAAGTCGACGCCCTGGTGGCCGCGATCCGCAAGGTTCAAAAGGTCTTCGCGTGAGCCTTTCCAAAGACCTGTATCAGGAAGTGATCCTGGACCACAACCGCAAGCCGCGGAACTGGGGCACGCTGGCGGATGCGACGCATCACGCGGAAGGCGTGAATCCGCTGTGCGGCGATCGCCTGCAGCTTGCGGTCAAGCTTGCAGATGACGCGGTTGAAGCAATCGCATTCCAAGGCGAATCGTGCGCGATCTGCAAGGCGTCGGCATCGATGATGACAGCCGCAGTCAAAGGCAAGCCGCGTGCGGACGCCGAGCAACTGATCGGCGAATTTCGAGATATGGCGACCGGCAAGCTCGATACGTCCAAAGAGCCGCATCACCTTGGACACCTCACCGTGTTTGCCGGCGTGCGCGATCTGCCCACGCGCGTCAAATGCGCGATTCTTCCCTGGCACACACTGCACGCGGCATTCAATTCGATCGCGTCCACCTCGACCGAAGCCGAAGCCGATCCCATGCACGAGCAAGCGCCGGGCGGAGCGGCCTGAACCATGCCGAAGATCGCGGAAATCGAGCCGACGCCGAATCCCAATGCGATGAAGTTCATCCTCAAGGAGCCGCTGACCTGGGGGATTACGCGCTCGTACGACAATGCCGCGATGGCAGAGGGCGATCCGCTCGCCTCTGCACTATTCGATATCGAGCACGTGACCAACGTCTTCTACGTCGACCACTGGATCACCGTCACGCAGGATGGCCACGCCGACTGGCAGGAACTTCTGCGGAAGCTCGCCGAGCCGATACGCGAAGCGCCTGCTGCAGATGAGCAGTCCGCCCAAACCGCTGCACAGGCGGCACCGGCGATGGAGCAATTGAGCGATGCGGACCGCGGGCGCCTGGACAAGATCAATGAAATACTCGACGAGCAGGTCCGTCCGTATCTGCAGGGCGACGGCGGCGATCTGTACGTCCTCGGACTCTCGGGCAACACGCTCACCGTGCATTACCAGGGCGCGTGCGGAAGCTGCCCCAGCTCGATTTCCGGCACGCTGGCCGGGATCGAGAGCCTTGTCCGCCAGATCGAGCCCGAGATGGAAGTCGTCGCGGTCTAGGCGCGATGAGCGATTGGGTCACCGTAGCGCGGGCCGACGAGCTCGCGTCGGGCGAGTGGCGCGTGACTGACGTCGACGGGACCTCCATCGTCGTATTCAACCTCGAAGGCGCGTTTTACGCGATCGAAGACGTCTGCACGCACGATGGCGGACAGCTCACCGGTGGCCACGTCGAAGGCGATGAGATCGTGTGTCCGCGCCACGGCGCCCGCTTCTGCGTGCGCACAGGCGAAGCCCTGACTGCGCCGGCGTACGAGCCGACCGCGAAATTTCCGGTACGAGTGGAAAACGGCGAGATCCAGGTCCGCGACGACCGCTGGGATTAGCGGCGGATGGATACGCTGACACACGCTCTATCCGGTGCGCTGCTGGGTCGCGCCACGGCGCCTCGCGAGCCAGGGCCGAACGCGCTCGCGACCGGTCGGCGCATGGTCGTCGGCGCCGCGGCGGCCGCGTTCCCCGATCTCGACTTCGTCACGAGCTATCTTTCGCCGCTCGCGTACCTCCACCACCACCGCGGCATTACTCATTCCGTGCTGATGCTCCCCCTGTGGGCGCTGCTGATCGCGCTCCTCTTTGCCGCGTTGTGGCGGTGGAAACCCGGGTGGCGCGCCTACTACGGCATCGCCGCGGCGGGCCTGGCCGCGCACATCGCCGGCGACCTCATCACCGCGTTCGGGACAATGGTGTTCGCTCCAATCTCCGATGCGCGTTACGCGCTTTCGGCGACTTTTATCATCGACCTGTGGTTCACGGGGATCATTCTCGCGGGACTTGCCACATGCGCGGTCTGGCGTTCCTCACGCGCGCCAGCCATCGCCGGTCTCGCGGTACTGGCGGCCTATGTCGGTTTTCAGCTCGTGGTGCAGCAGCGTGCGATCGATTTCGGCGAGCAGTACGCGAACGCGAACGGCATGCAGCAGGCGAAGGTGACCGCGATGCCGCGGCCGGTCTCACCATTCAACTGGACGGTGTTCGTCGAGGCGGACGGCGCCTACCACTACGCGCACGTGAACCTGATCCGGAAAACCGCACCGCCGCAGCCCGGAGCGAACGCGGGATTCATCGAGCGCCTCGATGCGGCCTACGGGCCGCTTACCGACGCCGTGTGGATACGTGCGGAGCGCTACGGCAGCAGCACGGAAGAGGTCGCGCTCGCGCGCGAGGCGTTCCGGCAGCCGGACTTCAGGTTTTTCAGGTGGTTCGCGTCGTACCCCGCGCTTCTCAGGGCCGACACCACCGAATCGTGCGCGTGGTTCTACGACCTGCGCTTCAGCACGCCCGGCCGCGATAACACGCCGTTTCGCTACGGCATGTGCAGAACCTACGGCGCGTGGCGGCCTTTCCAGCTACTAGGCGACGTTCGCAGGCCGGTGTACTGACCTCATCCGCGTCAATTGAACAAGTGCACCACGCCCGCGAGGTCGACGTGGTTGAGCGCATGCGTCGTCTGGCCGCGCACGATCGGTTTGGCGTGATAGGCGATGCTCACACCGCATTCGGCCATGAACTTGAGATCGTTCGCGCCGTCGCCGATGCCGACGATCCCATCACGCGCGATGCCAAGTCGATCGCGTACTTCGAGCAGCGCTGCGCGCTTGCCGTCCGCGTTGACGATATCCCCGACCAGGTTACCGGTCAGCTTTCCATCAATGAGCTCGAGGCAGTTCGAGTGCGCGTAATCGAGCTTCAGTCGCTCCCTGAGCCGGTCGGTGACGTAAGTGAAGCCGCCTGATACGAGCAGCGTTTTGATCCCGGCACTTTGCGCTCGGGTCAGCAGTTTCTCCGCGCCGGGGGTGAGTTTCACGCGCTCGTCGTAAACCCGCTTCAGCGCATCTTCTCCGAGTCCTTTCAGCACTGCAACGCGCCGTCGCAGGCTTTCGTTGTACTCGATCTCGCCGCGCATGGCCGCTTCGGTGATCGCGGCGACCTCCTGCTTGAGGCCGACGAGATCGGCGAGCTCATCGACTGTCTCGATCGTGATGAGCGTCGAATCCATATCCATCACGAGTAGGCGGAAATCGGCGAGCCGCCTGTTGTCGGGCACATACGCGTAGTCGAGCTGTGCCTGTTCGCAGATTGCGGCGATGTCATCGTGCGTGCGAGCATCGGGCAGGCGGAACGCATGCCGATCCAGCTTCTCTATCGCGCGAGCGCAGGAGAGCTTTGCGATACGCTTGAGCTCGATCGTCTCAACTTCGTTGCCCTGGATGACGAGGTGCATGTGTTCGCGCTCGACGTAAGCGGCCGATTATAACGGCGCGTCGAATGGCGTCTTCCCACTGGCACGTTTCGTGCCGCCGATGGCGTGCATGCTCTTTCACGGGCACGCCGTTTGCGGCGAACGCTGTCCGTTCACGAAAGAGACGATCATGGCCAGTACATTGACGGGCGCGAATATCAAGGACCGCATCGTGTCAGCGTCGGGTATCAACCGCTCGATGCGATTCAGGACGCGGATGACGATCCCGCAGATGCCGGCTCGCAGCAGGGCCGTGTGGGCAATCCCTCGCGCTAGCGATGCACCTCGTGCAATTGCTTTTGCCGCTTTACGACAACACGGGCCGTCGTGTGCCGCATGAGCGTTTCGCGCTCGTACGTGACGAGCTGACCGAGCTTTTCGGGGGCGTCACGGCCTATTTGCGCTCGCCTGCCCAAGGCACGTGGAAAGAGCGCGATGGCGAAGTCGATCGCGACGAGGTCGTGATGTGCGAGGTCATGGTCGACCAGGTCGATCGCGCATGGTGGGCACGGTATCGCGCGCAGCTCGAAGCCCGTTTCGGGCAGCGGGAGCTCATGATGCGGGCCACCCCGGCCGAGCGTTTATGACAAATAAGAAAGGGGTGGAACTCAACAGGCACAGTGCTTTATCATGTACACGTCCCAAGTGTTTATTCCGTCGGCATTGTGCCGCTGAAAGGCTCGCGCCCGGCACACTGCTTGCTAACCAGCGAGTGCATTTGCAACGAACGTCAGAGGAGAGAAGCGTGGATATGAAACGTAGCGGTTATCTGTTGGTCCTGATGGGTGCATTGGCGCTGTCGGCTTGCGAGAAGAAGGAAACGACGACGGTTATTCCGCCGGGTGGCAGCGCGACCCCGCCGGCGAGCTCGTCGACCAGCTCGACCAAGGAAACAGTCGTGGTACCGGTACCGAGCGGCTCGTCCTCGTCGTCTACGACGGTGGTTCCGAGCTCACCGAGCTCCTCGTCATCGAGCACTACGACGAGCCCGGGCAGCAGCTCCACAAGCGGCACCGGCGGCACCTCATCCGGCACCACGAGTGGGATGAGCGGCGGCGCAGCGTCTTCGAGCAGCAGCCCCAGCGGCGCGTCTTCCTCGTCGACGGCCAAGTAATTTCGGCAGCAACCGGTCAGTATGGCCGGTTGCCCCTCGCGCCGAAGTGGGTGCGGCGGGGCCACATTCCGAAATCCGGGCGCGTGAGCGAGGGGTAAACGCGCTCCTGCGGAGCTCAGCCGAGTTCCCGAAATGCCTGCCGCACGGCGGCGACCCTGCTCTGTACGTCCGGCAGAGGAGCCTCTATGCGTATTCTGTCGGGCCCCGCCAGCCGATAGTTGCGGCGGCTCTGTACGAGCTTGAGCACTTTGATCGGCTCGATCGGCGGGTTGGGTATGAATTGCAGTTGGATCGCCGACTCGGTCGCATCCACCCGTGCGATGCCCAGCGCCTTGCCGAGGATGCGCAGACGGTGACTTTCCAACAGTGCGCGCGCCTGCTCCGGGAGCGCGCCGAAGCGATCGATCAGCTCCTCGCGCAGGCGCTCGAGCGTGTCTTCGTCATCGCAATTCGCAAGCCGCTTGTAGAGCACCAGCCGCTCGTGCACGTCGGCCACGTACTCGTTTGGTAACAACGCCGGTACGTGCAGGTTGATCTCCGTGTTGATGCCCAGCGGCGCGCTCAAGTCGGGTTCCTTGCCCTGCTTGAGCGATCTCACTGCAGCGTCGAGCATCGAACAGTACAGGTTGAATCCGACTTCCTGCATCTCGCCGCTTTGAGATTCGCCGAGCACTTCGCCGGCGCCGCGAATTTCCAGATCGTGCATTGCCAGGAAAAATCCCGAACCCAGCTCCTCCATCATCTGGATGGCCTCGAGCCGCTTCTTGGCCTGCGCGGTGATGCTGCCTTCTTCGGGTAGCAGAAGATAAGCATAAGCCTGGTGATGCGAGCGCCCCACGCGTCCGCGCAACTGATGCAGCTGCGCGAGACCGAAGCGGTCTGCCCGGTTGATGATGATTGTATTCGCGGTCGGAACGTCGATGCCCGTTTCGATGATCGTCGTGCAGAGCAGCAGATTGAAGCGCTGCTGATAGAAGTCGCGCATCACGTGCTCGAGCTCGCGCTCGCGCATCTGGCCGTGCGCCACGCGGATTCGCGCCTCCGGCACGAGCTTCGCGAGCATTTCCTCCATCCGGCCGATGGAATCGACTTCGTTGTGAAGAAAGTACACCAAGCCGCCGCGTTTCAGCTCGCGCAGCACCGCTTCGCGGATGAGGGGCTTACTGTAGGGTGAAACGAAAGTCTTGATCGCGAGGCGGCGCTGCGGGGCCGTTGCGATAACCGAAAAATCGCGCAAACCTTCGAGCGACATCGCCAGCGTGCGGGGGATCGGCGTCGCGGTAAGCGTGAGAACGTCGACTTCGGCGCGCAGCGCTTTCAGCCGCTCCTTCTGGCGCACGCCGAAGCGATGCTCCTCGTCGATGATCACCAGGCCAAGATTCCTGAACTTCACATCGCTCTGGATGAGCTTGTGCGTTCCGATCGCGATGTCGATGCGGCCCTCTGCAATGCCGCGCAACGCTTCTGCCGTCTCCTGATTGGAGCGGAAACGCGAAAACTCTGCGATCTTCACCGGCCAGTCGGCGAAACGGTCCGAGAAGGTGTTGAAGTGCTGCTCCGCAAGCAGCGTGGTGGGAACGAGCACCGCGACCTGCTTGCCGTCAGCAACGGCGACGTAGGCCGCGCGCAACGCGACCTCTGTCTTGCCGAATCCCACGTCGCCGCATACCAGACGGTCCATGGGCTTGCCGCTTTTCAAATCGTCGAGCGTCGCACTGATCGCCGAAGCCTGATCGGGCGTCTCTTCGAAAGGGAACGCTTCCGAGAATGCCTCGTAGTCGTGCTGTCTCAACTCGAACGCGTGTCCGACGCGAGACGCGCGCTGTGCGTAGAGGTTGAGAAGCTCGGCTGCGGTATCGCGCACCTGTGCTGCCGCCTTGCGCTTGGCCTTCTCCCACTGCCCGCTGCCGAGCGTGTGCAGGGGCGCCTGCTCGGGCGCGGCGCCGCTGTAGCGGCCGATGAGGAACAGGTTGGAAACCGGCACGTAAAGTTTGTCGCCGCCGGCATATTCCAGGGCGAGGAACTCGGTTTCGCCTTCGCCCAGGTTCATGCGCTGCAGCCCGACGTAGCGGCCGATGCCGTGCTGCTCGTGCACGACCGGATCGCCGACCTTGACTTCGGACAGGTCGCGCAGCATGTACTCGTTCGCCACGCGCCGTGCTTCGCGCTGCGTGCGTTGCCGCACCTGCGTTGCATAGAGCTCGTTCTCGGTGAGGAACGCGAGGCGCTGGGGAACTGCGACGAAGCCCGCATGCAGCGGCGCTACCCCAAGCATGACTTTGTCGCTTCCCGCGAGGAACTCGGCGTAAGTCGCAGCCGGCACAGTTTTCAGACCGTGCTCGGCGAAATAATCGTGCATCGTTTCGCGGCGTCCTGGACTCTCTGCGAGCAGCAGCACGCGCCCATCGAAATCGCTCACGAACGCGCGCAGGCGATGAAGCGGATCGTCGGCGCGACGCTCGACGGCGAGCGCAGGCAGCGGTGCCGTGATGATCGCAGGCGCATCGGGCTCCGGCTGAGCCGATGCGGGTGCTGGCAAACCCTCACCCGCCGCGCCTTCGACGGCCACGCCGCTCAGCTCGATTCGTGCATAGCGCTTCAGCGCTCCGAACAACTGGTCTGCGGTGAGGAAAAGCTCCTGCGGGGCTAGGACCGGATTCGTGCGATCGCCTCGCAACACTGCATGACGACTGTGCGTGTCCTGCCAGAAGGCGTCGATCGCCGTTGCCACTCCGGGGTACACACAGACTGTCGCGCCTTCCGGCAGGTAGTCGGTGATCAGCGCCGTCTGCTCGAAAAACAGCGGCAGGTAGTATTCGATGCCGGCGGTCGGAATGCCCTTGGAAATATCTTTGTAAACGCGCGACCGCGAAGGATCGCCTTCGAATTTTTCGCGAAAGTTGCGGCGAAAGCGAGTCTGCCCCGCTTCGTCCATGGGAAACTCGCGCGCGGGCAGCAGGCGCACGTCGGCGACTTTATAGATGCTGCGCTGGGTGTCGACATCGAAGCTGCGTATGCTTTCGATCTCGTCGTCGAACAAGTCGATCCTGTAGGGCACGGCGCTGCCCATCGGAAAAAGGTCGATCAATCCGCCGCGGAAGCTGTACTCGCCCGGCGCGACTACCTGTGTTACGTGGGCGTATCCCGCAAGCGTGAGCTGCCGGCGCAGCTCTGCGCCTTCAAGCCGTTCGCCCTGTTTGAAGAAAAAAGTATGTGCTGCGAGGTACTCGACAGGCGGCAGCCGGTATAGCGCCGTGGTAACAGCGGCGATCGCGACGTCGAACTCGCCGTGCATCATCTGATAAAGCGTCGCGAGCCGCTCCGATACCAGGTCGCTGTGAGGCGAGAACTGATCGTACGGCAGCGTCTCCCAATCCGGAAAAAGGTGGACTTTCAGCTTGCGGTCGAAGAAAGGAATTTCTTCGAGGAGGCGCTGTGCGTGCGAAGCGTTGTCGGTAATGACGAGTAACGGGCGCGCACGCGCGGCGAGCTCCGCGATCGCCAGCGCATCGCTCGAGCCATGCAAGGGTGCGGTGTATTCGCGGTGCCCGGCACGGGGCACGGTCAGTTCCAGCATGTTACGTGAGGAAAAAAGTCAGCAATTATAGGGAAGTCGCGGCCCGAGGCGTATAAGCGCGCCCTCGAGCCCGCAGCGAAAGCGAACGAGCGGCGTCGACCTTATGCCGCGCGATTGAGATAAAGCGGAATCCGGCGCCGGCCGAACTGCTTGTGAAACGTTTCAAACCGGCCCGGAAGGGGTGTCGCGCAATCCGGACACGCGCCTTCCGGAGTGACGCGATAGCTTTCGATGCGATGCCAGTCGCGCACGATCAAAGCCTTTTTGCAGCCGGTGCAATACGTGGCGCCGCCGGCAGCGTCGTGCACGTTTCCGGTATAGACATAATTCAGGCCAGCGTCGAGCGCGATTTTGCGAGCACGCGTGAGCGTCGAAGCGGGTGTCGCAGGAACGTCGGTCATCTTGTGGTCAGGATGAAAAGCAGTGAAATGCACCGGCACGTCCGGACCGAGCTCCTTCATGATCCATAGACATTCGGCGCGCAGCTCTTCGTCGCTATCGTTCTTGCCGGGGATGAGTAGCGTCGTGATTTCGAACCAGACCTTCGTTTCGTGCTTGAGATAGACGAGCGTATCGAGCACCGGCTTCAACCGCGCGCCGCACAGCTTGAAATAGAACTCGTCGGTGAAGGCTTTCAAGTCGACGTTGGCTGCATCCATTTTTGCGTAAAACTCGCGGCGCGCCTGAGCGTGTATATAGCCCGCGGTGACGGCGACACTCTGGATGCCTCGCTCGCGGCATGCATCGGCGATGTCCATCGCGTACTCGGCGAAAATGACCGGGTCGTTGTAGGTGAAGGCGACAGACTTGCAGCCGTGCTGTCCGGCTGCCGCGGCGATGGCTTCAGGGCTCGCCTGATCGGCGAGCCGATCCATATCGCGCGATTTGCTGATATCCCAGTTCTGACAGAACTTGCACGCGAGGTTGCATCCCGCCGTGCCGAATGAAAGGATGCTCGTGCCTGGGTAGAAATGGTTGAGCGGCTTCTTTTCCACGGGATCAATGCAGAACCCGGACGAGCGTCCGTAGGTCGTCAGCATCATCTCGTTTCCCACGCGCTGGCGTACGAAACATGCACCCCGCTGGCCCTCGTGCAGGCGGCAATCGCGGGGGCACAGGTCGCATTGCATGCGACCGTCGTCGAGCAGGTGCCACCAGCGGCCAGGGAAATGTGTATCGATCATTGATTACGTGTGAGTGGTAAGCGTTAAGCCGTGAGCGGCAAATCCACGGCGGTCGCCGCACGGGTCATGTTTAAACGGCTTACAGTTCCTCACTCCATTTCGACACCGTATAGCGCGCGAGTTTCATTTCCGGTTCCCAGAAATCCGGCGGCAACCCGGCTTTTCGTTTGAGCTGCGCCATGAACTCGGTGGGCGCGGAAAGTTCGTCCCAGACCTGCGGCAGAAACGTGCTCTGGTGATAGCCGTACTGCAGGATCACGCCGTCGACTCCAGGACGCAGCTGTGACAAGGCCTCGCTTTCGTTCTCGAACGCGAGCGTCTCGACCGCGGAAAGTAATGAGAGCTCCAGCCGCGTCATGTCGAGCTCCGCTGCCGTAAGCGGACGGAACCGCGGATCGCGAAATGCCGCGCTGACAGCGTTCGCCTTGACGTCGTCGAGCAGCGGACGGTGCGCGCGCAGCGTGCCGATGCACCCGCGCAGCTTCGCGCCCTGTTTCAGTGTAATGAACGTCGCGCCCATCTGACGCAGCCACTCGGCCGCTTCGTCGGCTGCTTGCGTACGGCCGAGCTCGCGCGCGATGGCCGCGCGGGCGATCGGAAGCAATACCTGTCCGGCTCGAGTATCCATCGTTACTTCTCGTAGAAAGCGAAGGCGGCATAGCCGACGACCCGGTTTTTGTCGCCGGCGGTGTCCCCGGAGTTCCGCAAATCGAGCAGCTCCGCCTGCAGATTCCGGCGTCGGGCGGTGAGCGCCAGGCCGCATACCGAGGTCGCACCACATGCCTGCTCGTGATCGACGTCGGTCTTTAGCGCGACTATCGCCTCGCACGTCGCGCGATCGACGCCCTGCGCCTCGCGGTAAGTGAGGTAATGAGAGAGATCGGAGCTCACGACGATGAGCGTTTCAGGTCCGCCCCAGAGTGCGTCCAGCACTGCGGCGACCTCCTGCGCGTCGGCGCTGCCTACCGCGAGCGGAACGAGCTTGAACTCGCGCAGTACCGTCTGCAGAAACGGCAAATGCACTTCGAGCGAATGCTCGAGCGCGTGAGCATCGTCGCTCACTACTACCTGCGGCAACGCGCGCAGCGCATCCAGCGCCGCCGTGTCCAGGTCCACGAAGCCGAGCGGCGTGGCGAAGCGGCCGACGCTCGGAACCGCAAGCCCGCGCACCGCAACGCGATGTGTAGGGCCGAGCAGGATCACGCGTTTGATGGTGTCGCGCACCGGCGCGAGCAGCGCGTATGCGCTGGCCGCGATCGGCCCGGAGTACACATAACCTGCATGCGGCGCGATGATCGCCTTCGGCGTCCTCGCCGCACGGGCGGGCGCTGAACCGAGTAAGCCCGAAACCGTGCGCGAGAGCGTGCCGGGATCCGCGGGATAAAAAAGCCCGGCCACGGCAGGGGACCGAACCGAGTGTGTAGCGGGAGTAGGCATGGGAATCAAGTTCGGGCTTTTCGCCGGGGAATCAAGAGGCTGATTTTACGCCGCTGGTACAATCGCCTGTCTCCATCTCCATTCGGACCCGCCGTGGCTCGTTATTTCGCGCTGGTACCGGCTGCAGGCGGCGGCTCGCGCCTCGGCGCGGCAACGCCGAAACAGTACCTGCCGGTCGCCGGCCACCCTCTGCTGTACCACGCGCTGCGCGAGCTCGCTCTCAATCTGCGTATCGAGCGCGTTTTTGTCGTGCTCGCGCCCGGGGACACGCACTTTCGGGGAGTGGCGTGGGGTGAGATCGGCGCGCGCATGCAGCCGTTGTACTGCGGGGGTGAGACACGCGCGGCGAGCGTGTATAACGGCCTGCTTGCGGCGCGTGATGCGATCGCAGGAGAGGATTGGGTGCTGGTCCACGATGGCGCGCGTCCGTGCGTGAGCGCAGCAGCGATCGAACGGCTGATAGGCGCAGTCGGCCAGGATGGAGCAGGGGGCCTGCTGGCATTACCGGTCGCGGATACGTTGAAACGCGGCAACGGCGATGGCAGGGTTTCCGCCACGGAACCCCGCGATGGGTTATGGCAGGCCCAGACACCGCAGATGTTCCGCTACGACGTGCTGATCGAAGCCCTGCGCCGTTGCGGTCCGGCGGTCGTCACCGATGAGGCGAGTGCAATCGAGAGTATGGGGCTCGAGCCCAAGCTCGTAATGGGTGAGTCTTCCAATTTGAAGGTCACGTATCCCGAGGACCTCGAGCTGGCGGCATTGATACTCGGCTCGAGGACCCTCGAAGGACGATGAGCGCGCACGCTTTCAGACCGACTTACGACAGGGCTATGGAACGTTCACCGTGAGAATCGGCCAGGGTTTCGACATTCACGCGCTGGCCGCGGGACGAAAGCTCGTCATCGGCGGCGTCGAGATTCCGTACGAGCGCGGCCTCGCCGGTCACTCCGATGCCGATGTGCTTCTGCACGCGATCTGCGACGCGCTGATCGGCGCCGCAGGCCTAGGCGACATCGGCACCCATTTTCCGGACAGCGATCCGCGTTATCGGGGCGCTGACAGCCGCGAGCTCCTGCGCTCCGTCGCGCGCCTTGTACAGGGTGCCGGTTGGCGTGTCGTGAATATCGATACGACGATCATCGCGCAGGCGCCAAAAATGGCGCCGTATGTGGCACGCATGCGCGAGAACATCGCAGGCGATCTGGGCATCGATCCAGGCTGCGTGAATGTGAAAGCCAAAACAGCGGAGCATCTCGGTGCGCTGGGGCGCGGTGAAGGCATTGCGGCACAGGCGATCGCACTTCTCGCACCACCGTCGCGAACGCTTGATTGACCGTGAGCCCGTCACGCGAGCGTGCACGCGTTTTCTTTGCGCTCTGGCCCGACATGGATGTGCGCGACTCGCTGGCAGGCGTGGCGCAAGAATGCAAGCTCGAGTGCGGCGGCCGGCGGACGCCGGCTGAAAAGCTGCACATCACTTTGTTCTTCGTCGGCGACGTCGAGCGCGCGACGGTTCCGCGACTGCAGAGCATCGCGGGTGCGATGTCGGCGGCGTCTTTTCGCCTCGATGTCACGGAGCTGGGATTGTGGCGCCACAACCGCATCGTCTGGGCTGGTTCGAAAAGCGCTCCACCGGCGCTTGCTACGCTCGTGTCGGATTTGACCCGCGGGCTCGCCGCTGTCGGTGTGAGAAGCGAAGACCGGCCTTACGTGCCGCATGTCACGCTCCTTCGCAATGCACGCGCGGCGCCGGGACACACTCGCATCGCGCCCATCGCGTGGCATGCGCACGAGTTCGTCCTCGTCGAATCGGTTGCGGCGGGTGGCGCTTCGCGTTACGAAGTCATCGCGCGCTGGCCGTTCTCCGGCCAGGCTGAAGATGCGGACTTCGTATGAGGAAATCGATGACGCGCGAGCGCGCTTAACTGGTTCGATCCGGGACGGATTGCAGCGGCAATTCGACACGCGCACGCAAGCCCCCGCCTTCGCGCGGCAGCAGCTGCACCTTGCCGCCGTGCATCCGCGCGATGCGATCGACGATTGCGAGGCCCAGGCCGGTTCCGCTGCCGCCGCGCGCCGCGTCGAGGCGGGTGAAAGGCTGCAACATGCGTTCGGCGGCATCGCCTGGAATGCCGGGGCCGCGATCGAGCACTTCGATTACGGCGCAACCCGGTTCCGCTCGCGTGACGATCTCGATTTCGCTGTCGGCATGGCGCAGCGCGTTGTCGACAAGATTGGAAACGAGGCGCTGTATCGCACGCGGCCGCAACGGTAACGGCGGCATCGCACCGAGATGACACTGCACCGGCTTCTCCTCGCGCACGTAGCGCGAGACGGCATTCTCGACGAGCTCGTTGAGGCTGGTGCCGGGCACGGCGGCCTCTGCGTCGCGTAATCTCGCGAAGTCGAGAAACTGTCCGATCGCCGCGTCGATGTCCTCGATGTCCTGCACCAGGCCCGCACGCAGCTCGGCGTCGCCTTTGTCATCCATCATTTCCATGCTGAGGCGTATGCGGGATAGCGGCGTTCGCAGATCGTGCGAAACCCCGGCAAGCAGCAGCACGCGCTCGTCGTCCAGGCGCTTCAGGTCTGCGGCCAGCTGGTTGAAGGCCTGGGCGACAGTGCTCACTTCAGAGGGACCGCTTTCGGTTACGGGTTGAGGCGTCGCGCCTCTGCCCATCAGTCCCGCAGCGCGCGTGAGCTCGCGCAGCGGCCGATTGATGAGCGAGACGATGAGGTAGGCGCCCCCGATCGCGAGCACGAGCACGAGCGCCGCCCATTGCAGCCAGCGCAGCGGCTCGTTGCGCTCGATCCGTGAGCGCGGCATGAGCACCCAGTACTGATCGCCGTCGATACGAAAACTCACCCACAGTCCACGCACGCCGCCGCGGCTCAGCGTGATTTGAGTGTCGGGCCCCAGCTGCCGCACGAGCTCGCGCGCAACCTCCTGGACGAAAGCACGATTGGGTATCGGCGTCGTCTGCTCGACAGCCTCACCCGCGTAAACCTGTATGGCTTCGGTCTGGGAGAGCTCGGACAACAGATCGAAGCGCTTCGCAGGGTCCGCGGTGATGAGCGCCCAGCGCGTGATGTTGATGACGCTCGAGATCTGCTGCGCCGTCTGGCGGGCGCGTGGCGTGCGCTCGCTTACGCGAAAGATCTGCACCCATACGAGATTGGCGACGACGAGCAGCAGTGCGATGAGCATCACGCTGCGCCACAGGAGCGAGCGCGGCCACAGTGTCATGCGCGGAGAAAACGCGTGCCGGCCGGTTCGTTACGGCCGGCCGGGAATGCGATCACAGGAAACCAGCGCGTGATCTCACGAGTCACGATTCCCGATCGTCGCTTTTGCCCGGCTCGCCGTCGGGAATGAAGACATAGCCGAATCCCCATACGGTCTGGATGAAGGCGGGTTTGGCTGCATCGGGCTCGATCAGGCGGCGCAGGCGGGAGATCTGTACGTCGATGCTGCGGTCGAAGGCGCCGAACTCGCGTCCGCGCGCGAGCTCCATCAGCTTGTCGCGCGAGAGCGGCACGCGCGGATGCTGGACCAACACTTTCAGGAGCGCGAACTCGCCCGTCGTGAGCGGCACATCTTCATCGTTCTTGGTGAGGTTGCGCGTCGCGAGATTGAATCGAAACTCGCCGAACTCGACCACCTGCGCGTCGGCGCTCGGCGCGCCGGGTGGCGCCGGCGGCGGCCGCCGCCGCAGGACTGCCTGTATGCGCGCGACCAGCTCGCGCGGATTGAACGGTTTCGCAAGATAGTCATCCGCGCCGACTTCGAGACCGACGATGCGATCGACGTCGTCACCTTTGGCGGTCAGCATGATAATCGGCAGGTCCTCATTGCCGCCGCGCAGTCGCCTGCAGATCGACAAGCCGTCCTCGCCCGGCATCATGAGATCGAGGATCATGAGGTCGTAACGCTCGCGCGCGAGCTGCCGGTTCATTTCGGTCGCGTTCGAGACCGCGCGCACGGTATAACCCTGCTCGCCGAGGTAGCGGTTCAGCAGGTCGCGCAACCGGGCGTCGTCGTCGACGACCAATATTTTGGTCTTGTTTTCAGACATGGCCGCAATGCTAGCGAGTTGCGTTCGTCCCTTCCAGCGCTTTGTAAATCTTTATTGCCGTCGGCGCACCCGCAACAAAGTGTTACAAAAGGACGCGCACGGCGGTGGTTCTCGCGCGTCCAATCCATAACATCGAATGCACGTGCGAGGAGCGATATGGGCAGTAACCGAAAAGAGATGACCCAAGCGCCCTGGTGGTTGCAGGCCCAATATGGGGATACGTCGCATGCGGCCGGAACGGGGGTGATCATGGCGGGCACTGCCGTGATTGCGCTGCCGCAGGGGGGCATTTCGAGCATCACCGCCGGCATCGAGATCTTCGCCGGTAGCACCGTTGTGGCCCGTGACCGTATCCGGCGTTGTGCACATGCCCGTTTTCGCGGCCGGCGCCCGGTATGCGCATAACCCCGCCCGGGCTTTCTACGTGACGGCTCAGGCGGCCTTACCGGAGTGAAAGTGCAGCTTGTAAGAGTTTGTTTCAGGTATCGGTACGGCGGCGCGCCGACCCTATAATTTACAATCACGATGCAAAAAGCATGAAACTAACCCCACACATCATGAAACGCGTTTTCCTTTTGTTTGCGCTCACGGCGGGTGTAGCCGGCTGGCCGGCGGCGGCCGCGCCATGGGATGTCGCGGGGTTTCACCCGGGCATGCAAGCTCAAAGAGGCCGTCCGGTTCAAGGTCCTGGACCCGCTTTCGAGCGCCCGGACCGCGGCCGCGATATGCGCTATGAACGCCGCGACGACCGTCGCGAGCGTCTGACCGAAGACGAACGGCGCTCCCTGCATCGCGACCTGGATAAGGCGAATCGCGAGCTGTACGGCCGGCGTTTCCAGAAATAATAGACCCCCATGAGGTATTCGCTGAGCGCGCTTGGGGCCCTGGCTCTGGCTGTCGCGCTCGGGTCGGTGCACGCGGCGTCGCCGCTCCTGGGCGCCGCCGACGCGCGGCACCTGCTGGTCCGCACGAGCTTCGCAGCCACACCCGTTGACGTCGAGCGCTATTCCACCCTTACTCGCCAGCAGGCGGTCGACCGGCTGCTGAGCTCCAGCCGGCAGCAGGCTGCGACTCCCCTCCCGGTGTGGGCCGAGGGGCCGTTCCTTTCTCCGCGCCGGCTGCGAACCGCCACGGCCGAGGAGCGCCAGGCGCTGCAGCGCGAACGTCGCGAGCAAAGCGAGGAGCTGCGTGCCTGGTGGCTGGCGGAGATGCGCCGCACTTCCTCGCCGCTCACCGAAAAGATGACGCTGTTCTGGCATAACCACTTCGTCTCCAGCGACCAGAAAGTGCGTTCGCCTCAGCTCATGTATCGGCAGAACGTGCTTTTGCGCAGGCACGCGCTCGGCAATTTCGGCACGCTGCTGCACGAGATTGCACGCGATCCGGCGATGGTGATTTACCTCGACAACGCGTCCAATCGCAAGGAGCGTCCCAACGAAAACTTTGCCCGCGAGGTGATGGAGCTCTTCACGCTCGGCGAAGGCCACTATACCGAGAACGATATCAAGGAGGCGGCGCGCGCGTTTACCGGCTGGGGCGTCGACATCGAGCGCGGTGAGTTCGTGTTTCGCGCAGCCTTGCACGACGATGGCGCGAAGGCCGTCCTCGGCCGCGACGGAAACCTGAACGGCGAGCACGTTCTCGACATTCTTCTCGAGCATCCCCGGACGGCCGAGTACGTCGTCGAGAAGTTGTGGCGGGAGTTCGTTTCGACGACACCGGACACGGCCGAAGTGAAGCGCGTGGCGCGCGTATTCAAAGATAGCGGCTACGACGTTCGGGCAGCGCTGCGGGCGTTGCTGACCTCGGATGCGTTCTATTCGCCTCAGAATCGCGCAGCGCTTGTGAAATCGCCTGTGGAGCTCGTCGTCGGCACGTTGCGGCAATTCGATTTCAGCGGTGCCGACATGCTGCCGTTCGCGCTCACGACCGCACAGCTGGGCCAGAATCTCTTTGCGCCGCCGAACGTCAAAGGCTGGCCCGGCGGCGAGGCATGGATCAACTCGACCACACTTCTTCGGCGCAAGCAGTTCCTCGAGCGTCTTTTCCGCGAAACCGCAACACCTTCGGCGCCGGTGCCTGACGTCATGGCCGCGCGCCTTCCGCAACCGGGGATGCGCGCCGAGCGGCTCATGCGTGCGATGACCGATGTGCGCTTCGACGCGCAGCAGTGGTTGGGCCAGATTGGCGGCCGCGACGCAGGCTCAGTGCAGCACGCCGTGCTTGCCGCAGCCCCGTCGAATACGCTTCCCGATGGCGTGCAAGGCCTGCAGGCGTTGCAGCTGCTCGTTCAGGACGCCGTATACCAGCTCAAGTGAAGCGGGGGAGGTTCTTCGAATGAACAGACGCAAGTTTCTTCAGACCGCGGGCGCGGCCGCAGTTACCGCAGTGCTGCCGTCGGCAGCGCTGGCAGCCGGTGCAGACTACGGGAAGCTCCTTATCCTCGTCGAATTGAAAGGCGGCAACGACGGGCTGAATACGGTCATCCCGTATACCTCCCCCGAGTATTATGCTTTGCGTCCGCGCCTCGCCATTCCCCGCGACCAGGTGCAGCAGCTCGATGCGCAGTCAGGCTTGCACCCGGCGTTGCAGCCGCTGATGCCGCTATGGGAAAAGCGCGAGCTCGCAGTCGTCCAGGGCGTGGGCTATGCCAACCCCAATCTCTCTCATTTCCGGTCGATCGAAATCTGGGACACGGCCGCGAACAGCACGGAGTACCTCAGCGAAGGCTGGCTTGCGCGCGCTTTTTCGAGCGCCCCTGCGCCGCGCGCCTATGCAGCGGACGGTGTGATAGTCGGGGGCGCGGAAATGGGTCCGTTTTCGGGAGGTCGCACGCGCGCGATCGCCATCACCAATCTAGAGCAGTTTCTGAACCAATCACGGCTGGCAGCGCCCGCCGCTCAGGCGCGCACCAGCGTGTTGCAGCACATCGCCAACGTGGAGTCCGATATCGTGCAGGCCGCCGGTCGTATCAGCACGGAATACGTCGTCCGCACTGATTTTCCGCCGACGCCGTTTGGCAACGCCGCGCGGACGGCCGCACAACTGGTGGGTGCAAAAGCAGGCATCGCTGCCATCAAGCTGTCCCTGAACGGCTTCGACACGCATAGCGGTCAGCAGGCGACCCAGGCGCGCCTGTTGAAAGACCTGGCGGACGGCCTCGCAGCGCTCAAGACGGCGCTCGTTGAAGCAGGCCGCTGGGATTCGACGCTGATCCTCACTTATGCTGAATTCGGCAGGCGGCCGCGCGAGAATCAGAGTGGCGGCACCGACCACGGCACCGCAAGCGCCCATTTTGCGCTGGGGGGCAGGGTGAAAGGCGGACTTTACGGCGTCTCTCCGGCGCTGGACCGCCTCGACGGCAACGGCAATCTTGCGTATGCGGTCGACTTTCGGCAGCTCTATGCCACCGTGCTGGAGCGCTGGTGGGGTTTGGACTCTATAGCCGCCATTCGGGGCCGGTACGCACCTCTCGACCTCGTGCGGGCGTGAATCGCCGTCCGCGGCGGTTTACGCAGTATTCCAAATAGACCAAAAGCATACAAATCCGCGACCTAAGCGGCTTATCCCGGCCTTTTTTCTCGCCTTCTCCGGCGCTGCCCGCTAGAATGTGGCCAAAGCGGCGGGCGCCTGATGTCGCAGGCATAAAAAGAGAAGGCGGGAGACAGGATACATGCTAGCCACGCGGATACGGCAGAAAGACGGAGTCTTTTATTTCGTCAGCTACCCTGCCAAAGACGTACTCGATAAAGTCCGGTTTATCAGCCGGTTTTATGGCGAGGGGGAGGAGATCGCCCCCCATACCGTTCCCCAGAACGACGAAATTGCGCAGTTCATCGCGCGTATCGAGCGTACCGACGAAGCGTTTCAGCGCCAGCTCTCGCGGGCGAAAGTGCGCGCGCTGCGCAATTTCTACGAGATGGCCGTCAGTCAGCCGCCAATTCCCGGCACGGTGCTCCTGTTTACGGCAGAAACCCTGCGCTTCAGTGCGACCCATAGCGACACGGTGGGCAATTTGCAGGAACCCTCATCCCGCTATCTCATCATCGACGGTCAGCACCGGCTCGCGGCATTGCGCTTCTACCTGAAAGAGCATCCCGCAGAGGCCGCCACCATCAATGTGCCGTGCGTCATTTTCGACGGCCGCAGCGAGGATTTCGCCGCGGAGATGTTCGTCATCATCAATTCGACGCCCACGCGCATCAACAAGAGTCACCTGGTCGACCTGTATGAGCGGGTGTCCTGGGCCGAGCCCGACCGCCGGTTTGCGGCGCGCCTGGTCGAAGACCTGTACAAGGAAGACGACAGTCCGCTGCAATACCGTATCAACCGGCTCGGCGGGCGCAGCCAGCAGGACAAATGGATATTGCAGGCCGAGCTGTTCAACGAGCTCCACCGGTGGGTCAGCGCGGACTGGAAGAAAATCCGCACAGTCACCAATACCTACCGCGAAGGCGAACGCTATTACGGCGTCATCCGCGACTTCTTTAAAGCGGCCGAGAGAGTCTGGGGCGACACCTGGGGCAATGACACCCATATGGTCACCAAGCCTGTCACCCTGAAAGCGATGGTGCGCGTGTGCGCCGATCTGGCGCGGGCTGATTCGGATCCGGCCGATGGGCGCGTCAAGCGCTGGGAAGAGCGCCTGAGTCCGTGGAAAGAACAGCAGCGCGCGTTTCGTTCCGAGGGGTTTTACGAGCGCTTTCCCGCCAAAGGCCAGATCGAGCGCGTGGCGCGCATACACCGCGATCTGGCGAAATGGGCTGGGATCGAGACGCGCAGCCCCGCTAAGTCGCGCGACTGACCGCCGCTTAACGCGACGCGCTTTCCTCTCGTTAGCTGACGACTTTCTGCGCCGCAGTTGCCTTGGCGCGGCGGGCGGCAAGCTGCTCCTTGAACTCACTCAGCTTCATTACGGCAATCCTGTCGCGGCGGTAGTGCGAGCGATGGTGATAGATACTCTTGTAGAAGTCGCAGCTGCGACAAATCGGCCGAAATTCCCCCCGCTGCTGCTCCTCGATGATCGCCATGTAGCGTGGATTCTCAGGTGACACGATATCGGCAAGCCGACTCTCGTGTATGTTGCCGATCTGCAGCGTCGCGTCGACATCGCGGCACGCACACGCGTTCACGACGCCGCTCGCCGTCACCTGTACGCTGTCGAAGAGTTTCTCGCACGCACCGTACTTGTACGTCGTTTCGGTCGAATTGATGTACATGTCGAGGCCTTCCACGTCCTTCTGCGAGATATAGCCCCCCCAGTTGTTGTAGACGCCTGGAGAAAGCCAGATCTCGCTGCCGTTTTCGCGCAAGCGCTCGACCAGCCGCAGCAAGTCTGTCGTCGCGCGCCGCGGACGGCTTCGCGTCGATCTCAAGCCTATCGCCAGCTTGTACGAAGCGCGGCCGCTCACTCTCAGCAGGGCCTCGAGGTTGGCCATGAGCCGGGTGTAAAGCTTCTCGGTTCCTTCCGTGATCGCAATGAAAGTTTCGAGGTCATGGCCGTATACGCTGACAGTGAGGTGCTTCAGCTTGCGTAAGCCGGCAAGCCTCTCGACCGTCTCCGGTTTCGGGATCGTGAGGTTCGTGAAGAACTCGTAACCTGTCACTGCCGGATGCTGCTCGAGGAAATCGAGCTTGCGCATCAACGTTCGGTCCATGAATACGTCGCCCGTGCACGGCGTGAGCTCGAACCGGCTGTATCCGAGCTCGACCGCCTGCCGGACCGTATGCACGAACGCGTCGGAGGCCATGCTCACGGCAGGCGTCGATTTTTTCGTGTACGCGCAGAATCGACATTTCAGGTTGCACGCACCGCTCGTTTCAATGTGGAACAGCGAGCGGTCGCGTCGAATGAATTCGCGCCGCAGCACGCGATTCACGCCGATCTCGAGGCGTATCAGCAGGTTCTTTAAATGTATGGCTGCGGCTGCGATGGTCATGAAATCTACGCTTTTGCGGCCACGCACATGATCTCCACCAGCGTCTCGGGAGAGCCGAGCTGCACTTCCACAGTTGCACGTGCCGGAGGATTCGCCTGATCGACCCACGCGAGCCATGCCTGGTCCATTTGCGGTTTGAGCGTCATATCGTTCACGTACACCGTTGCAGTCAGGATGCGTGATTTGCTGGAGCCGCATTTCGCGAGCAGCGCGTCGATCTGGCGCAGGACGTCTTCCGTCTGCTCTTTCATCCCGGCGTCGAGCTGCTCCGCGACTTGACCGGCAAGATAGATGAGGCCGTTGTACTCGACGGCATCAGACAGCTTGCGTTCAGGATTGTGTCTGACGATATCACCCATCCATTTCTCCTAGATCTTACTTGGCGCAGATCATCATGATTTCGACGCGCGTGTCCGGCGTCGCGAGGCGCGATTCTACCGTTGCGCGCGCAGGCTTGTTGTCGGGATCCACCCACGCCTGCCACGCCGCGTCCATTTGCTCCTTTTCGCGAATGTCGCTCACCCACACGTTGCACCAGAGTATCCTCGATTTGTTCGTGCCTGCTTCGTCCATCAGACGATCGATTTTCTTGAGCACTTCCTCGGTCTGCGCTTTGCAATTGGCCGACTTGTTGTCGGCCGTCGTGCCCGCGACGAAAACCAGATTGCCGCATTCGACGAGACGGGACAGGCTGGCGCCCGGATGATGGCGTTTGATCGAATCGCTCATTTGCGTTCTCCTGACAGAGAGGAGCCTGAATTGTCGGCATGACCGCGGCGAGGCGCAAGCGGTAAAGTGCTGAAGGCCGAGAAGCTGCGTTATTCCGATTCGCGAGACGCGGGACTGACTGACGGATCAGAACAAACGAGGAGCGGTTCGAGCTCCGGCGCGACGGTGGATTAGGGGCAGCTGCTTACAGCGCGTCGCAGAGGGCTTCGGTTACGACATCGGTTGTCGCTTCACCGCCGAGATCGGGCGTGTGTATGCGATTCGCGGTGACGGTTTCGATGGCGCTCATGAGCCGCGCGGCCGCCTCCTTTTCACCGAGGTGCTCGAGCATCATCGACGCCGTCCAGAAAGTTGCGATCGGGTTGGCGATGCCTTTCCCGGTGATGTCGAACGCAGACCCGTGTATCGGCTCGAACATCGAAGGAAATCTGCGTTCGGGGTTCAGATTCGCGGTGGGGGCAATGCCGAGGCTGCCCGCGAGCGCCGCCGCGAGATCGGACAGAATATCGGCGTGCAGATTGGTCGCGACAACCGTATCGAGCGTGTGTGGTTTGCCGACCATCAGCGTCGTGACGGCATCGACGAGCACCCGCTGGGTTTCGACATCGGGGAAGTCCTTCCCGACCTCGTAGAAGATTTCGTCCCACATCACCATGCCATGACGCTGCGCGTTCGATTTGGTGACGAGCGTGAGATGCTTGCGCGGCCGCAGCCGGGCGAGCTCGAAAGCGTAGCGATGTATGCGCTCGACGCCCACGCGCGTGAAAATCGACGTCTCGGTCGCGACTTCTTCAGGCAGGCCGCGATGCGCGCGGCCGCCGCTCCCCGAGTATTCGCCTTCCGAATTCTCGCGAATGATGACCCAGTCTATACGCTCGCCGTTTCGCAGCGGACTCGTGATGCCCGGCAGCACACGCGCCGGGCGGACATTGGCGTACTGATCGAACCCCTGGCAGATCGGCAGCCGCAGGCCCCACAGCGAGACGTGATCCGGAACGTCAGGCGCGCCCACGGCGCCGAAGAAGATCGCGTCAAAGGTTTTGAGTCTTTCCAGTCCGCCTGCAGGGATGTAATAGCCGCGCTCCAGATAGTAGGCGCTGCTCCACGGAAAATGCTCGACTTCGAGCCGGAACGTACCGTCGCGCTCCGCGAGCACTGCGAGCGCTTGCAAGCCCGCGGCGATGACTTCCAATCCGATACCGTCGCCGGGTATTGCGGCGATTCTGTAACTGCGCATGGAGGACATTCGGAGAAAGCGCGCATCGTAGCCGAAACATTTAGCGCGCGCCATCGTCTGCGGGTGGACCGATCTGCGGATACGCTAGAATTGCGGGCACTTCCCGCACGAGCCTTTCCTTGAAAATCATCGCCGTCGACACTTCCACCGAATATTGCTCGGCCGCGTTATGGATCGACGGCGAAGTGCAATCGCGCGAGACGCACGCGGGACAGAAACACTCGGAGCTCCTGTTGGGCATGGTAGACGCGCTGCTGAAGGCGGGCGATCTACGCGTGCGCGATCTCGACGGCATCGCTTATGGCGCAGGTCCCGGCTCTTTTACGGGGCTGCGCATCGCCTGCGGTGTCGTACAGGGCCTCGCGTTTGGCGCAGGGCTCCCTGTCGTCGGCGTCGGAACGCTGCTTGCCATGGCAGCGGGCACGCAAGCGCCGCGCGTGGTGTGCGCCCTCGATGCGCGTATGCACGAGATCTATCATGCCGCGTATGAAAAGCGCGGGACGACCTGGCACGCAGTGCACGAGCCTTCGGTATGCCCGCCTCATGCAGCGCCTCGACTGGCCGGCGGCGGATGGCTCGCGTGCGGCAGTGGTTTTGGAGCTTACCGCGCGGCGCTCGAAGAACATTACGCGGGGCAATTGCAGAGGATCGACTCCGGGTGCTATCCGCACGCGGCCGATATCGCGCGCCTCGCCGCGCCGCGCTTTGCCGCGAATGACACTTTTGCCGCGGAGCATGCGGCGCCGCTGTACCTGCGCGACAAAGTCGCATTACGCACCGATGAGCGCGCGACTCGCTGAGACCACGACTTACCGCAGGATGGAGGTCGCGGATCTCGAGCGCGTCGTGCCGATCGAGCGCGCGCTGCACGCGCATCCATGGACGAGAGGCAATTTCGCCGATTCGATCGATGCCGGCTATCACTGCTGGATCGTGGAGCGCGCCGGTCATATCGTCGGCTACGGCGTGGTCACGATTGCCGCGGGTGAGGCGCATCTGCTTAATCTGAGCGTCGCGGGGGAATGGCAACGCCGCGGCATCGGAACGGAGCTTTCGCGTTTTTTCCTGAAGCTCGCGCACGACTACGGCGCCGCGAAAATGTATCTCGAGGTGCGTCCTTCCAACGCAGCCGCACGTGCGCTTTACCTGCAGCTCGGTTTCG
The DNA here is from genome assembly GCA_035525455.1 of Burkholderiales bacterium. Taxonomy (GTDB): domain Bacteria; phylum Pseudomonadota; class Gammaproteobacteria; order Burkholderiales; family SG8-41; genus JAQGMV01. Next base: position 25,513 of record DATLEF010000192.1, read on the forward strand.
CTGAAATCGGCGTGCGCCGCGATTATTACCCTGCGCCGGGCGCGCCTGAAGACGCGGTCGTAATGGAGCTCAACGTGCCATGAGCTCGCGCCGCGACGAAATGCTCACGGAGATGGGACTCACGCCGCTCTGGCGCTTGCGCGAACGAGCGTCCATTCCCCTTGCCGCGGGTGCGACTGACGATACGCGCGCAGCGCTCGAGGCGGCAGCTTCCGAAAAAGCGGGCAGCATTCCGAAGGCGGTCGCTGCGCCGCCCGCGTTACGCGCAGGGGACGAGCGCAGAGCAGCGATCATGCGCATGGACTGGACGGCGCTCAAACAAGCGGTCGGCGCATGTGTCGACTGTGCGCTGCATGCGAAGCGCAACAAGACCGTTTTTGGCGTGGGTGGCGAAAACGCCGACTGGATGTTTGTCGGCGAAGGACCCGGCGCGGACGAAGACGCGCAGGGCGAGCCGTTCGTCGGGCAGGCCGGCAAGCTTCTGGATAACATGCTTGCGGCCATCAAGCTCGACCGCACTGAGAAGAACGTGTACATCTGTAACGTCGTCAAATGCCGTCCTCCAGGCAATCGCAACCCGGAGGCGGAGGAGGCGCTGAAGTGCGAGCCGTATCTGCACAGACAGATCGAGCTCGTCAAACCGAGGCTGATCGTCGCGCTCGGGCGCGTTGCAGCGCTGAATCTGCTTGCGCGCGAAGCCAGCATCGCAAGCCTGCGGGGACGTGTTCTGGAGTACAGAGGCACGCCGCTCATCGTCACCTACCACCCCGCGTATCTTCTGCGGAATCTCACGGACAAAGCGAAGGCATGGGAAGATCTATGCTTCGCGGTGCGAACGATGGCGCACTTGCAATCGCAGGTAAGCGCCCCGATCTGATCCTGGCGGTCTAAGACATTTTATTTTTGGAGAATGTAATGGCGAAGCGGCTTTCGATGCTCCTGGCATTCCTCGGCGTGCTGCTGCTTTCCGGTTGCGGCTATAACACGCTGCAATCGCAGGACGAGCAGATCAAGGCGGCGTGGGCGGAAGTGCTCAACCAGTTCCAGAGGCGAGCCGATCTGGTGCCCAACCTGGTCAACACGGTGAAGGGGTACGCCGCACATGAACGCGATGTGCTGCTCGGCGTCACGAACGCGCGCGCCAAGGTCAGCAGCATTCAGGCAACACCGGAGCTCATCAACGATCCGCAGGCATTTCAGCGTTTTCAGGCGGCCCAAGGTGAGCTCTCCAGCGCGCTCTCGCGGTTGCTCGTCGTCGCCGAGAACTATCCGCAACTGAAAGCCGACGCGGGCTTCCGCGACCTGCAGGCGCAGCTCGAAGGCACCGAGAACCGCATTGCCGTCGCGCGCAACCGCTACATCAAGTCGGTGCAGGACTACAACGTGACCGTTCGCTCGTTTCCGACGAATCTCACTGCCATGATGTTCGGCCACAAGCAGAAACCGCAATTCACGGTGGAGAATGAGCGCGAGCTTTCTAAGCCGCCCACCGTCGATTTCGGCGGCTCGCAGCCCTCGCGCGACCGGGCGGATTCTCCGCGTCCCGCACCGCCGCCTTCGAGCAGCGGTGAGTACCCGGTTCAGAAGTAATAAATGATATTCGCCCTGCTGCGGCGCGGGGGCCTCGCCGCAGCGCTGCTCTTCTTGAGCTGCGCGCTGCTCGCGCAGGTGGCGGTGCCGCCGCTCAAAGCGCGTGTGACTGATTTGAGCGGCACGCTCACCGAGCAGCAGCGTACCGCGCTCGAGGAGCGCCTCGCCGCGTTCGAAACGCGCAAAGGCAGCCAGATTGCGGTGCTGCTCGTGCCCACGACACAACCGGAGACGATCGAGCAATATGGCATCCGTGTTGGCGAGCAGTGGAAAGTCGGACGCAAGGGTGTCGATGATGGTGCGATCCTGATCGTCGCAGTCAAGGACCGTGCGCTTCGCATCGAAGTCGGATACGGACTCGAAGGCGCATTGCCAGACGCCATTGCAAAACGCATCGTCGACGATTACATCGTGCCGCGGTTCAAGGGCGGCGATTTCTATGGCGGTATCGATGCGGGCATTACACGGATGATGGCGGTGATCGACGGCGAGCCGCTGCCTGCGCCGCAGCACAAGAGCGGCGGCAAGGCCGGCACACAGGGATTCGAGCAGCTGCTCGTCATCGGTTTCATGCTCGTATTCGTGGTCGGTGGAATGATCCGTGCCGCTCTCGGCCGCTTCGCTGGCTCGGGTGTGATCGGCGTGATTGGCGGCATCGCCGCATGGCTCATGCTCGGTTCGCTGGTAGCGGCTGCGATCGTGGCGATCGTGTCGCTGTTCTTGAGCCTGATGGGCGGCACGGCAGGCGGCCGCGGCCGTGGAGGATGGTATTCGGGTGGATGGCCTTCAGGCGGCGGTGGAAGCTGGAGCGGCGGCGGAGGCAGCTGGGGCGGCGGTGGCGGAGGCTTCGGCGGCGGCGGCGCGTCGGGTCGCTGGTAAGCGAGCGAAACGATGAGGCTTCCATGAGTTGGGGGCGGGCATTGCGGCATCTGATGGCGGCGCCGTGGCGGGTGCGGCGTGCGTTCCCGCGCCACACGCTCGAGGCGATCGAAGCCGCCATCGGCGCATCCGAAAGGCGGCACCGCGGCGAAATCCGTTTTGCGGTCGAAGGCGCGCTCGAGTTTCTGCCGGTGGCGAGGGGTTTGACTGCGCGGGATCGGGCGCTCGAGCTTTTTTCAGTGCTGAAAGTATGGGACACCGAGGAAAACACGGGCGTCCTGATTTACGTGCAATTGATCGAGCGCGACATCGAAGTGGTTGCCGACCGCGGCATTTCGCGGCTCATCGCGCAGCAGGACTGGGATGGTATCTGCCGGCGCATGGAAGAGGCGTTCCGGGCCGGGCGCTACGAAGCAGGCGTCAACGCGGGCATCGCGGAGGTAAGTGACCTGCTGGCGCGGCATTTCCCGTCCGGCGCGGCGAACCTCGACGAGCTTCCCGACCAGCCCGTGGTTCTTTAGGGCGGTTCTCGGGCGCGGGACCGTGTCGCGCGTGCGAATGTTAATATGGCGTGCGGCCGATTCTGGGTCGCATTTCGTTGCTTCGAGGATTGAATGAAAACAGCGGTAAACAGATTGCGTGGCGTCGAGCGGGACATCGTCCAGGCGCCGCAGGCGGGCGATGTCGCACCCTACTACGAGCCGCAGGGCAACGAAGTCGCCATTTTCGAAGCCGCTTACAAAAAGCGGCTTCCCATCATGCTCAAAGGCCCGACGGGTTGCGGTAAGACGCGCTTTCTCGAGCACATGGCTTTCCAGTTGGCGAGGCCGCTCGTCACCGTCTCCTGTCACGAAGACCTGACGAGCTCCGATCTGGTCGGGCGTTTTCTTCTCGAAGGCGCCGCGACCGTGTGGCAGGACGGGCCGCTCACGCGTGCGGTGAAAGCGGGCGCGATCTGCTATCTCGACGAGATCGTCGAAGCGCGCACCGATTCCACCGTCGTCATCCATTCGCTGACCGATCACCGGCGGAAGCTCACGATCGAGAAAAAAGGCCAGGAGATCGAAGCGCACGAAGATTTCATGCTGGTGATCTCGTACAACCCCGGTTATCAAACCGTGCTGAAAGACCTGAAGCCCTCGACCAAGCAGCGCTTCATTGCGATCAACTTCGATTTTCCGCAGGAGGAGGTCGAGCGCAAGATCGTGCTCACCGAAGCGGCCGGCATTTCGCCCGAGATCGTGCATCACCTCGTGGCGGCCGGGCGCAAGGCACGGTTGCTGAAAGATCACGGCCTCGAGGAAGCGACGTCGACGCGCGCTCTGGTCTATGCGGCGAGCATGATGAACGCAGGCCTCGATCCGATTGCTGCGTGCCAGGTCGCCATGATCAATCCGATCACCGACGACGTCGAGCTTGCGGACGCCCTCATGGAGATCATGCAGGCGCATTTCGCGGTCTGACGCGACACGCGTGGCAGATCGACTCACAGCGCGACTCACAGCGATTCGCGCACTTCTCGGCGAGCTCAAGGAGCAAAGCTACGCCGCGCACCGCGAAATCGAGCAGGCTCTGCCGGCGATAGAGTCTCACGGCGAGCAGGTGACACTCGCCTGGATCGCCGCGTGCCGCACGATTTTCGATTTCGACCGCGAAGGCGGCAAAGCCTTCATTCGCGGCAGCGTCGAAGCCGAACGCATCTCGGAAACCGTGCTGCCCTGGACCGAGCAGGCGCTCGAGTTCACGCGGTGGCGCGGCTCGTGGCGCGCGCTCGAAGGTTTCATGGCGAATCTGCCGCGCGCGTACGGCTCGCTCGGACACGCAGGAGAACGACGCTGGGCGCAGATCGGTTTCACCTGGTGTGCGCGCCAGATCGACAGCGGATCCGCTTACTTTTCCACGCCGGTTCTCGATCTGTCCGGACGGCAAGGTATCACCGGCGTCGAGCAGCTGAGCGTTCCTGCCGAGGAGCTCTTCGAATCGCGCAAGCTCATGCTGGCGACTTACCTTGGCGGCGCGATACGCGTGCGGAACCTCCTGGGCGCCCAGGCGATTCTGCCCTGGGCGCTGCGCGGCGCCGACATTCTGCAATCGGGACGCGCGCGCGGCGAAGCGTACTTCCGCCTCGAGTCCGAGGAGAGCCTCGCGCTGCTGCTCGAGCATCTGCCCGGTTATCGCCTGGTAGACCGCAATCGCCTGCTCGGGATGCTGCTCGACGTCTGGTTCGGAAATACCTACGAGCTTAAGGAATCGACCTGGTCGCCGGAGAAAGGCCGTCCTTTCGTCGAGACCGACGGACGCACGCTTTATTTTCCGGCTGTCATGGGCAATCGCGATGAAGCGGTGCTCTCGATCCTGCACGGCGCCGGCCATATGCGCTACGGCACTTTCGATCGCCTCGCGATGAAAAAGATATTCGAGGCGGCGCAGCTCGAACTTCCCGCATCCGGTCCCGTGTCATGGGCGCCGCTCTTCGTGCGCTACGGTGACGACGCATTGCGTTTTCAACTCATATTCGACTTGTGCGAAGACCTGCGCGTGGACTTTCGCGTGCAGAACGACGTGCCGAATTATCTGCAGCGCCTGCTGGCGACGGCGCGCGCGACCCGTGCGGGTCAGCCTGAAAGCGCTGCGTATTTCGATCTCGCTGTGGCGAGCGTGGAAGGCGCGTTGCGCGCGATACGCGGGGAAGGCGGACCCGAGGAACGCCTCAAACCGCTGCTCGAGCCCGCTGCGAGCGTCGCCGACTCGTATCGCATTGCGACCGAGATTTACGGCGAGAGCGCGTTGCCGCGCGTGAGCGACCTGGAAGCGATGCAGGCGGCCTATCTGCCGGGCCGCGGGCCGAATTTCTCGCGCCTGTCCCACCCGCAGGAACAGCAGGACGACCAGCAGACGCAAGCTGGCGCGGAGCAGCAAAGCCAGCGCGAGGAAGAAGGCGGAGAAGAAAGCGAGACGCCCCAGAACGCCGAACAGGGCGACCAGCAGGACAGCGGCAAGCGCGAAGAGGTCGCAGGCTACGGCGAAAGCAGCGGTACTGCAACGCAGTCCGCGAGCAAGGGCGAAAACGAGCGCGGCGCGACCGGGAGCAGTGACAAAGGCGTGCCGTATCCCGAGTGGGATTATCGAGAAGGGCGTTACAAGCGCAACTGGAGCTGGGTGCAGGAGAAGCGGCTCGCAGAATCGAACATGGCCGAGACCAATCGCCTGATGAACCAGTACTCCAATGCGCTGAAGCGCCTGAAGAAAGCGATCCAGTCGCAGAAGCCGACGCGGCTTGCGCCCAAGGTGCGTCAGCTCGACGGCGACGACATGGACCTGAACGCGGTCGTGAGCTATGTCGCCGAGAAGCAGGCCGGGCGCTCTCCGAACCCGGCCATCTATCGTCGCCGCGAAATGCGCCAGCGCGAAATCGCCGTCACTTTGCTCGCCGATATGTCGACGTCGATCATGCAGCACCTGCCTGAAGGCGGCGGCCGGCTGGTCGATCGCGTTCGTGCGGGTGTGCTGCTTTTCGCGGAGAGCATGGAGGAAGTGGGAGACAGTTATTCGATCGCGGGCTTCTGCTCCAAATATCGCGACAACGTCAGTTATTACAACATCAAGGGTTTCGAAGAGCCGCTCTCGCAGGACGTGCGCAGCCAGATCGGCGGGATGTCGGGGCGCCTGGCGACGCGCATGGGCGCGGCGATCCGGCACGCTACAGCCTCATTCGATGGCATCGAAAGCCGGAGGCGCCTGCTGCTGATACTCTCGGACGGGCGGCCGGAGGACTACGATGACGGCGGCGACCGGCGCTATCTGCACGAAGACACGCGCATGGCGGTCAAGGAAGCCGTGGCGAGAGGCGTGCATCCGTTCTGCATCACGGTAGACACGATGGCGAACCAGTACCTGCCGCAGATCTTCGGCAAAGGTCACTACCTCGTGCTCGACCATATCAACAGTCTGCCGAACAAACTGCCCGAGATTTACTTCCGCCTGCGGCGATAGCACGTGTGCATGTGGCGCCGAGACCGGCCGCCGGGTGCAAAGGGGTATAGGGACCGGCCGGGCGTAAGGAGCGGCCTGCAAAGGCGACTCACGCACAGCCGACAAGGGGAGAACCATGCCGCAGCCGACGGTGCGCAAGCAGCACGATTACGTGCCGCTCACCAAAGACGAGTTTCGCAGCCGCTTTTTCGAACGCTTCTACGATCCCGCTTTTGACAGGGTGAAAGCCGAGCTCGAAAAAGTTTTCGAGCAGGCGTGGGACGGCTATATCGAGTATCGCAAGACGCCTCGCACGCGTCCGGCCGGAGCCGGGTTCGAGGATCCCGCAGCCGAGCTGCCGGTCGAATGGCTACGCACGCGCGATAACATTCATGCCGCCGAGCGCAGGTATCGCGACCCGCAGTCGCCCTCACGCATACTCGTCATCAACGGCTCCACGCGGAGCGAACAGACGTGCCCCGGTGAAATCTCGAAGAGCTTGCGGCTGGCGCAAGCCGCCCGCGACGCGATCCTCGAGCATCCCGGGTTCGAAGTCGATTTCCTGTCGGTGTCCGATCTCGCTGATCAGCCCTGGAAAGTGATTCATCCGTGCAAGGCGTGCGTGTCGACGGCGATGCCGCTCTGCCACTGGCCGTGCTCGTGCTATCCGAATTTCGCTTTGGGCCAGACGAACGACTGGATGGCCGAGATTTACCCGCGGTGGGTCGCTGCCCACGGTGTCTTCATCGCGTGCCCCGTGAACTGGTACCAGACCCCGGGCAGCCTCAAGCTCATGATCGACCGGCTCGTTTGCGCCGACGGCGGTAATCCCGACCCGACGACGACGCGCGGCAAGGACGCCTTGCGGGCGAAGCAGATCGAGCTGGACGGCTGGGACTACCCGAAGCATCTGGGAGGGCGCGCCTTTGCCGTCGTCACGCACGGCGATGCAGCCGGTCCCGAGAACCTGCGCCGCATCCTCGCCGACTGGCTGACCGACATGGGACTCATACAGGCTGGACCGGCCGCGGCGCCGGATCTTTTTATCGGCTACTACAAGCCGTATGCGACCAGCCACGACGATCTCGACGAAGATCCCGACACCTTCACGACGGTCCGCAATGCGGCGCTGAGCCTCGCCAGCCTCGTGTCGCAAATGCGCTCGGGAGAATACCGGCCGCCCCATGCGGGATTGCATAACCCCCGCGAGAAGTGAGCTCGTGCCGGTGATAGCTCCCGGCCGCCGCTCGCGGTAAGCTACGTCCGAACCACCCAGAAGGAGACAACAGATGGCCTACACGCTCGAAACATTCGCAACGCGGTGTCGCGAAATCCTGAAAGCCGAGAATAATCCCGCCGGGCGCAGCAAGGTGTGCGCGGTTCTGCAGGAAGCGCTCAAGGACGAATCTTTCGTCGCGGCGAATCTGACGGACACCACGCCCGAACGCAAGATCCTGTACGAAGATCCGGACCTCGGGTTCTGCATTCTCGCGCACAACTACAGCGGCCCGAAGGAAAGCTCGCCCCACGACCATGGACCTTCGTGGGCGATCTATGGACAGGCGCGCGGCGAGACGGCGATGAGCGACTGGCAGCTGATCGAGCCGGCGAGTGCGGAAAAACCAGGCAAAGTGAAACATGCGCGCAAGTACAAGCTGACGCCCGGCGTTGCGCACGTATACAACGAAGGCGACCTGCACTCACCCAGCCGCGCCGGCGCCACGCGTCTCATACGCATCGAAGGCACGAACATGGAGAAGATCAAACGGTTCAAGTTCGAACCGGTTTGAGAAGCTGGAAGTCAGAGGTCGGAACAGCCTCTAAAAGCTGAACGCCGAGGTCTGAAAACCGACGGTCAGTGGAGCGCTTCCGAAGGTATTGCAGGGAGCGCTCCGGTGCGGACGTTATGCAGATAGCGCCGGAGCACCAGCACCATAGTGCCCGAAACGAAAAGACCGAATAACACCACCACCGTATAGATCGATGCGTTGAGCCACATGAGGAGCGCATAGACGCTCAGCATGACCAGTATCGACAGATTCTCGTTGAAATTCTGCACGGCGATCGAGTGGCCTGCGCCCATCAGAATGTGTCCGCGGTGCTGCAGCAGCGCGTTCATCGGCACCACGAAGAAACCCGCGAGCGCACCGATGAGTATCATGAGCGGGATTGCGACCATGACGCTTCCTGCGAAATTCATCGCAATCACGACCAGACCCATTGCGATTCCGACCGGGACCACGTCGGCCGCGCGGTGCAGCGGCACGAAGCGCGCTGCCACCACCGATCCCACCGCGATGCCGATGGCGCACACACCCTGCAGAACGGTCGCCTGTGAAAGCGAGTAGCCGAGTGCGACTTCGGCCCACTTCAGCACGATGAACTGCAGCGTGGCACCCGCGCCCCAGAAGAGCGTCGTGGTCGCGAGCGATATCTGCCCGAGCTTGTCGCGCCACAGGAGCTTTACGCAGTGCGCGAACTCGCGCACGAGAAAGACGGGATTGCGGCTCGGCTGGCGGTGGTCGACTCCTGTGTCGGGAATGTAGAGGTTGAACACCGCTGCTATCAGGTAAAAGACGATGATCACCGCTATCGCAGCTTCGGGCGGCGTGTCGACGCCCAGATCGATTCCGGGTACGTCGAACTCGAGCAGCAGCGACGATACCGCGCGACTGACGAGGAGCCCCCCAAGCAGCGTTCCGAGTATGATCGAACCGACCGTGAGCCCCTCGATCCAGCCGTTGGCGATCACGAGACGGTGATGCGGCAGGAGCTCGGTCAGAATGCCGTACTTGGCGGGCGAATATGCCGCGGCGCCGAGGCCGACGATGCTGTACGCGAGCAGGATGACCAGCCACGGCGGCATGTTCGAAAAGGTGATGGACTCGTGAAAGAACATCGTGAGGCAGCCGACGATTTTCACCAGGTTGGTGATGAACATCACGCGGCCTTTCGGCATCGAGTCTGCGAACGCCCCGACAAAAGCCGCAAACAGCACGTAGGAAACGGTGAAGAAAAACTTCAGAAGCGGCGTCATCCACTCGGGCGTCTGCATCTGAATGAGCAACGCGATCGCTGCAACGAGCAGTGCATTATCGGCGAGCGACGAAAAAAACTGCGCCGCCATGATGAGGTAAAAACCGAGGGGCATCGTGCCGTTTCGGGTTTGCGCCGACGACGAGCGCGGTATGAAAGACGCCGCGTTTATACCATAATCGCCGCGGCGCGAGCTTTCTCGCGATTCGCGCGGTTGGAACCGCGTACGTGTGATGTACGCATCGCAATCTCACCTCGCAACGAACGGGCCCACTGCTGAAAACATAACCAATGGCCGACAGACGTCTGCAAGTCTTCTATACGGTTGCCAGGCAGCTGAGCTTCACCAAAGCCGCTGAGCAGCTGTTCATGACGCAGCCGGCGGTGACGTTCCAGGTAAAACAGCTCGAAGAACAGTTCAACACGCGGCTCTTCGAAAGAACTCACGGCCGGATTGCGCTGACGCCGGTCGGGCGGCTCGTCATGGATTACGCCGAGCGCATACTTGCGCTCACCGAAGAGATGGATGCCCGCGTCGCCGACATAAGCGGCTCGATTGCCGGGCCGCTGCTGCTCGGCGCGAGCACGACGATCGCCGAATTCATACTCCCGCAGGTACTCGGCGAGTTCAAAGGCGCGCATCCCGAAGTCCAGGCGCGCATGATGGTTGCGAATTCGGAAACGATCGTGAACCGCGTCGCCGACCATACGATCGACGTGGGCCTCATCGAATCGCCGTCGTATCTGCCCAGCCTGCAGAACGAAATATGCTGCGACGACGAGCTGGTAGCGATCTGCGCACCCGATCATGTGCTGGCGAAGCGTACTTCGGTCCGGGCGCAGGAGCTGGCCGCGATACCGATGGTGCGGCGTGAGCCGGGCTCCGGAACGCGGGAGTTCACGGACAACTATTTTCGAGAAAACGGCCTGGCGCTCGACGACATCAATCTTCTGATGGAGCTCGGCAGCCCCGAGGCGATGAAAGGCGTGGTCGAAACCGGAATTGCGATTGCGATCGTGTCGCGGGCGACGATTGCAAAAGAGCTCAAGCTCGGCACGCTCGTCGCCATACCGCTTGCGCCCCGTCTCATGCGCACGCTCTCGGTCGTGCATCCCAGGGAGAAATTCCGCTCGCGCCTGCTGACGACCTTCGTCGAATTCGCAATGCGGCGGATGCGCGAGCTCGCGGCGTCCTCGTAGTGCGTCCGCTTACAGCCACGATAGATCTGGGCGCGCTGCGCCATAATCTGCAGGTCGCGCAGCGTCACGCGGCGCGCGCGCAGGTGATGGCAGTGATCAAGGCCAATGCGTACGGCCACGGCCTCGCGCGCGCCGCGCGCGCGCTCTCGGATGCGAATGGCTACGCAGTCGTCGAGCTCGAGTCTGCCGTGCGGCTGCGCGAAGCAGGTTATAGGCACCGCATCGTGCTGCTCGAGGGATTCTTCGAGCCGCGCGAGCTGGGGGTGCTCGTCGAGCACAAGATTGCCACGGTCGTGCACAGCGCGGAACAGATCGAGATGCTGGGTGCGGCTCCGGCAGGCGCCGCGCTCGACGTGCTGCTCAAGGTGAATACGGGAATGAATCGCCTCGGACTGCAGCCGGCGCAATTTGCCGCGGCGCTCGCGCGTCTGAAACACCATTCCAGTATCGCGTCGCTCACGCTCATCACTCATTTTGCAAACGCGGACGATGCGCGCGGCGTTGCCTGGCAGCTTGAAAGGTTGCAGCAGGTCGCGGCAGACGAGCCACTCCCGCGCAGTCTCGCGAATTCCGCGGCGCTGTTGCGCTATCCTGAGACGCATGCGGACTGGGTGCGTCCGGGCATCATGCTGTATGGCTGTTCGCCATTTCCGGAATGCATCGGTGCCGAGCTCGATCTGAAGCCCGCGATGACGCTTGCCAGCGAAATCATCTCGGTGCGCGAGCTCAAGCCCGGCGATTCCGTGGGATATGGCGGCCAGTACACCGCCGATGCGCGCGTTCGCATCGGTGTAGTCGCGTGCGGCTATGCCGACGGTTATCCGAGGCACGCTCCGACGGGCACGCCCGTTCTGGTGGGTGGTACACTGACTCGCACGATAGGACGCGTATCGATGGACATGCTTTCCGTCGATCTCAGCGGAATCGATGAGGTGCGCGTGGGCACGCCCGTCGTGCTCTGGGGTGCTGGCAATCCGGTCGAACACGTAGCGCGCGCCGCGGGCACTGTGGGATACGAGCTGCTGTGTGCACTCGCGCCGCGCGTGCGCGTTATAGAGAAGCCCTAACCGCAGATAATTCGTAGCGGCGCAAGCCGCATAAGCGCGCCGTTACGCCCGAGGCGCGGCGAAGCTGCGCCGACGAAGCGGCGAGAGGTTCGTGGGAGTAGCGGCGATAGCCGCCTAAGCGTGTAGCGCCCGAAGGGTGCAGTGTAGGTTTGTATGGCGAAAGCGAAAACGCTTTACTCGTGTACCGAATGCGGGGGGCAGGCCCTGAAGTGGCAAGGCCAGTGTCCGCATTGCCAGGCGTGGAATACGCTCGAGGAGTCATTGGCCGAAGCCGCGCCTTCGGCCAACCGGTTCGCCTTGATCGCCGCGAGCGGCAAGCTGCAGCGTCTGTCTGAAGTGAAGGCGCTGGAGGAATCCCGGGTGCCCACCGGCATCGCCGAGTTCGACCGCGTGCTCGGAGGCGGCCTCGTCGCAGGCGGCGTCGTGCTGATCGGCGGTGACCCCGGCATCGGCAAGTCGACGCTGCTGCTGCAGGCGCTCGCCGACATCGGCAGGACCCGCAAAGTCATTTACGTGACCGGTGAGGAATCGCCTCAGCAGATAGCATTGCGCGCGCGCAGGCTTGGCGTGGACGCAGGCAACGTACACGTCCTCGCTGAAATCAATCTCGAAAAGATCCAGGCGGTCCTCCAGTCCGAGAAGCCGGACATCGCGGTGATCGATTCGATCCAGACCGTGTACTCGGGCGTGCTGCAGTCGGCGCCGGGTTCGGTAGCCCAGGTGCGCGAGTGCGCGGCGCAGCTGACGCGTGTGGCAAAAGACAGCGCGACGACGATCGTTTTCGTCGGCCACGTGACGAAGGAAGGCACGCTGGCGGGGCCGCGCGTGCTCGAGCACATGGTCGACACCGTGCTTTATTTTGAAGGCGACACCCATTCGAGCTTTCGCCTGATACGCGCTTTCAAGAACCGCTATGGCGCCGTGAACGAGCTCGGCGTCTTCGCGATGACCGAAAAGGGACTGAAAGGCGTGTCCAATCCTTCGGCGCTTTTTCTCTCGCAGCACGGCACCGAAGTGGCAGGCTCCTGCGTCATGGTGACCCAGGAGGGCACGCGGCCGATGCTCGTGGAAATCCAGGCGCTCGTCGACGAGGCCCACGCGCCGAACCCGCGGCGCCTCACTGTCGGTCTCGAACAAAACCGGCTCGCATTGCTCCTTGCAGTGTTGCATCGTCACGCCGGAATCGCGTGCTTCGATCAGGATGTTTTCGTCAACGCGGTCGGCGGCGTGCGCATCACCGAGCCCGCCGCCGACCTTGCCGTGCTGATGGCGATCGTGTCGTCGCTCAAGAATAAGCCTTTGCCGCCCAAGCTCGTCGTTTTCGGCGAAGTGGGACTCGCGGGCGAAGTGCGGCCGGTGCAGCGCGGCCAGGAGCGGCTGCGCGAGGCGGCAAAGCTCGGGTTCACGCACGCACTGATGCCGAAAGCCAATCGGCCGCGCCAGGCGATTGCCGGCATCGAAGTGATGCCGGTCGACCGCGTCGAGGAAGCTTTTGCGCGTGTGCGTTAAGGCGGGCTGATCGCGCGGGCGGAGGGAAAAAACGAAGTAAAAACAGGCTATCATTCCCCAGCCGCGATACCAAAGAGCGGCGATAGCCGCATAAGCGCGCCGTTACGCACGGAGGCGGAACGCGTGACGCCGACGAAGCGGATTACAAAGAGCGGCGATAGCCGCATAAGCTCGCAGTTACGCCCGAAGCGTAGCGAAGGAGCGGAGTACTTTTGTCCGGAGGGATCGATGGCCCGCGCGCATCCGTACGATGTGGGGCTCGAAAAAAATGCGGCGAACTACACGCCGCTCACGCCGCTTTCGCTACTGGCGAGAACAGCCTACGTCTATCCGCAACGTGTCGCGGTGATCCACGGCGAGCGCAGGCTCAGCTGGTCGGAAGTCTATGCGCGATGCCGTCGCCTGGCTTCGGCGCTGCGCGCGCGTGGCATCGGCAGCGGCGACACCGTCGCGGCCATGCTGCCGAACGTGCCTGCCATGTACGAAGCGCACTTCGGCGTCGCCATGGCCGGGGCCGTTCTCAATACGCTCAATACACGGCTCGATGCCGAAGCGATCGGGTTCATGCTGGATCACGCGGAGGCGAAAGTACTGCTCACCGACCGCGAATTCAGCGCGACGATCGGTGAGGCCTTAAAGCGTGCCAAATGCCGGCCGCTCGTTGTCGACGTCGACGATCCCGCGGACGGGGACGGGATGAGGCTCGGCGAGATCGAATACGAGCAGCTCATAGCGCAAGGCGATCCGCAATTCACGTGGGCGCATCCTGCAGACGAATGGGACGCGATCTCGCTCAATTACACCTCCGGCACGACGGGCGATCCCAAAGGCGTCGTCTATCATCACCGCGGCGCTTACCTCAATGCGTTGTCGAACATCGTGAGCTGGGGCATGCCGTCCCATCCCGTCTATCTCTGGACGAATCCGATGTTCCACTGCAATGGGTGGTGCTTTACGTGGACCGTCGCGGCGGCTGCCGGGACCAACGTGTGCCTGCGCAAAGTCGAGGCGCGCGCCATTTTCGACCTCATACGCGAGCACCGGGTCACGCATTATTGCGGCGCGCCGATCGTGCACAGCATGCTCATCAATGCGCCCGAGGAATGGAGGCGCGGCATCGACCACAAGGTATCGTGTCTCGTTGCTGCTGCCGCTCCGCCTGCGGCCATCATCGAGGGCATGCAGAACATGGGCTTCGACATCACGCACGTGTACGGGCTCACCGAAACCTATGGGCCGGCGGCGGTGTGCGCCAAGCATGAAGAATGGGACGCTTTGCCGCTAGACAAGCGTGTCGAGCTGAACGGCCGGCAGGGCGTGTGGTATCACGCGCAGGAAGATATGACCGTGATCGACCCGGCCACCATGCAGCGGGTGCCGTGGGACGGCGAGACCATGGGTGAAGTCATGTTTCGCGGCAATCTCACGATGAAGGGCTATCTCAAAAACCACCAAGCGACCGAGGACGCTTTCGCCGGCGGGTGGTTCCACTCCGGCGATCTCGGCGTCATGCAGCCGGACGGCTATGTAAAAATCAAGGACCGCTCGAAAGACGTCATCATCTCGGGCGGGGAAAATATCTCTTCGCTCGAAGTCGAAGACGTGCTTTACCGCCATCCCGCTGTCATGGCAGCCGCGGTGGTTGCGAGGCCCGACCCGAAGTGGGGTGAAGTGCCGTGCGCGTTTCTGGAGCTCAAGGAGGGCGCGCAGACGACCGAAGCCGAGATCATCGAGCATTGCCGCGCGCGCCTCGCCCACTATAAAGCACCGAAGCACGTGGTGTTCGGGCCGCTGCCCAAGACCTCGACGGGAAAAATACAGAAATTCATTCTGCGCGAGCAGGTGAAATCCGCTGCCGCGATCGATACCTGAGAATCCGATGGATAACGACTACGTACTGGAGACGCGCGGGCTCACCAAGGAGTTCAAAGGCTTCGTCGCGGTCAAGAACGTGGACCTAAAAGTGCGCCGCGGCACCATACACGCGCTGATCGGCCCGAACGGCGCCGGCAAGACCACGTGTTTCAACCTGCTCACCCATTTTCTTGCGCCGACGAGCGGCCAGATTTTTTTCAAGTCGAAAGAGATCACGGGGGCCAATCCTTCCGCGATTGCGCGCATGGGTCTCGTTCGCTCGTTTCAGATTTCCGCGGTATTCCCGCATCTGACGGTGCTCGAGAACGTGCGCATCGCCCTCCAGCGCAGCCGCGGCGGATCGTTCGACTTCTGGCGTTCCGAAAGAGTGCTCGACGAGCTGAATGCGCGGGCGCGCGAGCTGATCGCCGCAGTGGGCTTGTCGGCGTTCGAGCACACGGTTGCAGTGGAGCTGCCTTATGGGCGCAAGCGCGCGCTTGAGATCGCGACGACGCTCGCGCTCGAGCCGGAGGTGATGCTGCTGGACGAGCCGACGGCGGGCATGACACACGAAGACGTCGAACGCATTGCTGCGCTCATCGGGCGCGTTGCGGAGAACCGTACGGTGCTGATGGTCGAGCACAATCTGTCGGTGGTCGCTAATCTCTGCCACTACATCACCGTGCTCGCGCGCGGCGAGATTCTGGCCGAAGGCGATTACGCCGCGGTCTCGAAGAATCCGAACGTGATTCAAGCGTATCTGGGGAAGGGCCATGGCTGACGGCGGCGCGCAAGGCGCGCTTCTTGCGGTCAGGGATCTCCACGCCTGGTATGGCGAGTCTCACATCCTTCACGGCGTTAACTTCGAAGTGCGCCGCGGCGAAGTGGTGACGCTGCTCGGCCGCAACGGGGCCGGCAAAACCACTACGATGAAATCGATCATGGGAATGGTCGGCCGGCGCGAAGGCTCCATCGCGTTCGAAGGCACCGAGACCGTGAGACTCGCATCGAACCGTATCGCGCGCCTCGGAATCGCATTCTGTCCGGAAGAGCGCGGGATTTTCGCGAGCCTGTCAGTCCTCGAAAACCTGCTTTTGCCCCCTGAGGTGCGCAAAGGCGGCGGTTTCGGTCTCGAGCGTATTTATGAGCTTTTTCCGAATCTCAAGGAGCGACAGGCGAGCCAGGGAACCAAGCTCTCGGGGGGTGAGCAGCAGATGCTCGCGATCGGGCGCATATTGCGCACCGGTGCGACATTGCTCCTGCTTGATGAGCCGACCGAGGGCCTGGCGCCGGTCATCGTGCAGCAGATCGGACACACGATCGAGAAGTTGAAAGAGGAAGGACTGACGATATTGCTCGTGGAGCAGAATTTCCGGTTCGCGCAGACAGTCGCGGACCGTCATTACATCATGGAGAACGGCCGCGTGATCGACATGATCGCGAACGCCGATCTCGAGGCGAACATGGAGAGCATCCATAATTATCTGGGCGTTTGAAGCCGGCAACGACGCGGCGAGCGGCATGCCGCGGATCGCGTGAATTTAGGTCAATCCACCACAGAGGAGTTGGAAGTCATGAGCAACAGATGGAAGTTATGCATCGCGGCAACGCTCGCGTTTGCAGCCGCGGGCGCGCAGGCGCAGTACTCGGACAACGTCATCAAAATCGGCGTCATGAACGATCAGTCGGGAACCTATGCGGATTTGGCCGGCCCCGGCTCGACCGTGGCGGCACGCATGGCAGTCGAGGATTTCGGTGCGGCAAAAAAAGGCATGAAAGTCGAGATCGTCGTCGCCGATCACCAGAACAAGCCGGAAGTCGGTTCGAGCATCGCGCGCCAATGGTTCGACGTCGACAAGGTGGACGTGATCGTCGATGTGCCCACCTCGTCGGTTGCGCTCGCGGTGAACCAGATCGCGAAGGAAAAGAACAAAGTGCTGCTCGTATCGACGGGCGCGAGCGTGGATCTCACGGGCAAAGCGTGCACGCCCAATACCGTCCACTGGACCTACGACACGTGGGCGCTTGCAAACGGCACGGGAACAGCTGTCGTGAAGAACGGCGGCAACACGTGGTTCTTCCTCACCGCTGATTACGCGTTCGGGCATTCGCTCGAGCAGCAAACGGAGGCGGTCGTTCAGAAGCTTGGCGGGAAGGTCGTCGGCAAAGTGCGTCATCCGTTCCCGTCATCCGACTTTTCGTCGTTCCTGCTGCAGGCGCAGTCGTCGAAAGCGAAGATCATCGGGCTCGCGAACGCCGGCGCCGACACGATCAGCGCAATCAAGCAGGGCGCCGAGTTCGGCATCGTCAAGGGCGGCCAGCAGTTCGCGGGTCTGCTCGTGTTCCTGACCGACGTCCATGCGCTCGGTCTCGACAAGGCGCAGGGGCTGCTCCTCACGGAGTCGTTCTACTGGGATGTGAACGATCAGACGCGTGCGTTCTCGCGGCGCTTCGCCAAGCTGCACAAAGGCGCGATGCCGACGATGGGCCAGGCCGGCGTGTACTCTGCCGTGCTGCATTATCTGAAAGCGGTCGAAGCGCTGAAGAGCGATGCGGACGGCGCGAAAGTCGTGGCCAAGATGAAAGAGCTGCCGACCGACGACACGGCGTTCGGAAAAGGCAGCATCAGGCAGGACGGCCGCAAGGTACATCCGATGTATCTCTTCGAAGTGAAGAAACCGTCGGAATCGAAAGGCGCCTGGGATTACTACAAGCTGCGCGCGACGATTCCTGCCGATCAGGCATTTCGTCCTGAGAAAGAAGGCGGGTGTCCCATCAGCAAAAGCTGACGAGA
>DATLEF010000193.1:0-8389 GCA_035525455.1 Burkholderiales bacterium
TTCACTGCGCGTGAGGCAGTGGAAATCGGTCTCATCAACAAATGCGTGCCGCAGGCCGAGCTTCTGAAGGAGACGCTGAAGTGGTGCGAGACCATGAAAGGCCACAGCGCGCTCACGATCCGCATGACCAAGCGCTCGCTCAATTTCGAGTCGGACAATCTGTATTCCTCCTGGCAGCACGGCATGGAGCTGCTGGCCCACGTGTGGGGATCGGAGGAAGCGAAAGAAGGGATGAACGCTTTTCTCGCAGGACGGAAACCGGATTTCCAGAAATTCCGCATGCGCGACAAGCAGGAGCTCGAGCGCTATCTCGAAGGCTGCGCGCGCGACGAAAATGCGCCGCCCGCGATGCGTGGCAATGGCTCGGCAGGAAAAGCGGACAAGGCGCGCGGCAAAAACGGCAAGAAGACGGACAAACGCGCAGCGCCTCGAACGCCGCGTGTTGCCGCGGCCGTGAAGGGCTGAAGCGCGGCAGGTTTGCCTGACTCATGAATTCTTCGTTTTACGCAGTCCGAGTGAGATGGCTGGTGTAAGCAAAGGGCGCGAAAGCGAGCCCGCGGGCGCGCTCGAGGGCCTGCGCGTGCTCGATCTCACGCGCATACTCGCAGGTCCCTTGTGCACGATGACGCTCGGCGACATGGGCGCCGATGTGATCAAGGTCGAACCGCCGGGCACCGGCGACGATACGCGCACGTGGGGTCCACCGTTCGCGGAGAAAGAGTCCGCATACTTCCTCGGCGTGAACCGCAACAAGCGCTCGATCACGCTCAACATCGGCGTGAAACCGGGCCAGGAGATACTCGCCAAGCTGATTGCGCGCTCGGACGTTCTCGTCGAAAACTTCAAGGTCGGCACGCTCGAAAAATGGGGTTTCGGCAACGACTGGCTCGAAGCCCACGCGCCGCAAGTCGTGCGCTGCTCGATCACCGGTTACGGATCCACCGGACCCAAGGCAGGCTTGCCCGGCTACGACTTCATATTGCAGGCGGAATCGGGACTCATGAGTATTTGCGGCGAGCCCGACGGTGAGCCGATGAAGTACGGCGTCGCGATCGTCGATATCTGCACCGGCATGCTCGCGTGCAATGCCATACTCGCGGCCCTGCAGGCGCGGCATCGCACCGGCAAAGGTCAGCACGTCGAAGTGTCGCTGTTCGATTCGAGTCTGGCCATGCTGGCGAACGTCGCTTCGAACCACCTGATTTCCGGACGGGATGCGCGGCGCTTCGGGAACGGTCACCCCAACATCGTTCCGTATACGGCTTATCCGGTTCAGGACGGAATGATTGCCGTCGCCGTGGGAAACGACGCCCAATTCGCCAAGTTTTCAGCGCTTCTGGATAAACCGGAGTGGGCGGGCGACAAGCGCTTTGCGAAAAACCCCGACCGGGTGGCGAACCGTGAAGCGCTCGACAGCGCCATTGCCGCGTTACTGCAAAACGATATGGCCGAGGCGTGGCTCTCCAAGCTCACAGCGGGAGGTATTCCATGCGGGCGCATCAACTCGGTGGCGCAGGCCTTGGCCGACCCGCACACAGCGGCGCGCGGAATGGTGCGTACGCTGCATCATCCGACCGCGGGCGACGTGCAGACGATCGGCATTCCATTCCGCTTCAGTGCGACCCCGGCGTCGGTGCGCCGGGCGCCACCTACGCTCGGGCAGCACACCGAGCAGGTGCTGCGCGACGTGCTCGAGCTTTCCGATACGCGGATCACCGAGCTGCGTGCGGCGAAAGTGATTTAGGCCATACCTATGTTCACCGGACTGAGCCATGTCTCGATCGTCGTGCCGGACCTGGAAGCGGCGCGGGCGCGATTGAAAGCGCTGTACGGTCTCGAGGTGGGTGAGCCGAAAATCAACGAAGAGCAGGGCGTCGTGCTCGCGTACGTCGAGCTCGCCAACGCGCGCATCGAAATCGTGCAGCCGACGCGCGCTGATTCACCCGTCGCGCGTTTCCTCGAACGCAATCCTCAGGGCGGTATACATCACTTCTGCCTCGGCGTGGACAGCATGGACGCGACTGTCGGCAAGCTCGCGGCGAACGGCGCTCGCGTGCTCGGAGAGGGCGGCGTGCAACTCAACGTGCATGGAGAGCGCATCGCATTCGTCCATCCCAAGGATTTTCTCGGCGCGCTGTTGGAGCTGGAAGAACACAAGAGCTGACGCGCCATGACTGAACCCTTGCCAGTCCCGGCACGCCGGCTCGAAGAGTTCATTGCACGTGCGTTCGAAGCCGTCGACATGCCTCACCCGGACGCGGTGATCGTAGCCGAGCTGATGGCCCGAGCCGACCTGAACGGTTCGGAAGGACACGGTGTTTTCCGCTTGCCGCAATACATCCGACGCATCAAAGGCGGAGCGGTCAATCTGCATCCAAACATCCGCATCGAGCGCGAAGCCGCGGGCATGGCCCTGATCGACGGCGACAACGGCATGGGCCATCTCGTCATGCGCTATGCCGCGCAAAAAGCGATCGAAAAAGCGCAGCACGCCGGTGTCGCGTGGGTCGGCGCGAAGTGGAGCAACCACGCGGGTCCTGCTTCACTTTACGCGACGATGCCGCTCGAGCACGACATGATCGGGCTCTATCTCGCGGTCGGCAGCGCGAACCATCTTCCGCCCTGGGGCGGGCTCGAGATGCTCCTGTCGACCAATCCGCTCGCGGTCGCCGTTCCAGCCGGTGAGGAAGCACCGATCGTGCTCGATATGGCCACGACCGTGGCGGCGTATGGCAAGGTGAAGACGAAAGCGCAGCGCGGCGAAACGATGCCAGTGGGCTGGATGATGGATCGCGAAGGCAGGCCGCTCACCGATCCGAAACGCGCGAACGAGGGTTTCCTGCTGCCGATCGGCGACTACAAAGGATATGGCCTCGCGCTTCTCATCGGATTGCTCGCCGGGACGCTGAACGGCGCGGCGATGGGCAAGGACGTCGTCGATTTCAACGCCGACGATACGACACCCACCAACACGGGACATGCGATCGTCGCCATTTCCGTCGATGCCTTCGGCGGCGTAGCGGAATTCAAACAGCGCGTGGACGTCCTCGCGCGCGAATTGCGCGGCTCGCAGCGGTTGCCGGGCGTTGAACGTATCTGGCTGCCGGGGGAGCAAAGTCACGCCAAAAGGGCGGAACGCGCGCGTCTCGGCGTCCCGCTGCCGGCGCAGCTGCTCGCAACCCTTGGGGACCTTGCGGCAGAACTGGGTATCGCCGGGTTGTAAGCCACGACGCGCCGCCGCTGAAAGCGCCGGCGCAAGAGGTGCTTAGGCGGCTCGCGCCGCTACATGTAATCGCTAACCACGACGCGCCGCCGCTGAAAGCGCCGGCGCAAAGTGGCTTTGACTCCCGTATAGTACCGCCCCTTGGCATGGCGGTTGCTGCGTTCCGACGCCTTCGGGAACCGCCCATGCCGCGCCCCGCCTAACACATGACGCGGGACGCTTCTTGAGCCCCGCCATCAGGAGATTGCCGTGAATCGATTGATCAGCTTGCTCTGTGCCGCGTTCCTGGGGGTCGCTTGCGGCGCCGGCGCCGCCGAAATGTCGCCTGACGCGATCGTAAAAGACACCGCGGACGAGGTCCTTTCGATCATCCGCTCGAACAAGGACAAGCGCATATTGCGGGAGCTCGCGGAGAAAAAAGTACTCCCGAACTTTGATTTCCGCGCGATGACGCAGCTCGCCGTCGGCCGTTTCTGGCGCGAGGCGAGCCCGACGCAGCAGAAAGCGCTCGAGGATTCGTTCAGAACGCTGCTGGTCAATACGTACACCGCCTCGCTCAACGTCGCGGCGACCGGCAAGGAATCGGTCGAAGTGAAACCGCTCGAACTCAAGGCAGGCGACAAGGACGTGCTCGTGCGCACGCTGGTGCGCACGCCGAGCCGGCAGCCGATTCCCGTCGATTACCGCATGAGCCGCGGCAGCGAGGGCTGGAAAGTGTACGATGTGATCGTGGAGAATCTGAGCCTTGTCACCAATTACCGCAGCTCGTTCGCTTCCGAGATCCAGCGCTCCGGCATAGACGGACTCATCAAGGCGCTGGAAGGGAAGAACCGCGAGCTCGCACAGGCCGGCTGACGCCAAAAGGAAGCGTTGTGGGCGTGCAGTCGGCTGCGACGAGCGACACCCGCTAACTCGACTGCATGCGCATTTCGTATCCGCGCTCGTTCTTAAAACTGCTGTTCGTCGGCTTCGCACTGGTTGCGCTGCCGCTCATGTTCGCGCTCGTCAATAACGCGATTTCGATCGATCACCTCGCCAATCTCAGCCAGAAAGCGGTCTATCAGGCGGTCCAGGCGACGCAGAGCAGCCGCAAGCTCGCGGAGCTCGTGCCGGCCATGGAGCGCACCGCGCACCAGATGCTGATACTCGGTGACCGGTCGCTCCTCGACACCTATCGCGTGCACCGTAAACAGCTGCTCGCCACGGCCGGCGAATTCGCCACCCTGCCTTTCGACACGGAGCAGCGCAACGCGCTGCGCGAAATCGTCAGCGGCGAAGAGACGATCTACGAACAGCTGTCGAATCCCGCCGCGCGTGCGGAGGACCTGCAGAAGGCGGTCCAGTCATTCGTGGCGCTGGGCGAGCGCGCCCAGGAGATCAACCGTCGCAGCAACGCGCTGATCGACCGCGAGGTGGAGAACATGCGCTCGACCGCGCGGCAGGCCCAGCACATCACGCTGTGGCAGCTGCTCGCTCTTTTCCCTGTCGTCGTTTTTCTCGTCGTCGGGTTCACCATACTCATCACGCGTCCCATACGCCAGATCGATGCCGCGATACGGCGCCTCGGCCAGGCTGATTTCACCGTACCCGTGCGTATCGGCGGACCGGACGATCTGCAGCACCTGGGCGAACGGCTCGACTGGATGCGCGAACGGCTGGCCGATCTCGAGCAGCAGAAAAACCGCTTTCTGCGCCACATGTCGCACGAGTTGAAAACACCGCTCACCGCGCTGCGGGAAGGCGCGGAGCTCCTGGCGGAGGAGGTCGTCGGCAAGCTCACCCCGGAGCAGCGCGAAGTCGCCGAGATCCTGCGGCACAACAGTATAGAATTGCAGAAACTCATCGAAGATCTGCTGTTGTACGGCGCAACCCAGTCTCACGGGCCGGCGCTCGACATCGCGCCCGTGGAGCTGAAGCATGTGATCGCCCGCGTGATCGACGATCAGAAGCTCGCATTGCGGGCGAAACGCCTCACGATAGACGCCAATGTGCAGGATCTCACGCTGCGCGCCGATTTCGAGAAGCTGCGGGTGATGCTCGACAACCTCATGTCGAACGCGATCAAGTTCTCGCCGGCCGGCGGCACGATTTCGCTGAGCGCGCGGCAGGCCGAGACGCGGGTCGTGATCGACGTCGCCGACCAAGGTCCGGGCATTGCGCCCGAAGAAAAAAAACTCGTGTTCGAGCCGTTCTACCGGGGTCAATACGCCGCCGACGCGCTGGTCAAGGGGACCGGAATCGGGCTTTCGGTGGTTCGCGAGCACGCGCAGATGCATGGCGGCAGCATCGAGATCATCGACAATGCGCCGGGCTCGCGTTTCCGCATACAGCTGCCGCTCGCACCCTCGGCAAAACAGGCAGAAACGCCGAAACCAGCGGTGTCAGTCGAGGCCGTGCGATGAAGCCGTGGGCTCCTGTGACTGCTGCCGTGCTGTTCGTGACTGCGTGCGCCACGCAACAGACTGAGGAGCCTGCGTCGGAGCCGCCGGCTGAAGACGTGGCCGCGGCGCCTCAGGTGGAACCGCCGGTCAAAGGCAGGCCCGCTGCGAAGCCCGAACGAGGCCCGGCTGTAAGGCTGGCCGAGTTCGAGATGCTGCTCGCCGACTTTGAACGGCTGCGTCGACTTCCCTCCGCCGAGCTTGCGCGCGAGCAGGAAGCAGCGCGCCAGGCCTTCAACCAGTCGAGAAGCGAGCTCGCGCGAGTGCGGCTTGCGATGGCTTTGGCGGTCCCGGGTAGCCCGCCCGGTGAAGAGCTGCGTGCACTCGAGCTGCTCGACCCGGTCATCAAGAATCCGTCGGCTGCGCTGCATGGCATCGCGTTCCTGATGGCTGCATATATACAGGAGCAAAGACGGCTGTTCGCACACATCCAGGGACTGCAGCAGAATAACCAGGGATTGCAGCAAAACGTGCAGGCGTTGCAGCAGAACGTACAGGGGCTGCAGCAGAAGCTCGATGCGTTACGCACGCTCGAGCGCAGCTTGACCGAGCGCCGCGAGCCGGCGCCGAAGCGAAAATAATGAGTCAAACACCAGCATGAACACGACCACGCCGCGCCCGAGCATACTCGTCGTCGATGATGATCCTGATCTTCTACGGCTCATGCAGATCAGGCTATCGGCTGCCGGCTACGCCGTCACCACTGCGGAAAGCGCCGAGCGCGCGCTCGCGCAGCTCGCGGTCGCGCGCCCGCGAGTGGTGGTGACCGATTTGCGGATGAGCGGCATGGACGGCATGGCGCTCTTTCAGTCGATCCAGGCACAAAATGCCGCTCTGCCGGTGATCATCCTCACCGCGCACGGCACCATACCCGATGCGGTGTCGGCCGTGAAAAGCGGGGTCTTCGGCTACCTGACCAAGCCTTTCGAAGCGCGCACGCTGCTGACCGAAATCGAGCGCGCGCTTTCGCTCGGCGGGGGTGCCGGTGAAGGCGGCGGCGGCGGCGAAGGCGACGACGCCTGGCGCAAGGAAATCATCACGCGTAATCCGGTGATGGAGGAAGTGCTCTCCAAAGCGCGGCTGGTCTCCGACAGTGACGCGAGCGTTTTCATTTACGGCGAATCCGGGACCGGCAAAGAGCTGATCGCGCGGGCAATCCACAGCGCGAGCCGGCGGCGGGATCAGCCGTTCGTCGCGATCAACTGCGGTGCGATACCGGAGCAGCTGCTCGAGTCCGAGCTCTTCGGCCACGTCAAAGGCTCGTTCACCGGCGCCCATCGCGATCACAAGGGGCTTTTTCAGACAGCCAACAAAGGGACGCTTTTTCTCGACGAGATTGGCGACATGCCCGTTTCGCTGCAGGTGAAGCTCCTGCGCGTCCTGCAGGACCGGCAAGTGCGGCCGGTCGGATCGGCGCAAAGCTACGACGTCGACGTGCGCGTCATATCCGCGACCCACCGCAATATCGAAGCGGAAATGGCGGCGGGCAACTTCCGCGACGATTTGTATTATCGACTCAACGTGGTGGCGCTGCACTTGCCGCCGCTCGCCGAGCGCCGGGAAGACATACCGGTGCTCGCGAGTCACTTCCTTACGCACATCGCGGAAAAATACGGCCGCAACATCTCCGGTTACGCGCCTGAAGCGATCGAAGCCCTGGTTTCAGCGTCGTGGCCGGGGAACGTAAGGCAACTTTACAACGTCGTCGAGCAGGCGGTCGCGCTGGCGACCACGCCCCTCATTCCGGCGACGCTCGTGCAGCACGCGATACAGCACCAGCAGAGCGAGTTCGCGTCGTTCGAGGACGCGCGCCGCAAATTCGAGCGCGATTACCTCGCGCAGATCTTGAGGATCACCGACGGCAACGTGACGCAGGCCGCACGGCTTGCGAAGCGCAACCGCACCGAGTTCTACAAGCTCCTGCAGCGCCATCAGCTCGATCCCAAGCTCTTCAAGAACGCAAAACCGTAATCCCTGCGTGTCGGGCCCCCCCGACAGGTAAAACCCCACGTCCTCAACGTGCTGGCGGGTCGCGCACGTGAGTGTGTTGCCCGGCAGCGACAGATCGACCTCATTTGCCGTACGCCACAGCAGTGAGAGCACATCTGGCATAAGCCTTGCTCTGGAATGCGCATACCATTTAGTTTTGTAAATGCCATGAACGCACCGCGCAACTTTCGCCTCAACAGCACCAACAGCGTACTGATGCCGCCCATGTTGGGGCGTCCGGCAACGATAGTCGCGGGTGAAGCGTGTACCGAGCTCGGCTGTGACGTGTCGAGCGCGCCGCTGTCATGGTGGAAACGCTGGCTCCGTACACCGAAGCTGAAAGGCCTGTCTGCGGAAAGGAAGAAACATGCAACTTACGAGTGAGCACCCGCTGCAGGGCCAGGGACTGCTGTATCCAATGATGGTGATCGCCGCGATCGCCGTGATCGTGTTCAGTATTGTCGGCATCGCGACCGTCACCGGCTGGATGCCGCGCGCTCTCATTGGCGACGCAGTGACGGTCGAATCCGGCAGCGTCGCCGAAACCACGGTCATCATGCCCGATGCGCAACGCACCGGCCCGGCTTTTCAGTGCGTCGAATGCGGTGTGATCGAATCGGTCCGTGAAATCGAACGCCGTAGCGCCGCGCACCAGGCGCCGCTGGCGAACATGGGCCGGCGGATTCCGGCCGCGGGCCGCGCTCAACTCTTCTGACAAGTGGGACGCCGCTCATGAGAG
>DATLEF010000196.1:0-7354 GCA_035525455.1 Burkholderiales bacterium
GCGAGCTCCTTCGGCTCACCGATACGTCCGAGCGCGGTCTCCGCGGCGCGCTCCTCGAGCGCCTTTTCCACGCTCCAGCCGAGCTGCTTCGCGCGCGCCGTCACGTTCGAGAGCATGCGCTCGGAGAGTATCGAGCCGGGACATACGTTGTTCACGAGTATGCCGTCGCGGCCCACTTCATCGGCGAGGCTCTTCGCCCACGCGATCACACCCATTCGTGTGGCGCCGGAGAGAGCGAGCTTCGGAATCGGCTGATAGACGGTGCTCGCGAGAATGTTGATGATGCGACCGCCGCCGGCTTTCTTGAAGTGCGGGATCGCTTCGCGAGCCATGCGCGCGAAGAACACGAGCGAGCGCTGCACTGCGGTCGCCCATTGTTCTTCGGTCGCATCGCGCGCGTCGGCGAGCGGCGGACCGCCCGAATTACTGACGAGCACGTCGAGGCGTCCGTAGCGATCGACGGTCGACGCGACGAGCTTGCGGATGACCTCGTTCTGCTCGAGATCGCCGGCGATCGCGAGCACTTCGACGCCGGTGCCGCTGCGGATTTCCTGCCCGGCTTTCTCGAGGTCGGTCTGCGAGCGGCTGCAGATCACGAGGTTGACGCCTTCCTCGGCCAGCGCCTGCGCGCAGGCGCGTCCGAGGCCTTTGCTGGCGCCGCCGACGATTGCGACTTTACCGTTGAGCATCAGGTCCATGGATTTCGCGCTCCTGTTCGGTTCTGGAATCCCGTCCCCGACTGGAACACTCGGGGAGGGACCTTGCGCGGGCGACGCACTACTTGATGTCCAGGTTCGCCGATTTGACGATGTCGCCCAGGCGTTTCGACTCGACCTTGCGGAACGTGTCGAGCTCGCCGCGCGAGCCGCCGACAATCTCAATGCCGAGGACTTTCAACGTTTCCCCGAATTCCGACTCTTTTATCGCCTTCACCATTTCAGCGCTGACCTTTTCCAGCACTGCGACAGGCGTGCGCTTAGGCGCGATGATGCTGTACCAGCCGAAATTCTCGAATCCGGGAACGCTCTCGGAGATCGGGGGAACGTCGGGCAGCAGTGGTGCGCGTTTCGTGCCGGTGACGCCGATCGCCCGCACGCGCCCGCCCTGCACCACCGGCAGCGCAGCGGGGACGACCGCGAACGTCGTGTGAATTTCGCGTCCGGCGACGTCCAGCAGCGCCTGCGCGATGCCTTTGTAAGGCACGTGCAGCATTTGCGTGCCCGCCATCGTCAGGAATTGCACCATGCACAGGTGCTCGCCGCCGCCGGGGCCGGCCGAGCCGTGGCGCAATTGCGTTTTCTTCGAAAGCTGGATCAATTCCGGAACCGATTTCACAGGCAGCTCCGGATGGACCACGAGCACGTAGGGCACGGTGCCGATCAGCGCGATCGACGCGAAGTCCCTTTCGAGATCGAACTTCAAGTCCTTGTAGACCTTTGTCGCGATGAAAAGCTGTGAAGTCATCATCAACCAGGTGTAGCCGTCGGGCGCCGAGCGCGCGACGATCTCCGCGCTGAGCGCGCCGGCGACGCCCGGTCGCGCATCGACCACGATCCGCTGGTTCCACGACTTGTAGAGTCGTTCGGACAGGACGCGGGCGATGATGTCCGGTCCGGAACCGGGTGCGCTGCCGATGACGAGACGGATGGGGCGGTCGGGGTAGCTCGTACCGGGTTGCGCGCCGAGCGCGGGTGCAGAAAGCGCCAGCGGAATTACGATCGCTGCAAGCATGGTGGACCTGCGCATCGAAAGCCTCCTTACGTCCCGTTCGCTTCGCGGCGCGCTTAAAGCGCGCCGGCCGTTCCCCTCTACGCGCTAACCCCCCATGAAGTCGCGCTTGCCGAGGTCCACGCCGTTGTGGCGCAGGATGTCGTAGGCAGTGGTGGCGTGAAACATGAAGTTCGGCATGATCCGGTTCAGCAGCAATTCGAGCCCCTTCATTTGCACGTCGCCGGTCGGCCTTTTTATGGTGACGCTTTTCTCCTCCGTGCCGTCGATCTGTTTCGCTTCGACGCTTTTGAGATAGTCGACTGTTTTCTCCACCCGCGCGATCAGCTCGGCGAGACTTTTTTCGGTGTCCTCGAATTTGGGGGCCTGCGCTCCGGTGAGCAACCCGGCGAAATTCCGGGGGTGATCGGTGGCCATCCGGACCTGCTGTGTGAAACTGAACATGTCAGGATAGAACCGGTAGCTGAGCAGCGTCGCTTCGTCGTACTTCTTTTCGGCGTAATGCGCCTGCGCCTTTTTCATGCAGCCGGCGAGGCCGTTCAGATGGCGCGTGAAGACGGGCAATGAGATTGCGTGCAGTGAAATAGTCATTCGTGTCGCTCCTGGGGTTAGGCACTCTTAGTCGATCTTGAGACCGATCGCACGCACGATCTTGCCGTACTTGTCGGCCTCGCTCCTGAGATAGCGCGTCATTTCCTGCGAGCTCTTGCTTGCCGGCTCGACACCGATAGCCGTGAAGCGCTCGCGCACGTCCGGCGCATTGACGGCTTTCGCCAGCTCCGCGTCGAAGCGCTCGACGATGTTACTCGGTGTTCCCGCCGGCGCGAAAACGGCATTCCACAGCATATGCTCGTAGCCGGGCACACCCGCTTCGACCATCGTTGGAATGTCGGGCGCGATCTGCGTGCGTTTTGCGCTTGTCACGGCGAGCGCTCTTACTCTACCGGCGCGCGCGAGCGGGAGCGCTGCACCCATTCCGCCAAAATATGCACCGATCTGGCCGCTGATCACATCGAGGCCCGCCTGCGCGCCGCCCTTATACGGCACATGGACCATTTCAGCGCCGGTCATGGACCTGAAGAGCTCGTAGGCGAAATGGTCGGAGTTGCCCGCACCGGTGGACGCGACGTTCAGCGACCGCGGCTTGGATTTCACCAGCGCGATGAATTCTTTCACCGACTGCGCGGGCAGCGCGTTGTTGATGATGAGTATATGCGGGCCCGCTGCGGCTTCTCCAATCGGCACGAGATCGCGAAAGACGTCGTAGTTCAGCTTCTGATATGCACTATGCGCGACGGCGATGCCGGTGTTTGCATACAAGATCGTGTAGCCGTCGGGTGCGGCCTTTGCGACGAGCTCCGCAGCGATGTTACCGCCGGCGCCTGGCCGATTGTCGAACACCACCGCGCGGCCGAAGCTTTCCGAAAGTTTCGTGGCAATCACGCGTCCGACGATATCGCTCGAGCTTCCCGCGGGGAACCCGATCAGCATGCGCACAGGCTTCGTCGGATAGCTATCCGCCGCCGCGCAAACCGGCGCGACGGCGGCCGTTGCGACGCAAGCGAGGAGACAGGCAGAAAATCTCACGCTGTTCGCTCGCCCTGACCGTGTATGAGCACGCGCCTCACGCTGGCGTGAACATCGGCACCGAAGTCCCGTTCTCGCTTTTCTTGAACGTCACTTTCACCTTCTGGCCGATTTTGATCGTGTCGAGATCGGTGTCGACGATGTTCGTCATCATTTTGGGCCCTTCGTCGAGCGCCACGTAGGCGATGCAGTAAGGCACGGGACCGCCGCGGCGCGTGACGCTGTAGGTGTAGATCGTGCCCGTGCCTTTCGCCTGCACCCATTCGACTTTTTCACTGAAGCAGAACGGACACAGCGCGCGCGGATAGTGATGCGTCTCCCCGCAGGCATTGCACTTCTTGAGCATGAGCTTGCCTTCGGCAGCTGCGTCGAAATACGGTTTGTCGCCGGGGTTCAACTCCGGATCGGCGATTTTTCTTTCCTGGTATGGCGTGGCCATCGCGTTACTCCCTTTCCATGATGAGTGTGCCGGACCCGTGCCGGTGCCCGATGGCGCCGCCGGTGCCGTGCGCGAGCGCGAGCGTGCAATTGGGGACCTGAACTTTCGGGTGAGACTCGCCGCGGAGCTGCCGCACTGCTTCGATGATCTTGGTCATGCCGCCGCGGTTCGCCGGGTGGTTGTTGCAAAGGCCGCCGCCGTCGGTGTTGAACGGAAACTTGCCGGTGCCCGAGATGAGGTTTCCGTCGGCGACGAACTTCCCGCCCTCGCCTTTCTTGCAGAAACCAAGATCCTCGATCTGCAATACCACCGTGATCGTGAAGCTGTCGTAGATCGAAGCGTACTGAATGTCCGAAGGTTTGATTCCCGCTTCTTCGAACGCCCGCGGTCCGGTCCAGGCGGCACCGGTGTAGGTGAGATCGACCTGGCCTCCCATCTGGTGCTTGGTCGTCTCGCCCCGGCCGATGATTTTCACTTTCGGACGCTTGAGACTTTTCGCGATTTCGGGACGCGCCACGATGACCGCACCGCCGCCGTCGCTCACGACGCAGGAGTCGAGGCGGTGCAGGGGATCGGAGATCATCGGCGAATTGACCACTTCCTCCACGGTGACGACGTTCTTCAGCATCGCATCGGGGTTGTGTTGCGCGTGGTGCGAGGCGGCCACTTTGACCCACGCGAGTTGCTCGCTCGTCGTGCCGTATTTGTGCATGTGGAGCATCGCGCACATCGCGTAGAGATTGAGCGTCACCGGGCTGTGCGGCATCTCGAAAGGCGCCTCGGGGAGATTGACGCCGCGGCTGCGGACCTGCGTGCCCGAGCTCCCTTCGGAGTTGGGCCTGCCCGCGAGCGTAATCAGCGCGATGTTGCATTTTCCCGCGGCGATCGCTTCCGCAGCGTGTGCAACGTGCACGAGGTACGAGGTGCCGCCCATATCCGTCGAGTCAACGTGTTTGAGTTTGGTCAGATTCATGTAATTCGCCATGCTCCAGACGTTCGAGCCGGGCGCATCCCCCGCGCAAAAGTAGGCGTCGATGTCGTTCTTCGTGAGCCCCGCGTCCTCGAGCGCGCCTTTCGCGACTTCGGCGTGCAGCTGCGCGACCGAATGATTCGGCGCCTTGCGCAGCGGGTGCTCGTACGCGCCGACTATGTAAGCCTTGCCTTTGATCGTCATGTGTATCCCTTTTGTTTACTGGATTCCGGCTGCCGGAGCGCCGAACGTACTACAACTGCGATGCCTTGATTATTCGCCCCCGGACATCTTACGTTCAATTTTTGAATAATGAATTCGTCGGGGATCCACGGGAGCCCCACTGTGGATTGCGTATGCTATACCGATAGAGCAAATGACGGCCATCGCATCCGCATCCCGGACTCCGCTGTACCTGACTTTCGCGCTGATGCTGTTCGGCTTCAGCAGCATCAACACCGCCCGCGTCTCGTTTTCGCTGATCGCGCTCGAGCTGGGCGCCTTGCCTTCGACGGTGGGGCTCCTCGTGGGCACGTTCTATGTGTTTCCCGTGATGCTCTCGTGGCCGGTGGGGCGGTACTGCGACCGTGTCGGTTCGTTCCGGCTGCTGCTGCTCGCCTCGGGGTTCGGGTTGAGTGCCATGCTCGTCCCATATTTCGTGCGCGAGCTTGCGGCGCTGTTCGTCGGCGCGGCCCTGATGGGCATCGCGTTCACGCTCTACAACGTGCTCCTGCCCAACCTGGTGGGCCTCCTGAGCCCGCCCCAGGAGCGCGTGCGCAACTTCAGCAACTCGAGCCTCGTCGGCGGCTTCAGCCTGGTGATCGGGCCGCTCATGGCGGGATTCGCGGTCGATTTCGCGCCGCGGGGCACGGCGACGCTCTGGCTCGCGGCGCTGTCGGTGGTGGTCGGCGCGCTGCTGCTGCGCTGGGGCCCCACACTGCCCGGAGGCGCCCCGCGGCCCGCATCCGCTGCGGCTTCCGTCAATCCGCTCGCCGACCGCGAAATGGTCCGCATCCTCGCGACGAGCAGCCTCGTGCAGGTGGGGCAGGACCTGTATCAGTTCTACATCCCGGTACACGGTGTAGCGATCGGCATCTCGGCTTCGGCGATCGGCGCAGTGCTGTCAACTTTTGCGGTGGCATCGTTCGTCGTGCGGCTCGTCATGCCCACCCTCGTCGCGCGCCTGGGCGACGAGCGCGTGCTCGCGTATTCGTTCTATTGCGCCGCACTGGGCTTCATTCTCGTGCCGTTTTTCGAAAGCGCAGCGGCGCTCGCGGTGTGCTCTTTTCTGTTCGGTCTGGGCATCGGTTGCGGGCAGCCCATCACGACCCTGCTGATCTTCAGCCGGTCGCCGCCCGGGCGCTCCGGCGAAACCTTTGGACTGCGCCAGACAGTGAACAATGCGCTGCGAGTGGCTGCACCGCCGCTTTTCGGGCTCGTCGCGACTGCCTTCGGGCTGCCGCCGGTGTTCTACCTGAGCGCCGCGCTCATGGGCGGCGGCGGCTGGATCGCGCGCCGGCCATCCGGCGCGCGCCTTGGCCGGTGAACGATACAGAGGGAAACCAAGGTTTCCCTCCGTAACCTTCTTTCCTTCCGATCGTGTGCGCCAAAGCGAAAATTCGCTTCGCCTATTTTCGCCACGCGGCGCCGCCGTCGACGCTGACGACCGTGCCGCTCACGTAAGACGCGCGGTCGGACGCGAGGAAGACAACGACGTTGGCGACTTCCTCGACCGACGCGGGCCGGCCGAACGGGAAACCCTTGGTCAGCTCGCGCCAGCGCTCCGGATCGCCAAACTGCTCCTTGGCCTGGTTGCGCCAGCGCTCGACGCCGCGATCGGTCGCGGTGGCGGTGGGATTGAGGCCGAGCACACGCACGCCGTATTTCGGGCTCTCGGCACCGAGCGCGCGGGAGAGGGTCATCAATCCCGAATTCGCGATGCTGCCGGCGATGTAGCCCGCAGTCGGCCGTTCTCCAGCACCGCCGATGACATTCACGATCACCCCGGACTTGCGCTCGCACATGCCCCGGTATATTTCGCGCGTGAGATTCACGTAGCCGAACATCTTCAGATCCCAGCTCGCGCGCCAGCTCGTGTCATCGAAATCGGTGATCGAGCCCTGCGGTATCGCGCCGGCGTTGTTGATCAGGATATCGGCGTTTCCGCACTCGCGTGCGAGCTTCTGTGCGTTCTCCGCGATCGACAGGTCGAGCGGGTGACACGTGAGCTTCACATCGGATTTGGCCGCGATTTTCTTGCGCGCGGCCTCGAGCGCCGATTCGCTGCGCGACACGAGATGTACATTGCAGCCTTCGACCGCGAGCAACTCCGCGACGCCGTACCCTATGCCGCGTGAGGCGCCGGTGACGACAGCCGTGTGTCCTTTGAGATGCAGATCCATGAGCAGGCACTCCTTCGTTGATTACGGTGCGTTATTTGTCTCGCGTCGTTGCGTAAGGCGCGTACGTCGTTACCACAGCGATTTCAACCGGCCGCCGTCGAGATTCAGCGATACACCGGTGACATAGCTTGCGCGCTCCGAGCAGAGGAAGACGATGGCATTGGCGAGCTCTTCGGGTTTGCCGAAGCGGTTGAGTGAATTCTTGCGCGCGGCCTGTCTGCGCGCTTC
>DATLEF010000197.1:0-2333 GCA_035525455.1 Burkholderiales bacterium
CGGAAGAAAGACAAGGATGTCGCCGCCCGCGCGCTCGCGCGCAAGATCGTCGACGGCATCGAGGATCGCCTCACCCATGTCGCGATCTTCTTCGTCTTCATCCGCGGCCTGCAGCGGTCGGTAGCGATACTCCACGGGATAAGTGCGTCCGGACACTTCGATGACCGGCGCCGGAATACCGAGATACGCGAAATGGTCCGAGAAGCGAGCGGTCTCGATGGTCGCGGAAGTGACGATCAGCTTCAGGTCCGGCCGCTCGCGCAGCACGTGCTTCAGGTAACCCAGAAGAAAATCGATATTGAGACTGCGCTCGTGGGCTTCGTCGATGATGAGGGTGTCGTACGCTTTCAACAGCCGATCGCCCTGCGTTTCCGCGAGCAGGATGCCGTCGGTCATCACTTTGATGTAGGTGTCGGACGACAGCTTGTCGGCGAAGCGCACTTTGTAGCCCACCGCGTGACCGAGCGGGCTTTTGAGCTCCTGCGCGATGCGCGCGGCTACGGTGCGCGCGGCGATGCGCCGCGGCTGTGTGTGTCCGATCATGCCGTTGACGCCGCGCGCGAGCTCGAGGCAGATTTTCGGTAACTGCGTCGTCTTACCCGAGCCAGTCTCGCCGCTGACGATGACGACCTGATGCGCGGCGATGGCGCGCGCGATCTCCTGCCGGCGCGCAACCACCGGCAGCTCTTCCGGATAGGTCGGTTGCGGCAGGTTCGCGAGGCGTTTTGCGGGGTCGAGTTTCACGGGAGCTGAAGCTTTACCACGAAGGACAGGGAAGCACGCGAAGGATCGAAATCGTATTCCAAACAAAAAAGGCCGGCGAGCGCCGGCCTGGTCTCGGGCACAACAAAGTCAGGCGGGAACCGCCGGATTGAGGCAGTACACACCTGTCATTTTCGCTTCGGCGAGCACGTGTCCTTTCATCGCATTGAGCACATCGGGCCCGCGAAAGGTGCCGCTCACGCCCAGCTGTTCGACATCGAGCGCGTACAGCGTAAAAACGTAGTGATGCGGAATCGTGTCGTTCCACGGCGGGCACGGCCCGTCGTAGCCGAAGTAGTCGCCTTTCATCCCGGCGTCGCCCGCAAACCACAGCGTGTAGTCGTTGACACCCTGCCGCGTGGCGCGCGGTCCCGGCGGACCGGTCTTGCCGCGCGGCGTCACACCGTCGGAGAACTCGCCGGCGCGGATCGGGGCCGAATGCGGATCGAGATCGACGAGCACCCAGTGGAAGAAGTCTACGCGCGGCAATGACTCGGGTATGGTGCGCCCTTCCTGGTTCACGTCATCGCCCTGGGACGGCACGTCGTAGTCGTGACAGACGAGCGCGAGGGTGCGCGTACCCATCGGAAGGTCGCTCCATTCGAACGCCGGATTGCGATTGTTCGAGAGCCTCGCGTGAGACTGCGGGTCCGGCGCGCAGAATGCGAATTCCGCTGGGATGCGCTCGCCGTCCGCGAAGCTAGAGCTGGTGAGCTTCATGCTCATCCTTTTCCACTTCTTCTGCCGGACGCCGTCATCGCGATCTTCCCGAGTTTGTGCTCGATCGCCCGCTCGAGCTTCTCTATGGCGCCGTCGATCGCGAGATTCAGGTTTTCCGCTTCGTGATGCGCAGCGATCGGGCCTGCTCCACCGACGCGCGCCTCCATCAGGCAGCGCTTGTCGTTGCTGCCTGATTTCTCGCCGTTGAGGTCGTTCAAGTGCACTTCGACCCGCGTGATGCGATCGCTGTAGCGCTCCAGGCTATCGCGCACGAGCGCCTGAACACGCGCTGCCAGCTGCGGCGACGGGCTGATGCGATGGTCGCTGTTGATTTGTATTTGCATGAAGCCTCTCTTGCTCTGTCTATGGAAATCGGACGAACGGATGCGCGCTTGCCGGCCAGGAGCAGGTATGGCGGTTGCTGCGCGACGCGCCGCCGCGGCGCAACGCCGCGGGTTCGTCTTGATTGAAGCAACTTTAGTGCGAGGGGCCGCCGGCGGTGGCGGTTTTGGGCATGAGACGTTCGAGCGCGGCGGTGCGCTCCGGCTTGCTCAGGCGCGCGATCGCCTTTACTTGCGCGTAGAAGCGATTGAGATCACTCCCTTCGCGCGCGAGCAGGGCCTGGAAAGCCGGCACTTTCTTGGTGTAAATGGCGATCGATGCCAGCAAAGCGTTGTTGGGTTTGCCCTCGAACCACCGGTCGAAACCTGCAAACCCGCCCCAGCTTTGCTTCAGCTTCGCGTAATCACCGTCGAGCTCGGCAAAAAGCGCTGCTTTGCGCACGCGCATCTCGTCGAGCGGCAAACCGGTGCTGTACAGCGCGTCGAGCCGCTCCCGATAGGTCTCGATCA
>DATLEF010000199.1:0-3916 GCA_035525455.1 Burkholderiales bacterium
TTCGTCGCGGCGACGCGTGCGACGGCCTCGAGATCATCGAAAGGCACGCGTACGAATCCTGCAAGTAGAGGTTCGAAGCCCGCCTGTACTTTGCGGCTCCCCGTTGCGGTCAGCGTTGCGATCGTCCTCCCATGAAACGCTTTCTCCATGACGATAATCGCAGGCGCCTCCACGCCTTGCTTGTGCCCGTAAAGCCGCGCGAGCTTGATGGCGGCTTCGTTCGCCTCGCAACCGGAATTGCAGAAGAACACGCTCTCCATGCCGGAAATGTCGGCGAGCCGCGTCGCGAGTTTTTCCTGCAGCGCGATTTCGTACAGGTTCGACGTATGTATGAGGGTCGCGACCTGCTTTTGCAGGACCGCCGTGAGGCGAGGGTGCGCGTGCCCGAGACCACACACGGCGACACCTGCCAGCGCGTCGAGATAACGCTTGCCCTGCAGATCCCACAGCCATGCACCTTCGCCGCGTTCGAAAGCGACGGGGAGGCGTGCATACGTATTCATGACGTGCGACATAAGGAGAGCCTCGCAAAAGGGCTGCTGCACATCGGAGAGATAAAAAAAGCACGGCGGCCAAAAGCCGCCGTCGGTCGAGCCTATTCTTGCCCAACGCTGCCGCCTGCGCAACCGCGCGGCGACGCGGGAGCCTCTGGAATCAGGCCATGGCTTTGATGGCGGCTGAAAGACGGCTCTTATGTCGCGCCGCCTTGTTCTTATGGATGATGTTCTTGTCGGCGATCGAGTCGATCGTGCTCACCGCGCCCTGATAAACGGTCTGCGCCGCTGATTTGTCCCCAGCTTCGATCGCTTTTCTCACGTTCTTGACGGCAGTGCGCAGCTCGGAGCGCAAGCTCGTGTTGTGCTGGCGCTGCACCTCGCTTTGCTGCGCGCGTTTTCTGGCTGATGCGGTGTTGGCCATGTAAACTCCGGATTCTGCTAGGGAAAAAGGGCGCTATCATACTGTTATTCAATGCGTTTGACAAGGCGCCCTGCGCCCCGCCGCGCCGCATAACAAAATGAATTTACTTAAGGTTCTGGCGACGGTGAGCGCAATGACGTTCATCTCGCGGGTGCTCGGCTTCGTTCGCGATGCCATTATCGCCCGCGTCTTCGGCGCCGGCCTGATGACCGACGCTTTTTTTGTCGCTTTCAAGATCCCGAACCTGCTGCGGCGCCTGTTTGCCGAGGGTGCTTTTTCGCAGGCTTTCGTGCCGATACTCGGTGAATACAAAAACAGGCGCGGCGAAGCCGACACGAAGCTTCTTGTTGATCATGTGTCAGGCGTGCTGGCGCTCGCGCTTTTTGTCGTCAGTGTGGTGGGAGTGCTCGCGGCGCCTGCGATCATTTACCTGACAGCGCCGGGCTTCGCCGCGACGCCGGAGAAATACGAGCTTGCCGTTCAACTCCTGCGCGTCACGTTCCCCTACATAATTTTCATCGCGCTGACTGCGCTCGCCGGCAGCATTCTCAACACGTACAGCCGCTTCTCCGTGCCGGCTTTCACGCCGGTTTTGCTCAACGTGTCTTTCATCGTGTTCGCGGTGTGGGCGGCGCCTTACTTCAATCCGCCCATTCTTGCCCTTGCGTGGGCCGTATTCGTAGGCGGGGTGTTGCAACTCGCATTTCAGGTGCCTTTTCTGATGCGCCTGAAGCTATTGCCGCGGTTCAAGCTCGATTTTGCGGACGAAGGCGTATGGCGGGTGCTGCGGCAGATGGGACCCGCCGTGTTCGGCGTCTCGATCGCACAGGTGAGCCTAATTATCAACAACGTTTTTGCGTCCTTTCTGGTAACCGGCAGCGTCTCCTGGCTGTACTACGCGGACCGACTGATGGAATTCCCGACCGGGATGCTCGGTGTCGCACTCGGCACGATATTGCTGCCGAGTCTTTCAAAACACCATGCAACCCAATCCACCGTCGAGTATTCGCGGCTGCTGGACTGGGGCTTGCGCATTACGCTGCTGCTCGCCGTGCCGGCGGCTGCGGCGCTTGCGCTGCTGGCAGTGCCGCTCGTAGCGACCTTATTTCAGTACGGGGCTTTTTCGGCAGCGGATACACTCGCCACGCGCGACGCCGTCATCGCTTACAGCGTCGGCCTGGTCGGCCTGATACTCGTTAAAGTGCTCGCGCCCGGCTTTTACGCACGGCAGGACATCAAGACGCCGGTGAAGATTGCCGTGGTTACGCTGTTCGCCACGCAGATCATGAACGTGATGTTGATCTGGCCTTTACGTCATGCCGGCCTCGCGCTCGCAATCAGCCTGGGCGCGTGTCTCAACGCCGGTTTGCTGTTCTGGCTGCTGCGACGCCGCGCGGTATATCTTCCGCAGCCGGGCTGGTCCGGATTCGCACTGAAGCTGGCGCTCGCGGTCTATGTCATGGGTTCGGTGCTGTGGATCGCGACAGGCAGCACATCGGAGTGGCTTGCCGCAGGCGCGCTCGAGCGCGTGGCAAAGCTCGCGGGCGTAGTGGTTCTCGGCGCGGTCACGTACTTTGCCACCTTGTGGCTGGTCGGGTTCAGGTTGAAGGATTTCAGCCAGCGGGCGGCGGAATAGGAGCAGGGGATGTTCAGTTCATTCGCGGTAGTCGTAGCCGCACTCTTGATCTCCATGTCAGCAGCACCTGCGCTGGCGGAGTCCGTCCTTCAGCCGTGGGATGGCACGCCCGCGCCCGCGCTCGTGCTCAAAGATATCGCAGGGCGCAGCCACGATCTCACGCAGTACCGCGGGAACGTCGTGCTGGTCAATTTCTGGGCTACGTGGTGCGAGCCCTGCCGCCATGAAATGGCGTCGATCCAGACTCTGAAAGAGCGCCTGGCCGGGAAGCCTTTCGTTGCGCTCGCGGTCAATGTGGACGAGCCGGAAGCGCGGGTGCGCAATTTTGTGGCCCAGACTCGGCTTGCGCTTCCCGTACTTGTCGACACAAATAAGACGGTCACGCGCGCCTGGGGCGTGCGCGTTCTCCCCGCGACTTACATCATCGGACCGGACGGCCGCATGCGCTATCGCCTGCTCGGCGACATGGACTGGAACAACGATGCGACCATCGGCCTCCTCTCGCAGCTCATGGGCGGCGGCTAGCAGCGTGTCGGACTTGTCTTGTCGCGCTGGCGTCAGTGGGGGAAGGGAGGTTACGGAGGGAAACCGTGAAGGAAAGGAGGTTTCGGAGGAAAACCTTGGTTTTCCTCTGAATCGTTCACCGGCCTGAGGGCTGCCGAATGGCAGCCCGAGCCCTTCAGGCGAGCGCCGTCCCCCTAGGCGCTTTACAGCTCGTAGTCGGTTCCCGGACCGCGCATCGTTTTTTCGACGACGGCGCGCGACAGGTGAGGCGCGAAAAGCTCGATAAAGTCGTACACGAATCGCCTCAGGTAGGCGTTGCGCCGCACGGCGATCCGGGTCGTGCTCGGCTCGAAGAGATGCGCTGCATCGATCACGCGCAGCGCAAGATCGCGCGCCGGATCGTACGCCATTTTTGCAAGTATCCCGATACCGACGCCGAGCTCCACATAGCCTTTGATGACATCGGCGTCGACGGCTGTCAGCACGACGTTCGTTTTAATGTTGCGGGCATCGAACGCTTTTCGGATCGGCGAATCGGAATTAAAAGCGAAATCGTACGTGACGATCGGGAAACGTGCGATCGCTTCAAGTGTCAGCGATTTTTCCTTGAGCAACGGGTGATCCGCCGGCGTTATGACCGCCCGGTTCCACTGATAACACGGCAGCATGACGAGCGTGGCCAGCTCGGGATACGACTCCGTCACGATGCCGATGTCGACTGCGCCCGCAGTAACGAGATCGACAATCTGCTCGGGGCTGCCTTCGCGCAGGCCCAGGCGCACCCGCGGGTGGCGATGAATGAAGCGTTGCACGACCGCAGGCAGCGCATAACGCGCCTGCGTGGGGGTGGTCGCGATA
>DATLEF010000035.1:0-3937 GCA_035525455.1 Burkholderiales bacterium
ATTTGATGCGGCACGTGCTCGAGCACGGCGCGAGTAAAAGCGATCGCACCGGCACCGGCACGCTGAGCGTTTTCGGCGCGCAGCTGCGGTTCGACCTGAATGCGGGCTTCCCCTTACTCACCACCAAGAAAGTCCATCTCAAGTCGATCGTTCACGAGCTCCTGTGGTTCCTCAAAGGCGAGACGAACGTCTGCTACCTGAAGGAGAACGGCGTCTCGATCTGGGACGAATGGGCTGCTCCGAACGGCGAGTTGGGGCCTGTGTACGGGTACCAATGGCGCTCGTGGCCGGCGCCCGACGGGCGTCACATCGATCAGGTCTCGCAGGTGCTCGAGCAGCTCCGGCGCAATCCCGACTCGCGCCGCATGATCGTCTCCGCATGGAATGTCGCCGATCTCGACAAGATGGCGCTGATGCCGTGCCACGCGTTCTTCCAGTTTTATGTGGCTGAAGGACGCCTTTCGTGCCAGCTCTATCAGCGCAGCGCCGATATATTCCTCGGCGTCCCGTTCAACATCGCCTCCTACGCGCTGCTCACGATGATGGTCGCGCAGGTGTGCGGCTTCAAGCTCGGCGATTTCGTGCATACCTTCGGCGACACGCACCTGTATCTCAACCATCTCGAGCAGGCACGCGAGCAGCTTTCGCGCGAGCCGCGCGGGTTGCCGAAGATGCGGATCAATCCCGCAGTCAAAGATCTCTTTGCGTTCAAGTACGAAGACTTCACGCTCGAAAGCTACGAACCGCATCCCGCGATACGCGCGCCCGTGGCCGTGTAGCGTGCCATGACACGCGAGGGCGTAGGAAACGGCTCACGGCTCGCGCCTAGCGCCTCACGCATATCCTTGATCGTCGCCATGGCCAGAAACCGCGTCATCGGCGC
Source organism: Burkholderiales bacterium (assembly GCA_035525455.1). GTDB lineage: Bacteria > Pseudomonadota > Gammaproteobacteria > Burkholderiales > SG8-41 > JAQGMV01. The sequence goes on from DATLEF010000035.1 coordinate 884, forward strand.
GGACAACAAGATCCCCTGGCACCTGCCGAACGAGCTCAAGCTGTTCAAGAGCCTCACCATGGGCCATCACATCGTCATGGGCCGCAGGACGTACGAATCGATCAATCGCCTTCTGCCCGGGCGCACGACCGTCATAGTCACGCGCCAGAAGGACTACAGCGTGCCCGGCGCAATCGTCGCGCATTCGATACGCGAAGCACTCGACGCTTGCGGTGGCGACGACGAAATATTCGTGATCGGCGGCGCTGACCTGTTTCGCGAAACGCTGCCGCTCGCGGACCGAATTTACCTGACCGTAGTCGACGCCGAACCGCAAGGCGACACGTTCATGCCCGACATGGGGATGGTCGAATGGGAGGAGAAGTCCGCGCAGTCGTTCGTGCCGGACGAGAAGCACGCGCATGCCTACCGGTTTACCGTGTACGATCGAAGGAACCCAGGATCCGGCGCAGCAAAAAGGTCGGTTGAGGCGCCCGGAGCGCCGCGGAGCTGACGGCGAGAAAATTGCTTCAGCGTTCGTTCCAAGGAGACTCACTTGAGCGCGTTGAAAGGCATGCTGCACATCGACGAGCTGCGTACCTACGTCGAAAACGGCGCTATCGAGACGGTGGTGCTCGGGTTTACCGATCACTACGGACGCCTGCTGGGCAAGCGTTTCGACGCCGAAATGTTCATCGACGACGTCGCGCGCGACGGGGCGCACGCCTGCAACTATCTCATCACGACCGACATGGAGATGGACCCGGTCCGGGGCTATCGATATGCCAACTGGGAGCTTGGTTACGGCGACTTTCATCTCGTCCCGGATTTCGACACGCTGAGACACGCGAGCTGGCTCGAAAAAAGCGCTTTCGTACTGTGCGACGTCAAAGACGAAAAGACGCACGATTACGTGAGCGTCGCACCGCGCTCGGTGCTGCGCCGGCAGCTCGATGCCTCGAAAGCGCTCGGCCTCGAAAGCTTTGCCGCTTCCGAGCTCGAGCACTATCTCTTTCGCAACAGTTACCGCGACTCGCACGAGCGCGGCTACGCGAACCTGGAACCCGCCGGCTGGTACCTCGAGGACTATCACATCCTTCAAGGTACGCGTAACGAGAGTTACAACGCGGCGGTACGGCGTCACCTGAAAAATTCCGGCGTGCCCGTGGAGAATTCGAAAGGCGAATGGGGACCCGGACAGCACGAGATCAATATCCGCTATGCCGATACGCTGCAGGCTGCCGATCGCCACGTCGTGTTCAAACAGTGCCTGAAGGAAGTGGCCGAAGCCGCGGGCTTGAGCGTCACGTTCATGGCGAAGTTTGCTTCCGAGCATGCGGGCTCGAGCTGTCACATTCACTTCAGCCTTTGGAAGAACGGCGAGAACGCGTTTGCAGGCCAGCAGAAAATCCACGACATCGCATGTTCCGACGCTTTCCGCTGGTTTCTCGGCGGGTGGATGGCGCACGTGCCGGACGTGATGGTTTTTTACGCGCCGACGATCAACTCGTACAAGCGCTATGTCGATTCCTCCTGGGCGCCGACGCGCCTCGCGTGGAGTTACGACAATCGCACCGCCGGCTTTCGCGTCGTCGGGGCAGGACCGAGCCTGCGCATCGAATGCCGGATACCCGGCGCGGACTGTAATCCCTATCTCGCTTTCGCCGCGTCGCTTGCGTCGGGCCTCGACGGCATCGCCAATCGCATCGAGCCGCCGGACCATTTCAGTGGCGATGTATATGCCGCGCAGAATATCGAGCGCGTGCCTTACACGCTTCAGGAAGCGATCGAGCGGTTCGCCGCGAGCGATTTTGCCAGGCGCGCGTTCGGCGAGGACGTCGTCGAGCACTACACCCATTTTTTCCGCAGCGAGCAGAACGCCTACAACTTCGCCGTGACCGATTGGGAGCGGAAGCGATACTTCGAGCGAATTTGATGCGTCTCAGGGACAAAGTTGCACTGATCACCGGCGGCGGCAGCGGCATCGGGCGCGAGTCCGCGCTGCTGTTCTCCAGCGAAGGCGCGGCGGTCGTCATCGTAGACGTGAACGTGCAGCCCGCGCAGGAAACTGTGGCCATGGTCGAACGCGCAGGCGGGCGTGCGGCTGCGTGCACCGCGGACGTATCAAAAGCAGGTGACTGTGAACAGATGGTCGCTTTTGCCGAGACCCGGTTCGACAAGCTCGACGTGCTCTTCAACAACGCCGGCATCATGCACGGGAAAGACGACGACGCGATCGCGACCGACGAGGCGATCTGGGACCTCACGATGAACGTGAACGCGAAAGGCGTGTTCTTCGGCTGCAAGTTCGGCATTCCGGCTTTGCGTCGCGCCGGCGGCGGCTCGATCATCAATACCGCGTCTTTCGTCGCGCTGATGGGCGCAGCGACGCCGCAGATTGCGTACACCGCAAGCAAAGGCGCGGTGCTGTCGCTCACCCGGGAGCTTGCCGTAATACACGCACGCGAAAACATACGCGTGAATGCGCTGTGTCCGGGGCCGCTGCGCACGAAGCTCCTGATGGACTTCCTCGACACCGAAGAAAAGCGACAGCGGCGCCTCGTGCACATTCCGATGGGCCGCTTCGGCGAGGCGAAAGAAATCGCAAACGCCGCACTCTTTCTCGCATCCGACGAGTCCTCGTACGTGACTGGCACGGAGTTCCTCGTCGACGGCGGACTGACTGCCGCTTACGTGACGCCGCAGTGAGCTTTGTGTGAAAGAACGAGTGCAGCGCACGGTGAGCCCCGTGGATGGCTCGGTCTATGTCGAGCGCGAGCTCGCCTCGGCAGCTCGAATCGAAAACGTGCTCGAGCGCGCAGTCGCTGCGCAGGAAAGCTGGAAGCAGGTTCCGGTTCGCGAGCGTGCACGTCTCTGCATCGCAATGGCCGCATGGTGCGTAGAACGCAGTCAAGCGCTCGCGCAGGAGCTCACGTGGCAGATGGGAAGGCCGCTCACGCATACGCCGCTCGAATTGCAACGCGGCTTTCATGAGCGCGCCGCCTACATGGCGGGGATCGCCGAATCCACGCTCGTGGATATCGATATCGAGCCGCGGGACAACTTCGAGCGCTT
>DATLEF010000018.1:0-37086 GCA_035525455.1 Burkholderiales bacterium
GATCGATGTCGTCGTAAAGAGATTCAGTCCGGGCAGGCTCGAAGGCACAGCGCTGTTCTACGAGATCGAGTCGAAAAAACTCCTCGGCGGCTTTCCGATCGAAGCGAGGAACAGCAGCAAGATCAAGACGCGCACCGGCAATTACACCGGCCAGGAGCTCGACGCCGTGATGCACGATTTCGAGAACAACGCGCGCGAGGCCTTGTGGAAAGCGCTGAAGACGCGGTTTCCTTCGGCGAAAATTCCCGCGATCGTCTACCTCGATTCGAAGGAGTGACGTCGGGTGAGTTAATGTTGTCCAACTATTTCCAATAAGGAGCTCTCATGAAGGACGATTACAAGAAGAAGCGCTACAAGCGCGGTATGGACCTGCTGAAGAAAATGGGCCGCGAAGAGCTGATGCTCAACCAGAAAGCGCTGAGCCCCGAGCTCTATGAGATGTCTGTCGGCCATCTGTTCGGAGACGTATGGGCGCGGCCCGGTTTGAGCCTGCGCGAGCGCCAGCTCGTGACACTCGCGGCGAACATCGCGCTCGCGCGTCCGAACGGCAACCATTCGCACTACCGCAGCTCGGAGCACATCGGCATCACGCGCAAGGAGATCATCGAAGTCATCATCCAGGTCGGTCACTACGCCGGCTGGCCGACGATCTCGAATGCGGTGCGCCAGTACTCCGAGGTGATCCAGGAAGAGGACGACATCAAGAAAGGCAGGAAGAAAAAACGCGAGCTGGTTTAAGGAGCGAACCATGAAAGTCGGATTCATTGGACTGGGCACCATGGGCGGCTCGATGGCGCTCAACGTTCGCAAAGGCGGTCACGAGCTCACGGTCTACGATGTGCGGCGCGAAATGGCGAAACCGCATCTCGAGGCGGGCGCATCGTGGGGCGAAGGACCTCGCGCGGTCGCGGCCGTATCCGACGTCCTCTTCACTTCGCTTCCGGGCCCCAAGGAAGCCGAAGCGGTCGGCGATGAGCTCCTCGAGTCGATGGAGCCCGGCGCCGCGTGGTTCGATCTCTCGACCAACTCGCCAACGGTGGTGCGGCGCATCCATGCGAAGTTCGCCGCGAAAGGCATACCGATGCTTGACGCCCCGGTGAGCGGCGGTCCCTCCGGCGCCAAGTCGGGCCAGCTTGCATTGCTCGTCGGCGGAGATCGCGCGGTATTCGACCGCTTCAAGCCGGTGCTCGATGCGATCGGCGATCAGGTCATTTACATCGGGGGGATCGGCGCAGGCTCGGTAGCAAAGCTCGTGCACAACTGCGCGGGTTACGTCATCCAGACCGCGCTCGCCGAAGTATTCACGATGGGCGTCAAAGCCGGAGTGGATCCGCTCGACCTATGGGCCGCGGTGCGCCAGTGTTCGCTCGGACGCCAACGCACGTTCGACCGTCTCGGAAAGCAATTTCTGCAAGGCTCGTTCGAGCCGCCTGATTTCGCGCTCAAGCTCGCGCACAAGGACGTGACGCTTGCGACCGAGCTCGCACGCGAGATCGGCGTACCGATGCGGCTGGCGAATCTCACCTATGCCGAACTGAGCGAAGCGCTCAACCGCGGGTGGGGCGATCGCGATTCGCGCGTGCCGATGTTGCTGCAGGAGGAGCGTGCCGGCGTCGAGATCAAGGTGCCGGCGGACAAGATACAAGCCGTATTGAAGCGAGACGGCTAGTTATGATCTTGAATTTCACATTGAATGGCGAGCCGGTCGAAGTCGCTTTGAAGACTTCGGATCGGCTACTCGTCGACGTCCTGCGCGAAGACTTGCGCATGACCGGAACCAAGCACGGCTGCGGCATCGGCGCGTGCGGCACGTGCACGGTCATCATGGACGGCCAGCCGATCGCCTCGTGCCTACAGCTCGCTGCGCTGTGCGACGGCACCGACGTGCGCACGATCGAAGGCCTCGCGGGGACGCATTCGTTGCACGCGGTTCAGCAGGCTTTCGTCAACCGGTCCGCCTTTCAATGCGGCATCTGCACGCCCGGACACATCATGGCGGCGTGCGGGCTCCTCGATCGTAATCCTCACCCGTCGGACGAAGAGATACGCGCCAGCGCCGACAGCGTGTACTGCCGCTGCACGGGGTACGTCCGCATCGTCGAGGCGTATCACGAGGCGGTCCGCCTCGCACAGCGCACCGCGCGATGAATCAGCGCGATCCGAAATTCCAGAGAGAAAGCCTGCTCGTCGTCGGCCGCGACGTGCCGCGCACCGACGCAATTCCGAAAGTCACTGGGGCGTCGCAGTACGTCGCCGACATTTCGATGCCGGGCATGCTGCACGCCGCCGTTCTGCGCAGCCCGCATCCGCACGCGCGCATCGTCGCGATCGACGTGAGCGCAGCCGCTGCGATGCCTGGAGTCAAAGCGGTGCTGATGGGCGAAGACACACCGCGCCGCAAATGGGGCGCGTTTCGTCCGGACCTCTACCCGCTCGCGATCGAAAAGGTGCGCTATGTCGGAGATGAAGTCGCTGCCGTGGCGGCGACCGATCCCGCAATTGCACGCGCGGCGGTCGATCGGATCGTCGTGCAATACGAGGTCCTGCCCGCCGTACTGTCGCTCGATCAGGCGCTCGCTCGCGGCGCACCGCTCGTGCACGACGACGCAGCGGGCAATGTCGCGCACCACTTCAACTTCGAGCGCGGCGACGTCACTGCAGGCTTTCACGCGAGCGACATCACGGTAGAAGGCACGTGGGAAAGCGCGCGCCAGTGGCATACCGCGCTCGAGACCATCGGCTGCGTTGCGAGCTGGCAGGCGGGGCGCGTCACGATGTGGTGCAACACGCAAACGCCGTTTCTCGCGCGTGGCCGCTACGCCACGGCGCTGGGCGTGCCAGACGCGCAGGTGCGTGTCATTCAGACGGAAGTCGGCGGCGGTTTTGGCGGCAAATCGGGCGACGACAATGCGTCGGTGATCTGCGCGCTGCTGGCGCAACGGAGCGGCCGCCCGGTCAAGCTTATACACACGCGTGAAGAGGAATTTATCGCGAGCCATCCGCGCATGCCCATGCGGTACTGGGTGCGTCTCGGCTTCCGGCGCGACGGCCGTGTGATGGCGAAGGAAATCAAGATGCTCGCCGACAACGGCGCCTACACGGGCAAGTCGCAGGCGATCCTAGGTGCGGCGTCGGTGCGTCACGACGCGCTTTACAGGTATCCGTGCGTGCGCGGCGACTCCACGCTCGTCTATACCAACCTCGTGCCGACCGGTGCGTTTCGCGGCTTCGGTAATCCATCGGCGGATTGGGCGGTCGAGCAGGCGTGGGACCTTGCCGCGGACAAGCTCGGCATCGACGTCGTGGACCTGCTGCGAATGAACGCGGTCGAGCCGGGCGACGTTTCGCCGCACAATCACAAAATTACGAGCTGCGAGTTGAAGCAGTGCATCGACAAATCGGCCGCGCTGATCGGGTGGAAAGAGAAGCGCAAGGCGCGCGCGCCGAATCGCGGACTCGGCATGGGCTGCAGCGTGCACGTCAACGGCCGCCGCAGCTTCGGCGACTGGGACGGCAGCTCGGCGATCGTGCGCGTGAATGAAGACGGGCGCGCCACCGTCATCACCGGCGAAGGCGAGATCGGTCAGGGCACGCTCACGGTGCTGCGCCAGATTGCGGCGGAAGAGCTCGGCTTCGCGTACGAGGACATCGATATCACGCGCCCGGATACGGACCTGCATCCGCACTCGCTGGGCGCGCTCGCAAGCCGGGTGACGTACGTGGCGGGCAACGCGGTCAAGCGCGCAGCGGCGGCCGCCTGCACGCAGTTGAAGGATGCCGCCGCACAGCAGCTCAAGCGGCCGGCCAGCGAGCTCACCATTATCAACGGTGAAATCGGTCCGCGCGGCGGTCCCGAAAACGAATTCAAAGCGGTGGCCGCGGTCGTTCGCGCGCACATCTATCAGCCGGGCGGGCAACCCATCATCGGCGTCGGCACGTGGGACAACCCATCCGAGTTTCCCGATCACAGCCGCTATGGCAACGAATCAGGCGCATACAACTTCGCGGCACAGGCGGTCGAAGTCGAAGTGGATCGCGACACGGGTGAAGTGAAGCTGCTCGAAGTCGCTGCCACTGTCGACTGCGGTACAGTCATCCATCCGGCCGCCGCGGAAGGACAGGTGCAAGGGGCGGTCACGCAGGGCATCGGTTACGCGATGGTCGAATACTTCGACTGGTACAACGGCACGCCCACCGATCCCAACTTCATCGACTATTCGATTCCCAGCGCTGGCATGATGCCGAAAATGCACGTCGCATTTGCCGATTCGTACGAGCCGAGCGGCCCGTACGGCGCGAAAGGTCTGGGCGAGATCGGGCTCGATGCGATTCCTGCGGCAATAGCGAATGCAATAGCAGACGCGGTGGGCGTACGCATCACCGAGCTCCCGATCACCGCCGAAAAGATTCACCGCGCGTTGCACCCGCAGCTCTACGCCGATGAAAAAAAGGCGGACGCCATTGCGCCCAAAGGCGGCGTATGGAATCGGCTGGCCAAGGGTGCGCCGGCCGGCGCAAGGCCTTTCAAACCCGAGCTCGTGCAGGCGAAGAGCGTCGAGCAGGCAGTGACGTTGCTTGCCGAAGGCGACACCGCGCTCGTCTGCGGTGGGATCTCGCACGCGGTGCGGCGCGAGCGCACGGGTTTCCCGCAAGCGAAGCGCCTGGTGGCGATTCACCGCATACCGGAGCTGAACGAGCTTTCAGTCGACGCAGCAGGCGTGCTTCGCGCAGGCGCGGCGGTGAATCAGCAAAGCATCTATGAGGACATGCAGATCCCGCCGTGGCAGGCGCTCTACGACTCGGTCGAATCGGTCGGCCACGTGCGCATCCGGCGCATGATGACGGTGGGAGGGACTGTGGGTCCGCTCATCGGAGGCTTCGATTTCCCGCTTGCGCTGATCGCGCTCGATGCGCGCGCCGTCATCGCAAGTCCGGGCGGTCGCCGCACCGCGAGTCTCGCGGAAGTCTACGAGAAGCGTCTCGCGCGTGATGAAATGCTGGTATGCATCGAAGTCGACTCGCCGCAAGCGCACAGCGGCTCGTGTTTTCTGAAACAGATGCCGCGAGGCGTGATCGAGACGCCGACCGTGAACGCGGCGGCTGCGGTTGCGCTCGATGCCGGCGGCCGTTGCACGAGTGTGCGTGTCGCGGTCGGCTCGGTGAGCTGGAAACCGATCGTCCTCGATCTCGCACAGTGCGTAGGCCACGCGCCTGACGACGCGCTCTTCCGGAAAGCGGTGCAGCCCGTGCGCGATCTCGCCGAGCCGATTTCGAACGTTCGCGGCTCGGCGCTGTACAAACGTCACATGGCAGTCGAGTTCGCGTTTCGCGCATTGCGCGAGGCGGCGCGGCGGGCGGTCTAGAAGCTTCGCCACGAAGGACACAAAGGAGACGAAGGAACAGCAAAGCTTCAACACGGAGGACACGAAGGACACGAAGGGCATAATCAGAAAAACGAGGAGAGAATGAGAAAACTGATCATCGCGGCGCTGGTGGCAATCACCGCCAATGCATTTGCGCAAAGTTATCCCACCGGAACGGTACGCGTCGTCGTGCCGTTCCCACCCGGAGGCGGCAACGACACCATGGGGCGCATACTCGCGCAGAAGCTCACCGAATCGCTCGGCAAGCAGTTCATCATCGACAATCGCGGCGGCGCGAACGGCATGGTCGGCAGTGAGATCGTTGCCAAGGCGCCGAAAGACGGTTACACGCTGATGGTGAACGGCGCGAATTTCGTGACCTCACCGGCCCTCTATGCGAAGCCCACCTATGATCCGATCAGGCAGTTCGAGCCGATCAGCCTCATTGCGCTGGCGCCGAACGTGCTCGTCGTCCATCCTTCGGTCCCCGCCAGAAACGTGAAAGAGCTGATCGCGCTGGCGAAAGCGCGGCCGCACCAGGTCGGTTTCGCCGGATCGGGCAGCGGCAGCACGCCGCATCTCGCAGGCGAGCTTTTCAGGACGATGACCGGAACACAAATGGCTCACGTCCCTTACCGCGGCACGGGACCGGCGATCACCGGACTCGTCAGCGGCGAAGTGACCACGATGTTCATGCCGGCGCTGACGGCCGTTCCGTTGATCACGTCACAGCGCGTGCGCGCGCTCGCCGTAACCAGCCGCGAGCGGCTGCCGGCGCTGCGCGAGCTGCCGACGATTTCGGAATCGGGCCTCAAGGGGTACGAATCGAGCCAGTGGTACGGCTTACTCGCTCCGGCGGGAACGCCTGTGGACATCGTGAACCTGCTGAATGCGCAAACCATGAAAATCATGCAAACGTCCGAGATGAAACAGCGCATGGCCGAAGCGGGCAGCATTGCCGTCGGCAGCACGCGCGAAGCGTTCGCGAAACATCTCGCGGAAGAATTTACGAAATGGTCGAAGGTGATAAAAGCTTCCGGCGCCACGGCGGACTAGCTTTTCCAGACGATTGACCGCTGACGACTGACATCCATGAGGTCGACATGAACGATACAACCACCACCATCATTCACGACGCGCCTGTTCCGATTCAGGCGACCGATGTCGTCTGGGGAAGCGATGCAATCGCGGCGGTGTTGCGCGCGCTCGACCTTCCGTACATCGCGCTGAATCCCGGCGCGAGCTATCGTGGATTACACGACAGCCTCGTCAACTATCTCGGGAACCGCACACCGCAGATGGTCCTGTGCCTCCACGACGAGACCGCGGTGTCGATCGCGCAAGGCCACTTCAAGGCATCGGACAGGATGATGGCGGCAGCGCTGCACTCGAACGTCGGGCTGATGCACGCGACGATGCCTATATTCAATTCGTGGTGCGATCGAACACCGGTTCTCATCATCGGCGCAACGGGCGCGTGGGACGCGGCGAAGCGCCGGCCGTGGATCGAGTGGATACACACGTGCTCGGACCAGGCGCAGCTCATTCGAAACTATACTAAGTGGGACAACCAGCCGGGCTCGGTCGAAGCGACGACCGAAGCGCTGCTCCGCGCGGCACAGATCGCGCAAACCGCGCCGCGCGGCCCCGTGTACGTGAATCTCGACGTTTCCATACAGGAGCAGAAGCTCGAATCGCTGCCGGCGATGCCGGAGCTCTCGCGCTACGCGCCGCCGCCGGCCGTGCAGCCGACCGCCGCGCTCGTCGCGGAAGCGGCGCGCCTGCTCTCGAATGCAAAACGGCCCGTGATGCTGGCGGGCCGCTGCTCGCGCAGCATGGACGCGTGGAACGCGCGCGTGGCGCTCGCGGAAAAGCTGGATATCCCCGTGCTCACGCACATCAAGCTCGCGGCGGCTTTTCCAACCGATCACCGGCTGCATGCCGCGCCGCCCGGCAACCGGCTCGCGGGTGCTGCGAAGAAACTGCTCGCCGAAGCCGACGTCATACTCTCGCTCGACTGGCTCGACCTCGGCGGCGCGCTCAAGCAGGCTCTGGGTTCCGAACCGGTGAACGCAAAGATCATCCAGGTCTCGTGCGACGCGCATTCGCACCGCGGCTGGAGCATGGACTATCACATCCTGCCGCCGGTCGACGTGTATCTGATGTGCGAACCCGACTCTGCGGTGCCGCTACTGCTGGAAGCGGTCAAACCGCGTAAAGCGGACACCCCCGCGGCTAAGGCCGCAGAACCCAAGGTCGAAGAGACGCTCACGCTTGCGGGCGTTGCGCAGGCACTCGAAAAAGCAACGCAAGGCATCGACCGCTCCATTACGCGCCTGCCCCTGGGCTGGCATGGCGGCTATGCTCATTTTCGCCATCCGCTCGACTACATCGGCTTCGACGGCGGCGGCGGCGTCGGCGCGGGACCCGGCATCACCGTGGGCGCGGCGCTCGCGCTGAAAGGAACGGGACGTGTGCCGATCGGACTCTGTGGCGATGGCGACTTTCTCATGGGCAACACCGCCGTGTGGACGGCAGCGCATTACGCCATCCCCTGCCTCATGATCGTTTGCAACAACCGCTCGTATTACAACGACGAGCTCCATCAGGAGCGCGTGGCGGTCGCGCGCAATCGACCGGCGGAGAACCGCTGGATCGGCCAGCGGATTTCCGAACCCGACATCGACATCGCGGCAATGGCGCGCGCACAAGGCGCTGTTGCGTACGGACCCGTGACCACGCTCACGGACATGCACAAGACGATGCACGCCGCGGTCGAGGACGTTCGTGCAGGCCGCGTGTGCGTGATCGATGCGCGCGTCGCGCCGGGTTACGACGCGGACTGACGTTCTCGCGGGGCAGACCAATAAAAGCCGGCGACCCGAAGCGTCGGCTGACGAGGAGAATTGAATGAAGCTGGCACTGCGAATCGTTTGCGCGGCACTTGCCGGCGCGCCTTCTCTCGCACTGTGCGCGGCGCCAAGCGCACCGGGCTATCCGACCAAACCGATACGCATCATCGTTCCGCAGAGCGCGGGCGGTTCGACGGATCTCGCCGCGCGCGTTGTGACGCAGCGCCTCAGCGACGCGCTTGGCCAGCCGATCGTCGTCGACAATCGCCCCGGCGCCGGCAGCCTGAATGGCACCGAAACCGTCGCGAAAGCGCCGCCGGATGGTTATACGCTGCTCGTCGTCGCGGCATCGTTCACGATCAACCCGGCGCTGCACGAGAGATTGCCGTTCGATCCGGTGCGCGATTTCGCACCGGTGACGCGTCTTGCGGCGCTCCCTCACATCCTCGTCGTACATCCCACGTTGCCCGTCAAATCGGTGAAAGAGCTGATCGCGCTCGCGAAGGCAAAACCCGGGGAGCTCAATTACGCATCGAGCGGCATTGCGACCAGCACCCACCTCGCGGCAGAGCTCTTCAAGCACATGACCGGGACCGACATGGTGCAGGTGCCGTTCAAAGGCGGCGCTCCGGGTGTCGTGGGTCTTCTGAGCGGACAGGTGCAGCTTTATTTCGCCACGATCTCCACGGCCTTGCCGCACGTGAAGTCCGGAAAAATCCGGGCGCTCGCGGTAACCACGGCGAAACGGTCGGTCGTCGCTCCCGAATACCCCACGATCGCCGAAGCCGGTGTGCCCGGTTACGAGCATGCTTCGTGGATAGGCATGCTCGCGCCGGCGAAGACGCCTGCGCCCGTAGTCGCGTTGCTCAACGTCGAATCAGCGAAAGTCGTGCACATGCAGGAGACACGCGCCCTGTTGCTGCGCGATGGGCTTGAGCCCGTCGGCGATACGCCGCAGGAATTCACGGCGGTCGTGAAACAGGAAGTGGCGAAGTGGATGAAGGTGGTGAAGGCGGCGGGGATCAAACCAAACTAGTGTCCTGAATGACAAGTCCGTAGAACACGTCATTCCAGCGCAACGCTGGAATCCAGGCGCCCTACGCGCACTGCGCTGGTTCTTCTGAGTCGCATACTAGCCCCTATGGGGCTATCACACCTCTTCGTTGCGGCGGCCGCGTCTGGACAACATCCGGTAGCCGCCGTAAATCAGTCCGCCGATCCAGAGCAGTGAGACGAGTGCGAACATCGCGAGCTCGATCTGTTCGCCCGAGGAGAGGCTCATGATCGCCGCCCAGCTCGGGTCGACAAAAATCTTAGGAATGGTATTCACGCGTCCTTCGCCTCATTGATGACGGCGCCGGCATCGGCCAGCAGCACCTTCAGTATAGAACGATGGCAGTAGCGCGCGTTTTCACAGTAACAGCCTACCGAAAAACTGCTGTCTTGTGACAGCGCCGCGAGCAGGCGTATAAGACGCTGCGCCGGAGGTCGATCCATCTCCCGGCGGTAGCGTTTTTCGTAAGTCGCCCAGCGTTTGGGCGTGAAGGGCTCGGAGAGCGCCCACGAGACGAGCGGCGCGCTGGGCGCGAGCTCGGGCAGCCACACGTCGAAGAAATCGCGCCGCCCGTAATCTTCCTTGCGCACCGCTCGCGGGGGGCGGCGCACAGTGCCGATGCGCAGGCCCTCGCCGCGGCCGCGCGGCATGCCAAGCCGGACTACACGGATTCCCACATGCAAGACGCGAGAATCACACGCATGGTGATTTTCTCGCGCGATCCGCTATTTCTTTCTGCCGCTGACGAGCAGCACGATGCCGATACCAATCGCGCCGAGGCTGCCCCACAGCGGCACGTTCACCGTTTCTTTCTCCTTCACCGAGAGCTCCAGCGGTCCGATTTTCGCCTGGTGCGTTTCTTTCGTGTAGCTGAACTGCTGATAAACGAGCCCTAACGCACCCGCGATGATGAGCACGATCGCCACGACTTTGACGGTATCCATGTTGCCTCCTTGGTGAACTCGCCGCGCTTTATGCAAGTACCTTGCCGCGCCGCTTATGCCATTGTTCTGAAAGCTATTCCTCGCCGGGTCGAAAACGTGTCTCGGGCTTGAGACCGCTTCGCTGCTGGCTCTCGCTCGTGCGTCCATTCTCCAGATAGCGTCCTTCGGCCGCGCGCTTTGCTGCTGCGTCCCACTGCGGAAGCCAGTCACCCGCAGCCGCACCGAACCATGGCGACTGCGGCCGCAGCTTAGGCAAACCAAGCTCTTCCCATACTTTTCCGGCGCGCTCCATGTATTCGCGCTTCGGAAGCGCCAGCGGCGGCAAGTCCTCTTTCATCGTAGCGTCCATCAGCATCGTCGAATCTTCGCGCTCGGCTTCATGCTCGCGTTCGGGGCCGTGCCCCGGACTGCGATAGCGCAGCACCTGCATGTCGGTCGCAGGATCCATGCGAAACGCCATTGCCCAGAACAGCGCATCCGAATTGTCGGGATCGATGTCTTCGTCGACCGCGATGCAGATCTTGCCGCAGTCGGCCTTGAACGACGTCGCACCGAAGAGCGCTCGCCACACTTCAGTGCGCGGCGTGCCTTTCTCGACCGTGATGATCGTGATGCGTCTCAAAGCCGTCATACGCTCGTGCATGGTCACGCGTTTGACGCCTTTGATGCCGAGCGTCTTGTTCAGGTGCGCGAGGAACATCGGCTCGTACGCGACGCGCTTGATCGCGCTCGATTCGCTCGGCGTGACCTGGCTTAAGTAGGAGGCGACGACGGCGTCCTTCCGATGCGTGATGGCCGTGACGCGCATGGGCATGTTGAACTCCTCGAGCGCGACGTGGCCGTGCGATTCGCCGAATGGGCCTTCGGGCTCGAGCAGCGTGGTATCTATGAAACCCTCGATCACGATTTCGGCGTCAGCCGGCACAAGGAGATCGACGGTCTTCGCACGCACGACGTGTATCGCTTCACCGGCCAGACCGCCTGCGATGCCAATCTCGTCGATGTCTAGCGGCAGCTTCTGCGGCGCGACGAAAGCGACATAAGGCGGCGCACCGAGCACAATCGCGCACGGCATCGTCTTCTCGCCGCGCTGCTGGTGCTTCAGGTAATGGCGATATCCCCCCGCGCCGCCGACGCGCGTCGCCATGCGCACCACGAGCCGGTCCGGCGCCTTCAAGCCGGCGCGATACGTGCCGTGGTTCTGAATCCCGGTCTCCGGATCCTTCGTGATGACGTTGGTCGCCGTCAGCGTCGGCGCGCTGTCGAATCCCGGCGTCGAAACCGGAATCGGCAACGCATCGAGCCCGTTCCCTTCGCCTTTCAGCGCGTCGCCCGTGATCACCACTTCCTGGCAGCGCGCATTTTCGACCATCCGCGGCGCGATCGGATTCGCGATCGCGCGTTCCCAGCGCGGCTGCACTTCCTCCGGTGTGGCGTCCATGCCGAGACAATAGATGCGCCGGTTACCGGCGAACGCGCCCACGACCACGGGAAACTTGTACCGCCGGCCGAGCGCGTCGACGACATTCGTGAACAGGAAGGCTTTGCGCTCGTCTTCTTCGATGCCGCCGACGTATTGCCAGCGCACGAGCGGATGGAGCTCTGAATCCTTGTCGACCGGGCGGTCGATCGTCAGCAGGAGGTTTTCGCGGCGCAGCTTATCGAGGTGCTCGTGAAGGTCGGCGTAGCCGCGTTTCGCTTTGGTCGCCGCGTTCTGATCGCGTTTCATTGGCACCTCTTCACGTCCCACGGCTTACGAATCCAATTCAACCTTCCACGCATCGTATCCGTACAACCACGCAGTGTCCTGTGCGCCGGTCTGCATCCAGGTGTCGGCGCTGGAAATCGCCTGTATGCGGGAAGTGCGCGGCTTGCGATGCGCTTCGTAGCGCTTCAATGCACCCGGTACATCGTCGCCTTCGACTGCTTCGAGGCAGCGCGTGAGTATCGCCGCGTCTTCGATCGACGTCGCCGCGCCCTGCGCCATGTAAGGCGTCATTGGGTGACACGCATCGCCGAGGAGGACGACGCGCCCATCGCTCCAGGTCGGCAGCGGCTCGCGCTCGAGTATCGCCCACTTGTCGCAATCGGGGCAGGCTTCGAGCACCGCGCGCACATCAGGATGAAATCCAGCGTACTCGGCCTGCAGCGCCTTCACGTCACCCTTTGCGGACCATGATTCGCGCGTCATCCACGTCGCGGGCTCGGGCACGCTCGTCACGAAACAGATCTCGCTGTGGTCGCGCCGCGTGTAGTAAATGACGATGTGACGATCGGGTCCCCACCATTGGGTCCGCGACGGCCCGATGTCATGACCGTTCATGAGCGCCGCCGGGAAAACGGCACGATAAGCGACGCGCCCTTTGTGTATGGGCTTCTGCGGGCCGAGAATGATGTCGCGCACGGTCGAATGAACGCCATCAGCGCCGATCACCAGGTCGGCGCTCGCGTGCGTCTCGTCGTCGAACGCGAGCGTCACTTCGTGCCCGGCCTGTGCGAGGCCTAAGAGCTTCTTGTTCAGATGCACGCTGTCGGGCCGAACGTCCGACGCCAGCGCATCGTGCAAATCTCCGCAGTGCATGCATAGATAAGGCGCGCCATACAGGCTTTCCGGCATCGGCAGTTCGTTCATCACCTCACCCGTGTCCCACTTGCGGTTGAGATGCGAGTACGGCGCGAATGCGATTCCGCGCAGCCGCTCCTCGACGCCGATGCCGCGCAGGACTTTCATCGAGTTCGGCGTCATCTGGATGCCGGCGTCGATGCGCGCGAAGCGGCTCGTCCGCTCGTAGACGCTCAAATTCTCGAAGCCGGCACGGCGCAGCGTGCCCGCGACGGCCATGCCGCTCACGCCTGCGCCGATGATCGCGATCGAAAGATTGCCTGCGGTCACGCCACTATTGTTTGAGGTGCGCCTCGTTGACGATCGGCGTCCAGCGCGCGATCTCGTTTTTCAGAAAACGCGTGGTCTTCTCCGGGTTCGAATCGGTGACCGGCTCGGCCCCCGCCTGCCGCAGGAAATCCTGGAAATCGCGCTCGGCCATCACTTTGAGCGTTGCCTGATGCAGCTGATCCACGGCCGCGCGCGGCGTGCCGGCGGTCGTCAGGATGGCATTGAACGAGTACACGACCATGTCGCGCATGCCGCTTTCGATCGCGGTCGGGACATCGGGCGCGGCCTGCAGCCGCTTTTCCGAGCACACCGCCAGCATGCGTATGCGCCCCTCCTTGTGATACGCGAGCGGCGCCGCGCTGATCGTAGGGGTGTACATGGGAATGTGGCCGGCCACGAGATCCTGCAGGCCTGGTCCGGCGCCCTTGTACGGAATGTGAACGATATCGAGCCCGCCGCCGAGCTTCTTGAAAAGCTCGCCTGTGAGATTCGTAATGCTGCCGGTGCCCGCCGAACCGTAAGAAAGCTTACCGGGGTTCGCCTTAGCGAACGCGACCAGTTGCTTCAGGTTACGCGCCGGCAGCGAGGGGTGAACCGCCACCGCTGTCGGAACGACGGTAATGACTGCAATCGGCGCAAAGTCTTTCAGCGCGTCGTAGCCGAGATTGGTCATCGTGATGGCATTGATGACGTGCGTCGTGCTGTTCGCGATCAGCAGTGTGTGCCCGTCCGGCTTCGCGCGCGCGACATCCTGGCTGCCGATGGCACCGCTCGCGCCGGCCTTGTTTTCGACGATGACGTTCTGACCGATCACGCGGGTCATGTCCTGCGCGTACCGGCGGCCGATGATATCGTTGACGCCGCCCGGTGCGAACGGCACCACCAGCCGCACCGGGCGCTCGGGAAATTTTTGCGCGGTCGCGGCCCACGGCACGAGCGCGCACGCCATCACTGCGGCGGCGCGCAATATCTTGTTTTGATACACAGGCTTGCCTCCTCGTTGCAGCGAGTGATCGTAGAGGATAGACGCGTACGCAGCAACCGAGCGCGCTGACAATATCAGTGGAGGAAAGGAGGTTACCGAGGCACCGTGGAGGAAAGGAGGTTTCGGAGGAAAACCTTTGGTTTTCCTCTGAATCGTTTACCGGCCTAAGGGCTGCCGAATGGCAGCCCGAGCCTTCAGGCGAGCGCCGCCCCCTAACTAGAAGCGCGGCGTGGGCGCGGGCGGAGCGGGATTTGCGTGATCGGCCGCGAACGGTCCGAAATCGTGCAGTGGAAGCGGCTCGCGAAAACCGCAGCGGCGCGCGTCTTCGACACAATCTTCCCGGGCAGCGTGGGCCTCGCCCGAGCAACCGAGCACCGTACCGAGCATGTCGAGACGCGCCCATTTCCACAGATTGGCCGTGTTTTGGTAGAAGAACCAGCGTTCGCTCATGCTCATTTCTGCTCCTGCCATCGCGCTTTTTGCAAATCGATTGCAATCGCTTTGGTAGCAACAGATATGCCCCACTAGGGCGCAGGCGCGCGAGCGATTCGGCTCGCTTGTACAACTCACGACTTTTACGGCGAATATTCGAAATAGAGCGGCTTGCAACAACGGTCACCACAAACAGTCGCCGGTGCTCGTAGCGGGCAATCTTTGCCGGCGCGAATCCCGACGTTGTCAATGTTACCCGCGCACTCAAATGCCTCATGCATCGCGAGCCGATCTTCGACGCGACGCCGCGCGCCGAGGTACCGCGCCTCCGAGCGGGTTTCCTAGCAGCGTGTCGGATTGTCCGATCGCGCTGGCAGCATCAGTGGGGGAAGGGAGGTTACGGAGCGAGGAAAGGAGGTTTCGGAGGAAAACCTTGGTTTTCCTCTGAAACGTTTACCGGCCTGAGGGCTGCCGAATGGCAGCCCGAGCCGAAGGCGAGCGGCGCGACTTTTCCGGCCCAGCGCGCACCAAACGCCAACAGGCCCGGCGCGCCTTGCAGGACGTGCGCCACCGCACCGGCCGCGGACGGACGCATCGCCGCCGCTGCAAAAGCGCGTGAAGCTGCGATGCGCTGGGCGAAGTTGGCGCGGTACGCCGCTTCGTAGTCGCGTGCCACGGCGTTCCACGCCGACCCTCGCAACGAGCGCGGCGCAGCAACGAGGCGCTCGCACAGCAGCCACGCCGACTGCAACGCCATGCTGATGCCTTCGGCGACTATGGGATGCGCTTCGCCAAGCGCATTGCCCACCGCAAAGCAGCCGTCATGGCTGGTGAAGCGAATTCCCGGCTGCAGCGGCCCGGCGGCGAGCCACGGTCCTTCGCGGACCGCAGCTTCCGCCGCTTCCCGGAACCCCCGGCACGTGCGCGACACGTGCGCGAACACGGCGTTGCCCGCGCTGGAGCCCGGCGCTGCAGTGCGGAACGCTTTTAGCGCGTCACGGCGCACACAACACGAGAAGCTCATGCGGCCGCCATCGCTGGTCACGAGGCCGCCGTAGCCGCCCGGAAACGCAAGGAGCGGCATGCGCCGCGTCGGGAGCGCCCCGGCGCTGAAATGCGCTTTGAAGGCAAAGAGATCCGAGCCCGCCTGACGTTCACGGATCGTAGACCCCGGATAAACCCCTGCTTCCCACGACCCGTGTGCGTCGATGACGACGGGCGCGACCAGCTCCGCCGCGTCGGAGCTGCTTTTCGCTTCGACGGCGTACGCGTCCGCTATCGGCCTGCACGCAGTGACGCGCCAGGGCTGCAATATTTCGACGCCGCCCGCTCGCGCGCGGTCGAGCAAAAGCGTGTCGAGGTGTTCGCGACCGAGCGCTCGGCCGTACTCGATGGGCGTTTCGCCGCGCGGCATGGGTCCGGTGATGATGCGCTCCCCTGCGTAAACCGCAAGCTCGCGTATCTCGGGGCCCGCCACGTCCAGGACGTCGTCGGCGAATCCGGCACGTGCAAGCAGCGCTAGCGCAGGCGCCGAGATGAATTCTCCACACACCTTGCGGCGCGGGAATGCTGTTTTTTCGACCAGGATGACGGACCAGCCGGCACGCGCGAGCAAGCAGGCGCTCATCGAACCCGCCGGCCCGCCCCCGATCACGATTGCATCGTACCGTTTCATGCCTAGCCCAGCTTTGGTTGTGCGGCTGCCTTGGCCGCTATGAACACGTGGCTGAACACCCCGGCTCTGCGCTCGGTGAGCGTCCATTCGTTTCCTGTCGGCCAGAGTGCGGAAAGCTCCCGGGCCGTGAAGCCCGCGCGCACCGACAGGACTGCGTCGTGACGCGTGATGTCGTTGCACCCGATGAGCCCCAGCATGTGGCTCCCCGCGAGAGGCAGGCGCGCGCGCCGCGGCTCACAGGCGATGAAAAGCGAGGTGTGCGCGGAAGCGAGCGCGAAGAGCGCCTCGAGCTCACGCTGCTGGAGGTGATGCAGAAAGAGATTGGCGACAAGCGCGTCGTACGTGGAGCGCTGCGCGACTAGCCACTCCGCGGCATCAGCAACCGCGATGGTCACACGATGACCGCGGCCCTCGTATTCCGCAATCGATTCGGCGCCCACCGCGGGCTGAGTATCGACGAGCACGATCTCGGCGCGCTGCACCTTACGCGCCTTCCGAAGGGCACGCAGGAGCAGCGTGCCATCTCCAGCGCCAAGCTCGGCAATACGTGGCGTCGCGGTGCGCAGATTTCGCGCGAGCGCGTCGCACAGAAGACCGGCATGGCCCATGATCCGATTGACGGTACGCAGATCGCGGCGACTGCGCGCGGCGCGCGGGTCGTCGAGAGGGAGGTCGTCGAGCCATTCGCGCTCGACACATCTTTGCGCAACGTCAGGCGGCACGCACTTCGAGCAATGCGCCGTGACAGCTGAAACCCGCGCCGAAGGACGACAACCACCACCACCCGGGCCGCACTCCGTTGGCGAGCGCGCGCTGCAGCACGAAGTAAACACAGGCGCTGCTGACGTTGCCGAAATCATGCAGCACCTGCGCGCTAGCCTGGACCTGCTCCGCTTCGAGGCCGAACTCTCGGCGCAGCGCGTCGAGCACCGTGCGGCCGCCCGCGTGCCAGATCCATACGCCGATCCGTTCGCGCGTGAGCCCCGCCTCACCGAGAACTCGGTCGAGCACGAGTGCCGCGTGCGTTGCAGCGAGTGCGGGCACTTCAGGCGTGAGTATGTTGCGCAGCATGCCGTCGCGCTGCTCGAAGCGCAGGGCGTCGCGGAGCTTCGGATCGGTATAGGAGCCGGCGCGCTTCCATTCCGGACAGGCCCGGCCGGGGACTGCGTCACGGCTGACTACCGCGGCACCCGCACCGTCGCCGAAGAGACACGCACTCACGAGCACACCCGGGTCATTGTCGATGTAGAACGCGGCGCTGCACACTTCGACGCAGATCGACAGGACCTTGTCGCAGCGGCGAGCGGCAAGAAGCGCCTCGGCCGTTCGGAGATTGGGAAGCGCGGCGCCACAGCCCTGACCGACGAGATCGAGCGCAACGACGTCGTTGCGCAGACCAACGCGCTCGATGACATAGCTCGAGAGGCCGGGGCACAAATAACCGGTGCACGTGCTGATGATGACGCCGTCGATTTCGTGCGCGCTCACACCGGCTTCATTCAGCGCTTCTTCGGCCGCCTGCTGCGCGAGCCTCGGCGCGTGCTCGGCGAACCGGCGGTGAAGAACATCGGGAGATGCGTCGAAGGCGTCGGTCAGCGGATCGAGCGCAAGCGCGCGTGTGCTGATGCCGTTGTCGCGCGTGAGGACGTGCTTGAGCAGCGCGCGTCCGCTGCGATCGAGCTTCTCGAACTGCGGCGAGCCCTGCAGCGCTTCGTAACACTGCCCTTGCGTGTAACGCGTAGCCGGGGCTGCGGTGCCTACGCCGATGATGAACATTCAGGAAGTGAGCGCGTGTGTGCGTGTACTCCCAAGGATACACCCACCGCGCTCACTCACTCCCGCACGAGTACGCCTTTACAAGGACGATTATCCCGAACTCGGGATAATCGCCTTTACAAGACCGGTGCTTCAGCCTCGACTGGCGCGTCGAGCGCCGCCGCGACCGCGTCGTCGACCGTGTCGAGCCATACGAACTCGAGCTTCTCGCGCGCTTCCGCAGGAATTTCGTCGAACTCCTTGCGGTTACGCTGAGGCAGCATCACTCGGGTAATGCCGGCGCGCATGGCGGCCAGCACCTTCTCCTTGACGCCGCCGATCGGCAGCACGAGACCGCGCAGGCTGATCTCGCCGGTCATCGCAGTGTCGCTGCGGACCGGCCGATGCGTGAGCAGCGAGGTCAGCGCGAGGAACATCGCGACGCCGGCGCTCGGCCCGTCTTTCGGCGTGGCCCCTGCCGGTACGTGCACGTGTATGTCGGCTTTCTCGAATACGTTCGGATCGATGCCAAGGCGCACCGCGCGCGCTTTCACAAGCGAGAGCGCCGCCTGCGCGCTTTCCTTCATCACCTCTCCGAGCTGGCCCGTCAGAATGAGCCTGCCCGCGCCCGGCATGCGGCTCGCCTCGATGAAGAGGATATCGCCGCCGACCGGCGTCCACGCGAGCCCCGTTGCGACGCCCGGCATGCTGGTGCGCATGGCGACTTCGGACTCGAACTTCGGCGCCCCGAGTATTTCGTGCAGGTCGGCCGCTTCGATTTTCGCGTGCGTGATCGTGCCTTCGGCGATACGCACGGCGACATGCCTGCATACCGATCCGATCTCGCGCTCGAGATTGCGCACTCCGGCTTCACGCGTGTAGTCGGTGATGATCGAGCGCAGCGCTTCTTCCGTGATCTCGCACTGCTGCGCGGTCAGGCCGTTCGTCGCCAACTGGCGGGAGAGCAGATAACGCTTCGCGATCTCGAGCTTCTCCTGCTCGGTGTAGCCCGCGAGCTGGATGATTTCCATGCGGTCGCGAAGCGGCCCCGGGATCGTGTCGAGCACGTTCGCCGTGCAGATGAACATCACCGTCGACAGATCGTACGGAACGCCGAGGTAGTTGTCGCGGAACGTCGAGTTCTGCTCCGGATCGAGCACTTCGAGCAGCGCCGACGACGGATCGCCGTGAAACGAGCCGCCGCCGAGCTTGTCCACTTCGTCCAGCATCATGAGCGTGTGTCTGGTGCCGGCTTTACGGATGTTCTGGATAACGTTGCCCGGAAGCGAGCCGATGTACGTGCGGCGGTGGCCGCGGATCTCCGCTTCGTCATGCACGCCGCCCAGGCTCACGCGCACGAACTCGCGCCCGGTCGCCCGCGCGATGCTTTGCCCGAGCGAAGTCTTGCCCACGCCGGGGGGGCCGACGAAGCACAGAATCGGGCTTTTGCCGGTCGGGTTGAGCTTGCGCACCGCGAGGTACTCGAGAATGCGCCGCTTGATTTTCTCGAGGCCATAGTGATCGGCGTCGAGTATGCGGCGCGCTTCCGCGATGTCGATATTCTGCTGCTCCGGGTTCTTCCACGGCAGCTCGACCAGCCAGTCGAGATAGGTGCGCACCATCGAGTATTCGCCTGCCGCTTCGGGCATGCGCTCGAGGCGCTTTAACTCCTTGCGCGCCTGTTTTTCGACCTCTTCAGGCATGCCGGCTTCGGCGATTGCCTTTTCGAGCTCCGCAAGCTCCGCCGCACCCTCTTCGTTCTCGCCGAGCTCGTGCTGGATCGCTTTCATGCGCTCGCGCAGCAAATGCTCGCGGCTTTGCGATTCCATCGACTCCTTCGTACGCTCGTCGATCTCTCGCGAGAGCTTCAGCACTTCGATGCGCTGCGCCATGTGCTCGAGGAGCTTGTCCAGGCGCTCGCGGAGATCGAACGTTTCGAGCAGTTTCTGCTTCTCCTGCGGACTCACGTCCATCAACCCGGAGACGAGATCCGCGAGCTGAGCAGCACCGTCGACGTTCTGCAACGCGACGATCATCTCTTCCGGGACCTGCGGCAGAAGACGCATGATTTCGACCGCGCGCTGCTTGAGACTTAGCGCACGCGCCTGGATTTCGGCATCGGCCGTTTCGGTCTGCGGCAGGCGCTCCACGCGGGCGACCGGAAAATCGTAGCCTTCGAGAAACTCGAGCACACGGAAGCGCTCTTCGCCCTGCGCGACGAGGTGATGCGATCCATCGGGCGAGGTCACGTAGCGCAGCACGTTCGCGGTCGTGCCGACCCAGTGCAGGTCTTCCGGCCGCGGATCGTCGATCTCGGGTTTGTTCTGAAGGAGCACACCGAGCGGACGTTGCAGGCGCGCAGCTTCCTGCGCGGCGGCGCGTGATTTCTCGCGTCCGATCGTGATCGGCAGAATCACGCCCGGGAACAGGACGAGATTGCGCACCGGCAGGAGGATGAGCGCATCGTCCGGCAAGGGACGCGTTTGACGCGGCTCGTCGGTGCGGGCGGGCGCGGGTGCCGGCGACGCATCGTTCGGCGACGCATCGGCGCGGAGCACGTGGTTGTGCGCTTCGTTGTTCATTTCGCTCACAGTACCTTCCGTAATTGCAATGTCAGGCAGCCGTTCGCCGAGTCGCGGCGAATCACCTCGAACCGCATCGCGGGAAGCTGGATGCGTCGTTCGAAATAACCGTAGGGGATTTCAAGACGCCGTATGGCGCGGGCGTTCGTACCGAAAGGCAGCTCGCAGGTCGCGCGCACGACGATACTGCTCGAATCAAGGAGCACTTCGACGCATTCCGGAGGGACGCCCGGAAGCGCGACGATGATCGTGTAGCTCTCGTCGTCTTCGAACACGTTCACCGGGGGTTCCCACGCCGTGCGCGCGCCCCGCGGCGCGTTCAGGCGGAAGAACTGCCGGTGCAGGCGTTCGGCCTGCTCGAGCATCTGGCAGGCTTCAGCCCACATCCAGGTCGTCGGATCTCGTTTCGGCATGTCTATGTATCTATGGTCGAAAAGCGAATCGGGCCAGCGTTCCGCGAAATCCGGTTCGCCTCATTGGGGAGAAGATGGGGGCGATAGGACGGATTTAAAGCAAAGCACGGACCGCGGCCGCCGACAAGGCGGCCGCCAGTGCGGCCAATGAACGAACAGAGAGAAACCAAGGTTTCTCTCGCTTCGCTCGGCTCTCCGGTGAACGAACAGAGAGAAACTAAGGTTTCTCTCCGTAACCTCTCTTCCTTTGGCTCTCTGCGTTCGCTCAGATATTCTGACGATTAGATTTTGCGAACGAAGCGCGCCGGCAAGGTGGAAGCGTCTTCGGGTCCGAGACCGTCGCGCGACGCTTCGTCGAAACACGCCAGGGCGCACTTCGTCACCGGCAGCTCCACGCCGAGCGCGTGACCTTCCTCGAGCATCGTGCGCAGGTCCTTGCGTATCGAATCCACGTCGAACGTGACCGGTGCTACGGCCTCCCCGTTCAGCGCTTTGACGAGCGCGGGGCCGCGCGCTTTGAGCACGTTCGGTCCGCCGGAAGTATCGGAGATGATGTCGATCATGCGCGCCGGATCGAGCTGGAGCGACTTCGAAAGCAGCAGGGCCTCGCCGAGGGCCTGCCAGTACACGAGCAGCGGGAGATTGATCGTGAGCTTCATGCGTGCACCGCTACCCACCGGCCCGACATGCTCGACACGCCGGCACAGCTGATCGAGAACGGATTTCACGCGCGCCACATCCTTCGTGTCGCCGCCTGCGAAACCTAGCAGCCGGCCTTCCCGCGCCGGACCCACCGTGCCGCCGACGGGGCAGTCGATGAGCGCCGCGTTCTTTGCGCGCACACGCATCTCGAGCTTCTCCTCGACCTCGGGGCGCACGGTGCTCATTTCGACAAAAAATTTTCCGCTCACATCCCCCGCGAGGAGGCCCTGCTCTCCATGATAGGTTGCTTCCACGGCGGCTGCATCCGTGAGTATCGTAATAATGAGCTCGGATTGCGCCGCGAGCTCGCGCGCCGTCGCGCTCACGTGCGCTCCGGCCTCCGCAAGAGGCCTGGTCTTCTCCGGCGACCGGTTCCAGACATGCACGTCATGGCCCATGCTCATCAGGCGCTGCGCCATGGCCGCGCCCATTCTGCCGGTTCCAGCGATACCGATTTTCAAAGCGTGTTCTCCAGGTTGTGCTGTAAGAGATGCGCAAAACAAAGAACGCTCGGACAGCAATTAGAATAACAGGATCAACTGCGACGCGAAGAGCACACCATGGCAGCAGATGCAGGCGAAGTTCGCGATGGGATGCGCATCGAGTGGGATGTCGCGATCGCTGCGAGCGACGGCGTCGTTCTCCACGCTGACGTCTTTCGCCCGCTGCAGGAAGGCCGTCATCCCGTGCTTCTGAGCTACGGTCCGTACGCGAAAGGCCTCGGCTTTCAGGAAGGCTACCCGAGCGCGTGGCAACGCATGGTCGCCGAGCATCCCGACGTCGCGCACGGATCGACGAACAAATATCAGAACTGGGAAGTGGTCGATCCGGAGAAATGGGTGCCCGATGGCTATGTATGCGCGCGCGTGGATTCACGAGGCGCGGGACGCTCTCCCGGCAGGATCGAGCCTTTCTCGCCGCGCGAGACGCGCGACTTCTACGAGTGCATCGAATGGGCGGGCGTGCAGCCGTGGTCGAACGGGAAAGTGGGGCTGAACGGCGTCTCTTACTACGGCATCAATCAGTGGCACGTCGCATCGCTGCAGCCGCCGCATCTCGCGGCGATGTGCGTGTGGGAAGGCGCCGCCGATAGCTACCGCGACATGACGCATCACGGCGGCATACTCAACACGTTCTGGGGCAACTGGTTCGACATGCAGGTGAAGACCGTACAGTACGGGCTCGGCGAACGCGGGCCGCGGAGCGGTGTCACCGGATTGCCAGTCTGCGGAGACGAGACTCTTTCCGATCGGCAGCTCGCGGAAAACCGCTGCGACTTCGGCGACGAGATCCTCGCGCATCCGCTCGATGACGAGTATCACCGCGCGCGCTCCGCACGCTGGGACAGGATCACCGTCCCGTTTCTGTCCGCAGCGAACTGGGGCGGACAGGGGCTGCACCCACGCGGCAATTTCGAAGCGTATTTGCGCGCGGCATCCGCAGAGAAATGGCTGGAAGCCCACGGCCTCGAGCACTGGACCCATTTCTACACCGATTACGGCGTCGAGCTTCAGAAGCGCTTTTTCGGCCACTTTCTGAAAGGCGAAGCGACGCGGTGGGACGTTCAGCCTCGCGTGCAACTGCAAATCCGTCATCTCGATGCCTTCGTCGAGCGATGCGAGAACGAGTGGCCGATCGCGCGCACGCGCTGGACCAAGATGTATCTCGATCCGGCGGGCAGCCTGAATCGCGAGCCGTGCAAAAGCGCTGAGGCAGTCACCTTCGATGCAATGAGTGAAGGGCTGACGTTCGTCTCGTGCCCGCTCGAAGCCGAAACCGAAATCACCGGCCCGCTTGCGGCACGCATCTATGTTTCGTCATCGACTGCCGACGCCGACCTCTTTCTCATCTTTCGCGTCTTCACACCGGACTTGCGCGAAGTGGTTTTCATGGGCGCGATCGATCCCCACACGCCGGTCGCACAAGGTTGGCTGCGCGCATCGCACCGCAAGCTCGATGCGAAGCTCTCGACGCCGTGGCGGCCGTATCACACGCACGACGACAGCCAGCCGTTGAGACCGGGCGAGATCGTATCGCTGGACGTCGAGCTGTGGCCCACGAGCATCGTCGTGCCGGCGGGCTACAGGCTCGCGCTCACTGCGCGCGGACGCGATTACGAGTACGCCAGGACGACCGGCGCGCGGCTGTCGAACTTCAAGAACGAGCTCAAAGGCTGCGGACCTTTCCTGCACGACGATCCACGCGACCGGCCGCAAGCGCTGTTCGGAGGGCGCACGACTCTTTACACCGGTCCCCAGCATCTCGCATACGTGATGCTGCCGGTGATTCCACGCAAGTAGCCGCAGCAAGGCATGAGGCTTGCACACGCGGTACACGAGCCCCGAAAGTGTCGGCAGGCGCGCGGGGTTAAGCGGTGCGCGCGAACCCCATTTTCAACTACTGGAGGACACCATGAACAGGCTTTTGATCAGTCTGGTCGCGGCTGCTTGTGCCGGAGCAGCATTCAGCGCAACCGCACAAACGGCGACGCGCGACACGGCGAAAAGTACGAGCTCGGCGACGGTGCAGTCTGACGCGACATCCAGCACGACCACCGCGACTGCAACCGCGCCGACTAAATCGAGTGTGACGAAGACTAAAGCTAAACGTCACGCCAAGAGCAAGAAACCCACGAAAAAAGCCGTGGTGCGCACCGATAAGCGCGATACCCCGACGGATCGCATGGACAGGCAGGTAGGTCGCAACGCAGCTGCGACCGCGGCTGCGACGGCGAACGCAACGCAACCGCTCACGACATCGACCCCACGCGGGACGGTTGGAAGCAGGACCAGCCCTGCGACGGCTGGATCGAGCAGCACGGTTTCCGGAACCACGAGCAGCACGGTCAACAGGTCGCCAAGCACTCCCGGCACGGGCCCCGGCACCACCGCCAGCGGCCAGGGCCTCACGACGGATACGGCGAGCGGCACGGCAACGACGCGTGGCGCGATGTCGACCATCACGAAGTAGTCTTCACGCGCTCCACAAAAGAAAGGCGGCTACGGCCGCCTCTTTTTTTCCGGTTTGATATTGAGCTCGAGATATCACGGCCATGTCGGCCGCCTCGCCCCTCGCCTACAGCGGGCTATTTACGCGCCCTATCGAAAGAATTGAAAAAATCAACTTCACCTATATCGGTCGGACGCGTATCTTCATCTTCACGAGAGATTTCTCGCTCACAACCTTGAAAGGAACAGACGCGTATGAAAACCGTAGGCGACAAACTGGAAAGCTTCAGCGTGACCGGCGTAAAGCCCGGCTTTAATCAGCACGAAGAGAAAGGCCAGTCGGCGTTCGAAACGATTACCGAGACTTCGTTTCCGGGCAAATGGAAAGTGATTTACTTTTATCCGAAAGACTTCACTTTCGTGTGCCCGACGGAGATCACGGGCTACGCGAAGCTGGCGAAGGACTTCGCGGACCGCGATGCGGTGCTGCTGGGCGGGTCGACCGACAATGAGTTCTGCAAGCTGGCGTGGCGCCGCGAGCACAAAGACCTGAAAGGCCTCAACCACTGGCAGTTCGGCGATACCACGGGAGCGCTCATCGACCAGCTCGGGGTGCGGGATAAAAGCGCGGGTGTCGCACTGCGCGCGACCTTCATCGTCGATCCCGACAATACGATTCAGCACGTGACCGTGAACAATCTGAACGTGGGCCGCAATCCGGAGGAGGCGCTGCGCATCCTCGACGGCCTGCAGACCGATGAGCTTTGCCCGTGCAATCGCGAAGTCGGCGGAGACGTTCTCAAAGCGGCATAAACGCCTTAATCAGCGAAAAGACGCCCGCGTGACACACGCGGGTGTTTTTCATGAAGGAGCAGCAATGGAATTTCTGAATACGCTCAAGGAACGCATTCCGGACTACGCGAAGGACGTCCGGCTCAACCTCGACGCGGTGGTGAGCCGCAGCAGTCTGGAACCGGCGGATGCGCTCGGCGCCGCGCTCGCGGCGGCGTACGCGGCCCGCTCCAAAACGCTCGTCGATGCGATCCGCGGCTCGGGCGCGCTGCCCGAAGCGGACGCAACCGCAGCGCTGTCGGCGGCAGCGCTCATGGGGATGAACAACGTCTGGTATCCCTACGTCGAAATGGCGGACGACGAGGATCTGCGCACGCAACGCGCGGAATTGCGCATGAACGTCTACGCGACGCACGGCGGCGTGGACAAGAAGCGCTTCGAGCTGTACTCACTCGCGGCGAGTATCGTCGGCAAGTGTCATTTCTGCGTGAAATCGCACTACAAGATGCTGAAGGAAAACGGTCTCACGGCGCAGCAATTGCGCGACGTCGGCCGCATCGCCGCAGTGGTCGCCGCGGCAGCGCTCGTACTCGACGCCGAAGGATCCGCCTAAGGGGCGGCGCTCGCGTAAACGCTCGGGCCTCGCCGCCCCCACGAACAGAGGGAAACCAAGGTTTCCCTCCGTAACCTTCCATCCTTCGGGCGCTCGTGACGAGCGCTTCGTCGCCCTTAAACCGTAGGAAAAGGGTTACGGGAGGAACCTTCGGTTCCTCCTGTTCGTTCGCCGCCTCCGTGAGGGCGCCGAAGGCTGCCCTCCGTAACCTCCCTTCCCCCACCGACGCCAGCGCGATCGGACAAGTCCGACACGCGGCTAGAGCTTTCCAGCCGTGAGGATCAAGCCTCGTCCGCGCGGCGCCCGATAATGAGCGCGTCGGCGGCCACCGCGCCGTTCGGCAGCGCGAAAAGTGGATTGATGTCGACTTCCGCGATCGTGTCGCGGTTGCGCCAGGCAAAGCGCGAGAGCAACTCCAGGACCCGCGCGATCGCATCGACGTCGAGCGCCGGCCGTCCTCTCGCCCCATCCAGTATCGGGCGGCACGCGAGCTCGTCGATCATCTCGCGCGCGGTCGCAATATCGAAGGGCGCGAGCCGGCATGCCGTGTCGCCGAAAACTTCCGCGTAGATGCCGCCGGCGCCGATCACGACGACGGGTCCGCATACCGCGTCGTTCACCATTCCGGCCAGCAGCTCGAAGCCTTCGGTCACCATTTCGGAAACGATGACGCCGTCGACGCGCGCGGTCGGCGCCATGCTGTGCGCGTTGTAGAGCACCTCGCGAATGGCCACCTCGAGCGCTTCGCGGCTGCGCAGGTCGAGGCGAACGCCGCCGATATCGGTCTTGTGTGAAATATCCGGAGACGCGATTTTTACGGCGACCGGCAGCGCGAGCGCTTCGAATGGCACGTCGTCCGCGCAACGCACGAGCAGATCGCGAGTGACGGCAATGCCGATGCGCTCGAGCACCGATTTCGCGTCCGGCTCCGAAAGGGTTCCGCCCGGCGCAATCGTCGGCATATCGGAACAGCTCAAGTCGAGCGCCTCGTGCTCCGCATTGCGCGTCTGCGCTTCACGCAAGGCGGCAAGCATGGCGATCGCACGGGCCGCCCGCACCGGCGAAGGCAGTACTGCAATCCTGGCACGTGCGAAGATCCGCAGCGCCTCGCCCGCCTCGTTCGCGGGCGTGGAAAGAAATACGAGCAGCGGCTTTTTCGTGTGCACAGAGAGCTCCGAGACCACCTCGGCGCACGCCTGGCACCCGGCGCCGCCGGTCGTCGCAAAATTCACGCACACTGCATCGATGCCGCAATCGTCGAGCACCGCCTGAACCGCAGTTCTGAACTTAACCGTATTGCCTGGGGTGATGTAGCCCGCCGTGAAATCCACAGGGTTGTGGAAGGCGCCGATATCGGGAACGACTTCCGAAAGTTTGTGCTGGGTTTTCTCGGTCAGCACAGGCAACGTCAGGCCTGACCGCTCGGCGGCATCGGCAAAAACGATCGCCGATCCGCCCGAGCCGCCCATGACCGCGACACGGCGGCCAGCCGGGAGGCTCCGCGCCTCGAGAGCCTTGATGTAATCGACCGCTTCGTGGATTTCGCTGATCTCGATGATTCCGGCCTGTTTGAAGAGCGCCTGGTAAAAATCGTAGCTGCCGGTGAGATTCGCGGTGTGGGTCGCGGCGGCACGCGCGCCTTCCGCGGTCACGCCTCCTTTCCAGACGAGCAGCGGTTTACCGACCGTGAGCGCACGGCGTCCGACATCGAGGAGCCTCCGCGCGTTGGCGAGCCCTTCGATGTACGCGAGGATGATGTGCGTGCCTTCGTCATCGAGCAGCGCGTCGATAAACTCGACCATGTCGATGTCGGCTTCGTTCCCGGTCGCAATCACACTGCGAAAGCCGATGCCCGCCTCGGCGCACGCGAGCGCGATGCTGTAGCCGAAGCCGCCGCTTTGCGTAACGAGCGACACCGCGCCTTTGGCGAGCTTCGGCGGCCGCGTAATGCTGCCGAACGCGGCGTAGACGTTCTCGTGTATGTTCGCGAGCCCGAGGCAATTGGGCCCGACGATACGCATGCCTGAAGCGCGCGCAATCTCGAGCATGCGATCCTGCCGCGCAATGCCTTCCGCACCGCTTTCGCGAAAGCCGCCGCTCAGCACCACGGCAAAGCGCACACGTTTCTGCGCACACTCCTCGATGATCGGCACGACACCGCGCGCAGGCACGCCGATCACGACCATATCAAGCTCGTCGTCGATTGCAGCGACGGACGGATAGCAGCGCAGCCCAGCGAATTCCGGGTACTTCGGGTTTACCGGGAAGATTTTTCCGCGATAGCCGTTGCGAAGCAGCGTGTCGACCGTTTGCGAACCGGGGCGTGCCGCATCTTCCGACACGCCGACGACGGCGATCGAGCGCGGCGCGAACAAATAGCGGAACTGTTCCATTGGTTCAGAGGGCGTCGAGCACATGAGCGCGCCGCGGCGCTCGACCAAAAGCTCGTTGCCGGAGGTCATATCGCGATTTTTGAGATGCGGATTGGCGGAGGCTGCAACGGGGCGGCACGCTTCACGGTGTAAATGCAGAGCCTCATCATACAACGGTAATCGAGGAAAGTTGGATGAGGCGGATCGCCGCGATCAACAGACGCCTTGTTTGCATCATTGGTTACACCATTCTCTCGATGCGCTCGAGCAGGTTGGGCGTACGCGGCGGGGCAGCTATCCAACCCAGCGCGATGCCGACGCAGTCCGCGACCATATCGGCGTACTCGAACATCCGGTGACCGCTCTCATCCTGAGCGAATTCCAGCCCGACACCGAGCAGTGCCAAGCCGAGCGCAATGATAAAGCGCGAGCGGCCCGACTTGTACAGCTGCATGAACCAGTACGCCACGACCCCATAGGCGGCGATGTGACCGAATTTGTCGCCGTTGGCAACATGAACATCGACGTTGATAGTCGCAAGCGACAAGTACACGATCGTCGCGACCAACAGCCAGCCGATGCCCAGCCACACGCCCGAGTATTTCAATCGACGCCTTTTTGGAATTACGCAGGAAGGGCTGTTGGGCTGCAATGGACGAGCCTGCGACCTGCCAGCATCCCCTATACTAACGGGTCACCTCATCCAGCGCAGAAACACTATGGCTTCTAAAATTGAGCAACGGCTGACCGAACTCGGCATTACGCTGCCGCCGCCCGGCGCACCGGGAGGCAATTACGTTCCTTTCGTCGTAGTCGGTGATCTCGCGTTCATGGCAGGACAGGTCGCGCGCGAGGCCGGCAAGATGAAATATGTCGGCAAGGTCGGCCGCGATTTGAGCATCGAGCAAGGCCACGCGGCCGCGCGGCTGTGCGCCGTGAATCTGCTCGCGCAACTGAAAGCCGCGTGCGGAGGCGATCTCGAGCGCGTCGAGCGCTGCGTGCGGCTCGGCGGTTTCGTGAACAGCCCGCCCGATTTTTTCGATCATCCCAAAGTCGTGAACGGCGCGTCCGATCTGATGGTGGAAGTATTCGGAGAACGCGGCCAGCACGCGCGCACGGCGGTGGGTGTTGCCGCGCTGCCTCTGGATTCAGCCGTCGAAGTCGAAGCAGTGTTTCAGCTGAAGCGCTGATTCTTAGTATGCCGTCAGACCACCATCGAGCAGCAGGGTGTGCCCGGTGATGAACGCGCCATCCGGGCCCGCGAGATAGACGACGGCGCCGGCGACTTCGTCGGGCGTCGCGAACTTGCCCATGGGGACACGTTTCAGCAGCGCCTCGCGCGTGCCGGGATGCGCATCGTAATAAGCCGTCCGTGTCGACGTTTCCACGGTGCCAGGCGCGACCGCGTTCACGCGTATGCCCTGCGCCGCCCATTCGAACGCGAGCGTACGCGTCATGTGGATGATCCCGGCTTTCGAAATGCCGTACGCCGCGCGTTCGGCGAGCGCCACGATGCCGTGGGTCGAGGCGAGATTGACGATGCAGCCGCCGCGCTTGCGCGCGATCACGTGACGCGCGTAATGCGTGCTCATGAAGAACGTGCCGGTGAGGTTCACGTCCATCACGTCCTGACATTCTTCGCGCGTGACATCCAGCGCGAAACGGTTGAGCGGAACCGCGGCGTTGTTGACGAGGAGGTCGATCGTCCCGAACTCGTCCATCGCCCGGGCGAGCGTCTCCTCGATGCTCTGTTGTGAGCGCAGGTCGAGCGCAAGCGCCAGCGTGCGCGCGCCGAACCCGTCCAGCTGCGCCGTCATCTCAGCGAGACGATCGGGATGCAGCCGCGTCACCGCGAGGTCGTAGCCTTCGCGCGCCAGACGCAGCGCGATCGCGGCGCCCAGACCCTGCGCGGCACCGGTGACCAGCGCGACCGGACGCGGCGTGCGTTTGTCGTTTTTCTCCGGCATAGGTCATTTACTTTACCATTGCGGGAAAACGGCGAGGAGGAGCTGTGATGGTTCGATATCTAGGCGCGGGTGCCGTCGTGCTGGCGGCGTTGTGGAGCGTCTACGCGCAGGCACAAGCACCCTATCCGACCCGGCCCGTGCGGCTTATCGTTCCGTCGTCTCCCGGTGGGGGGACGGACATCATCGCGCGCATCATCGGTCCAAAGCTTTCCGAGCGTCTCGGACAACCGGTCGTCATCGAAAATCGCGCCGGCGCCGGAACGATGATCGGCGGCGAAGTCGTCGCGAAAGCGCCTCCCGATGGCTACACCCTGCTGATGGGTATTTCGACGCTGGCAACCAACGCGGCGATCTACAGAAAAGTGCCGTACAACGCACTGACCGATTTCGCACCGATCACGCTCGTCCTGTCCGCACCGAACGTGCTCGTCATCCATCCGTCGCTGCCGGTAAAAAACGTGAAGGAGCTCATCTGGTTTTCGCAGGCGCGCCCCGGTGAGATCAATTATGCATCCGCGGGTGTGGGGACAAATCCGCATTTGTGCATGGAGCTTCTGCTCTCCATGGCAAAACTGAAAATGGTCCACATTCCATACAAAGGGTCGGGTCCCGCGCTCGTCGATGCGATCGGTGGACAGGTCGCCACCATGATGGCGACGATGCTGAGCGGCGTGCCGCACGTGCGCGCCGGAAGGCTGAGGGGCCTGGGTGTCACGAGCACGCAAAGATCGGCCGCGGCGCGCGATATTCCTCCCATCGCCGAAGCCGTCCCGGGCTACGAAGCCGTTCAGTGGTACGGCGCGCTGGCGCCGGCGAACACACCGAAAGAAGTCGTCGCGCGGCTCAATCGCGAGTTTGTCGCCATCCTCCAGAGCGCTGAGATAAAGGAGCGCTTCGCCGCGGACGGCGGCGACGCCGTCAGCACCACGCCCGAGGAATTCGCGCGCTACATCAAAAGCGAAACCGAAAAGTGGGCGCGAGTCGTTCGCAGCGCCGGCATCAAGCAGGAGTAAAGCGACTTCCTTGTAGACCGATTCGCCCGACGTGCGTTAAGCGGCTCGTCCTGGGTAGAACCAAAATGAGTGCACGACGGAAGCATCGACCCTCGAGACACAAAGTGTTACATCTCAAGCTCGAACCGTCGCCGTGGGCACCCACTCTCAGCAATAGAGCCCCAGCCAACGAGGGGTCCGTCCCCAGGGACTCTAAGAACGTAAAAGGCTCAGTTACTCAACCAACTTGGAGAGATGAAATGAACAGAACGTTGCTGGCCACCCTCGTGGCCGCCAGTTTGGGCGCAGCGGCGCCGCTGGCAATGGCTGAATCAGCCGATGTCGGCGACCTTACCGTGCTCGCGCAGGCAGCGCCGCAAGGCGGACCCGCAGGAGTCCGGCCGCAGCGTCCGATGGGCGAGCACCGTCCTTTCGTAAAGCCCAGCGAGCGCGTGGAAGCCCGCCTGGCCTACATCAGGACGGCGCTCAAAATCACCTCCGCGCAACAACCGCAATGGGACGGTTTCGCCAACGTGCTGCGTAAGCACGCACGCGACAGGGACCAGCGCTTCGAGCAATTCCGCGCGCAGCGTGAAGCCGCAAGAGGCGGTCAACGTCCCGCTCGGCCGCAAGTCACCGCGATCGAGCGTCTCGAGCGTACCCAGCAGCGCATGGCGCAACGCTCGGCACACCTGAGCGAAGTCCTCGCCGCCGCGAAGCCGTTGTATGCCTCGCTGTCACCCGAGCAAAAGCAGATCGCTGATGGTATGCTTGCACGCCAGGGACACGGCGGCCGCGGCGGACACCATCGCGGTATGCATCGCGGGGCCGCGTGATGAGCTAGAACCAACAAAAACCGGAGGGGCACTCCGATGAGAGACGTCAACGTCTATCCTGCGGAATCGGGCGGCTGGATCTACGAAGTATGGTTTGGCCAGCGCCCGGTAGTGATCGGCTGGTGTCAGACGCGCGAAGCCGCCGAACAGGAAGCCTCCCTGGTTTGAAGCCCAACCCCGCGTAGCCGGTTCGCCGGCTGCGCGTGGCCTGCAGTCCTCTCCAGGACGGCTGGGGCTGGTTCCATCACCTCTTGTAGAATCCCGCTGGTGATTTCAGGCACCAGCGGTCCTCTTTCCGGCGTGAGAATCATCGATCTCACGTCCGTCATACTCGGTCCCTACGCGACTCAAATCCTCGGCGATCTAGGCGCCGACGTGATCAAGATCGAGCCGCACGAAGGCGACAACATGCGGCACACGGCGCCCATGCGCAGTCCCGGCATGAGCCACGTGTTTCTGCATCTCAATCGCAACAAACGCAGCATCGTCCTCGATCTGAAAAAACCGGCGGGACGCGAAGCCGTGTTGAGGCTGGCCGCGGCCGGTGACGTGCTGGTCTACAACATCCGGCCGCAAGCCATGGCACGGCTCGGATTGACTTACGAAGCGGTGCGCGCGGTCAACGAGCGCATCGTGTACGTGGGTGCATACGGCTTCAGCCAGGCCGGCCCTTACGCGGCGAGGCCCGCCTACGACGATCTCATTCAGGGCATGGTGGCGCTTCCGACGCTCGCGCAGCAGGCCGGCGCGGACCGCCCGCGCTATGTGCCCTCGACCGTCGCAGACCGCATTACAGGCCTCAATACGGTGAACGCCATCACGGCGGCGCTCTTCTATCGCGAGCGCACCGGCAAAGGGCAATCGGTCGAAGTGCCGATGTTCGAGTCGCTCACGCAGTTCATCCTGAGCGAGCACATGGGCGGCGAGACTTTCGTGCCGGCCGAAGGCCCGATGGGACAGTCGCGCCTGCTGGCGCCGCATCGCAATCCGTATGCGACCAGGGACGGCTATCTGTGTCTCCTTGTTTACAACGACAAGCAATGGCGCAATTTTTTTCGTCTTCTGGGCGCCGAAGATATGTTCGAACAGGACGCGCGCTTCTCGACGCAGACGGCCAGGTCACAACACATCGCGGAGATTTATGCCTTCGTTGCCGAGCACATGAAGACGCGCACCAGCGCCGAGTGGATGACCGCTCTTGGCGCAGCTGACATTCCAGTCATGCCGCTCAATTCGCTCGAAGCCCTGCTCGCGGACGAGCATCTCAACGCGACCGGGTTTTTTTCCACCGTGGAGCACCCCAGCGAAGGCGTCATACGCACGATGGCGGTGCCGAGCCGCTGGTCGGACTCGCCACCCGGTGAGCACCGGCCCGCGCCGCGCCTGGGCGAGCACAGCGTCGAGGTGCTGCGGGAAGCCGGTTACAGCGATATCGAGATCGATACGATGATCGCGGACGGCGTCACGAAAAAGTCGTAGGGTGCGTTAATAGCGCACCGAACCCCACGCTTTTTCCGCCGCCGCTCATTGAATTTCTATTCCTGACTCGGCGATGAGCTTCTTGTAGCGCGGCACGTCGCGCTTCAACTTCGCCGAAAATTCGGCAGGCGTGTTCGCGATGACTTCGTTGCCGCGCGCGAGCACGAGGTCCTGTATGTCCTTGCTGTTGAGTATCCGCACGACTTCGCGATGCACGTCGGAAATGAATTTCTCGGGTGTCCCCGCAGGCGCGAGCAACCCGTGCCAGTTTCCGAATTCATATCCTTCGATGCCCTGTTCGCGAATGGTGGGCACGTCCGGCAGCAAGTGCGAGCGCTTCGCGGTCGTTACGCCATAGATTTTCATGCGCCCCGCTTTGACCTGCGGCGCGACTACCGGAATGGAGAGCAAGGCCACGTCGATCTCGCCTCCGACGATCGCCTGCTCGGTCGGTGCGCTGCCTTTATAGGGAATGTTATTCAACTTGATCGCGGCGGCCTGCTTCAGCACTTCGGTGCCAACGGCTCCATTGGCTCCCGCGACACCGATGTTGATACGCCCGGGGTCTTTCCGCGCCGCCGCGAGGAAGTCCTTGAACGTCTGCGGCGCAAACTTCGGGCTCGCAACGAGTGCCGTGCCCGCTGAAACGAGCTGCGTGATCGGTGCGAAGTCCTTCAGCGGATCGTACGGCAGCTTCTTGTACAGCCCCGGGTTCATTACCAGTGTCCCGTTGTTGCCGATCAAGAGCGTATTGCCATCGGGCGGCGATCTGGCTGCGATCTCGCTCGCGAGTATCCCATTCACACTTTGGCGGTTGTCGACGATGACGTTGCGCCCGAGCGCTTCGCTCAACTTCGTCGTGATGAGCCGCGCCGCGAAATCGGAAGGCCCGCCCGCGGGCGAAGGAACCAGCAGCCGTATCGGGCGCTTCGATTCCTGCGCGCCCAGCGTCGCGGGTAACGCAACCGTCGCGAGCGCGACCGCGGCGAGCAGGATTCGTATGAATGCCATAAGCCTCCTCCTAGGCGCTGGAGGATTCGTTTTTCTCCGTTGCAGGAACCGAAATCTGCGTCTGCGTCACCATCGCGACCATGCTGCCATCCGCGTTCTTGATCGTAGTCTGCCACACCGAGGTCGTGCGGCCGACGTGCAGCGCCACGGACACGGCTGACAGGACCGGCCCGACGCCGCCCACGAAAAAGTTGGTTTTCGATTCGATCGTTCCGCCGCGGTAGCCCAGAGGCCGGTTCGCGACCGCGCCGACCGCGCCCAGCGCATCCGCGAATGCCATGATCGCGCCGCCGTTCACCCGTCCGTTCAGATTGAGATGCAGCGGCGTGATCGCCATCTCCCCTTCGACTTTCTTGCGGGTCAGCGACGTCACGCGCATCCCCAGCGCCTGCGGCATGCCGCCCTTCATCACCGGCGTAGCATTCGCATCCAGATTCACTGGATCAACTTTATGTTTCTTCGTGGCCTTCTTTTTTATCATGTATCGCTCGTGCTCACTGATTGTTGAAGCGCGCGCGCCGCACGCGCCAAAGGAAGAGAGGTTACGGAGAGAAACCATTGGTTTCTCTCTGTTCGTTTACTG
This sequence comes from Burkholderiales bacterium, assembly GCA_035525455.1. Lineage (GTDB taxonomy): Bacteria > Pseudomonadota > Gammaproteobacteria > Burkholderiales > SG8-41 > JAQGMV01. Next base: position 35,244 of record DATLEF010000018.1, read on the forward strand.
GCGCGCAGCGGCGCACGCCGCCGACAAGCCTACCGCAGGTAGGCTTCGGCGGCGTACCGCCGCATCATCCGGTGGCTGTTGAAGTAACACGCGATCTTGCTGATCGCCTGTTTCATCATCCAGGTCCAGCGCGTGCGGTCGTTGTAGTACAGCGGCAGCACGACCCGCTCGAGCTTGTCGTAGAGCGGCGCTGCGTCGGTTGCGTCATCGATGGCCCAGCCGGTGACGCCTTCGATACAGCCTTCGACCCACCACCCGTCGACCATGCTCAGGTTGAGCAGCCCGTTCACCGCTGCTTTCATGCCGCTCGTGCCCGATGCTTCCAGCGGCGGCAGCGGTGTGTTGAGCCACACGTCCGCGCCCGCCACGAGAACCTGCGCGATCGACATGTCGTAGTTATGCAGAAAAGCCACCCGGACTTTCCCCGACAGCGCGCGCATCGCCTTGTGGATGGCGTGCAGACTCTCCTTGCCCGCGCTGTCGGCCGGATGCGCCTTGCCCGAGAAAACGAGCTGGAACGGATGCTTCTCCGCGATCGCCGCCAGTCGCTGCAGATCGCTGAACAGCAGATCGGGCCGTTTGTAGCCGGTCATGCGGCGCGCGAAGCCGATGACGGGAATCGCCGGATCCAGCTCGATGTCGCAATGCTTTTTTACGAGCCTGCACAGGTCGGCCTTCGCCCGTTCGTGCGCGCTCCACAGATCCGCGTCGGGCAGCTGATCGGCGCGCACGAGCACTTCCGGCTCGTGCATCCACTGCGGATAATGCGCATGGTAAAGCGCCGCAAACGCCGGATGCGCCCACAGGCCGACGTGCACGCCGTTGGTGACGGCGCGCACATCGAATCCGGGAAACATCGCGCGCGCCGTGATCGCATGACGCTGCGCAACGCCGTTCACGTAACCGGTCAGGTTGAGCGCGATGCGTGTCATGTTCAGCCGATCGGGGCCGCCGAAGAGCTTCACGACTTCTAACGGGAGCAAATCCGTGGCGATGCGGCTGACCAAGTCATACGAGAAGCGGTCATGTCCCGCTTCGACGGGCGTATGCGTCGTGAATACGCACAGGTCGCGCACGCGGTCGGCGTCGTACGACCAGTCCGCCTTGTCGTTCTGACGGCGACGGCGCGGAAAACGCTTGAGGAGCTCGAGTGTCGCCAGCGCGGCGTGGCCTTCGTTCAGGTGGTACGTGCGGATCTCGAACCCCAGCGCCTCCAGTATGCGCACGCCGCCGACCCCGAGCAGCAGCTCCTGCTTCAGACGGTATTCCTCGTTGCCGCCATAGAGGTAATGCGTGAGGTCGCGGTCGCGCGTGTCGTTTTGCTCGAGATCGGTGTCGAGCAGGAGTACTGGAACCGCGTACCCTTCCTCCGACTTGTGCACATACAGCCACGGCCGCACCCACACGTCGCGCTCCTCGATCTTGACCCCGATCATCGCAGCGAGCGGTTGCGCCCAGCGCACCATGTCCCACGGATCAGGGTGCTCGACCTGCCGCCCTTCGGCGTCGATTTCCTGACGGAAATATCCGGCGCGGCTCAAGAGAGAAACGAAGACCACGGGAAGCTCGAGGTCTGCGCACGAGCGCACGGTATCGCCCGCGAGCACGCCGAGACCACCGGCGTAGGTATGAACTTCGACGCGCAGCGCGACTTCCATGGTGAAGTACGCGATGTTGGTCTGCGGAAGGAAAGCGCCTAATTCGTTCATCTTTTTCGATCGCGAATCTGCCGGGCCTGCGGATCGGCAGGGCGCAGTATATACGAGGGATTACGCGAGGCAGGAAACCGGAGGGCGAGCAAGCAACGCGCCTATGCGGCACGTTGCACGCACTACAATCAGCG
>DATLEF010000056.1:0-8652 GCA_035525455.1 Burkholderiales bacterium
GGATGAAAGAGCTTACCTCCGGCGAGCGGTGCGCGTTGCGCGCTCGTGCACATCATCTGCATCCGGTCGTGATGGTCGGCAACGCGGGCCTGACGGCGCAGGTGATCAAAGAAATCGACGCCAACCTGAGGAGCCACGAGCTCATCAAGATCCGTATGCTCGACGAAGACCGGGACGCGCGCGCCCGCCTTGCCGAGGCTATCTGCGAAGCCGTGGATGCCAAGCCCGTGCAGCATATCGGAAAAATTCTGGTGATTTACCGGCCGAAGCCGGCGGAAGAGCAGAAGAAAGTCGCAAAACCTCGCGCCAAACGCAAGCTGCCACGAAAGACGAAGCGCAATTTTCAGAAGTCTTAGCAGGCGAGAACGCAGAAGTCAGAAGTCAGCGCAAGGATTATCTGAACGCTGAAATCTGAACGCTGGGTCTAAATATATTTGACGTCGAGTATTTCGAACTCGCGCAAGCCCCCCGGGGCCTGCACCTCCGCGACGTCGCCCGAAGATTTGCCGATCAGCGCGCGCGCCATCGGCGAGCCGATCGAAATCTTGCCTTGCTTGATGTCCGCCTCGTCGTCACCCACGATCTGGTAGGTCACGATTTCGCCGTTTCCCAGGTCCTCGAGATCGACGGTCGATCCGAATACGCAGCGACCATCGGCCTCGAGCAGCGCGGGATTGATGATCTGGGCGTTCGAGAGCTTGGACTCGAGCTCTGCGATGCGGCCTTCGATGAAGCTCTGGCGTTCTTTGGCTGCGGCATATTCGGCGTTCTCGGCGAGATCACCGTGCGCACGCGCCTCGGCGATCGCCGTAATAATCGCGGGCCGCTGCACGCCTTTCAGTTCCTGCAGCTCGGCACGTAGCCTGGCCGCGCCGTTGACCGTCAATGGGACTTTGCTCATGACGTCATGTCAGCCGCTAGGCTCGCATGCAGGCGCTGAACACTGTAGGCGCGAAGCTCCTGCACGTGCTCCATGCCAGTGCAGCCCGCGCGCGCGCCGGCAAGCGTCGTAAATAACGAAACGCGCTGCTGGAGAGCCGCGCGACGTATTGAATACGAATCCCTAATCGCGGTACGGCGATCCTCGACCGTATTGACGATGAGCGCAATTTCGCGGTTCTTGATCATGTCGACGATATGAGGCCGGCCTTCGGTGACCTTGTTCACCGGGGTCACCGGCAATCCGGAGCTTGCAATTGCATTGGCGGTGCCGCGCGTCGCCAGCAAAACAAACCCGAGCGCGTGCAGCGAGCGTGCGATGTCCACGATGCGCTCCTTGTCCGAATCGCGCACGCTCAGGAATACCTTGCCGCCGGAGGGCAAGCGCTCGCCGCTTGCCATCTGTGACTTGAGAAACGCTTCCGCGAATGTCGCGCCCACGCCCATGACCTCGCCGGTCGACTTCATCTCGGGCCCGAGTATCGTATCGGCGCCCGGGAACTTGATGAAGGGGAACACGGCCTCCTTCACTGAATAGTACGGTGGAACGATGGCGGCCTTCACGCCCTGGTCCGCCAGCGATTTCCCAACCATGCACCGCGCTGCGATTTTCGCGAGCTGCAGACTCGTCGCCTTCGATACGAAAGGCACGGTTCTGGACGCGCGCGGATTCACTTCCAGCACGTACACCAGACCTTTCTGGATCGCGAACTGCACGTTGATCAGCCCGACGACTTTCAGCGCGCGCGCCATCGCCACCGTCTGCCGCCTGAGCTCGTCCTGCAATTCGGTGGACAAGGAAAATGGAGGCAGCGAGCACGCCGAATCGCCCGAATGCACGCCGGCCTGCTCGATATGCTCCATCACGCCGCCGATCAGGACCTCGGTGCCGTCGCACACCGCGTCTACGTCGACTTCGGTCGCATCGTTCAAAAAACGGTCGAGCAACACCGGCGAATCGTTGGAGACTTTGATCGCCTCGCGCATGTAACGCTCGAGGTCGGCCTGCTCGTGCACCACTTCCATGGCGCGGCCGCCGAGCACGTATGAAGGCCGGACGACCAGCGGATAGCCGATCTCCTCAGCGGCTGCGAGAGCGCGACTCGCGCTGCGTGCCGTCCGATTCGGCGGCTGCTTCAATTTGAGCTTGTGCAGAAGTTTCTGGAAACGCTCGCGATCCTCCGCGACGTCGATGGCGTCAGGCGTAGTACCGACGATCGGCACACCGTTCGCCTCGAGATCGCGCGCGAGCTTGAGCGGCGTTTGCCCGCCGAACTGGACGATCACGCCGAACGGCTTTTCGACGTGCACGATCTCGAGCACGTCTTCCAGAGTGAGCGGTTCGAAGTAGAGGCGATCGGATGTGTCGTAATCCGTCGAGACCGTTTCCGGATTACAGTTGACCATGATGGTCTCAAAATCGTCCTCGCGCAGCGCGAGCGCCGCATGAACGCAGCAGTAATCGAACTCGATGCCTTGCCCGATGCGGTTCGGCCCGCCGCCCAGCACCATGACTTTCCTGCGCTCCGTCGGCTGTGCTTCGCACTCGTCCTCGTAGGTCGAGTACATGTACGCAGTTCGGGTTGCAAACTCAGCCGCACAGGTATCGACGCGCTTATACACGGGCCTCACGTGCAACGCGTGGCGCCTTTGGCGAACAGCGTCCTGTCGAGTATCCAACAACTTCGCCAGCCGCCGGTCGGAAAACCCGGCGCGCTTCAAGCGCCGCATTTCCTCCGCGTCTATCGACTCGAACGGCCGCCCGGCGAGCTCGCGCTCCATGCGCATCAAATCCTCGATCTGCGCGAGGAACCAGCGATCGATGCGCGTGAGCTCGTGGATTTCAGCCAGCGTCATGCCGCTGCGAAAAGCGTCCGCGACGAAGTAAATGCGGTCCGGCCCCGGGTCGCCAAGCTCGTTTTCGATCACCTCGCGCTCGGTCGTGCGCTCGTCGAAGCCGTCAGAGCCCGTTTCGAGCCCGCGCAGTGCCTTCTGGACCGATTCCTGGAAGGTGCGGCCGATCGCCATCACCTCGCCTACCGATTTCATCTGCGTCGTCAGTCGATCGTCCGCCTGCGGAAATTTTTCGAACGCGAAGCGCGGCACCTTGGTGACGACGTAATCGATCGTCGGCTCGAACGAGGCCGGCGTAGCACCTCCGGTAATATCGTTGCGCAATTCGTCCAGGGTGTAACCGACGGCAAGCTTCGCCGCAACTTTGGCGATCGGGAAGCCGGTTGCCTTGGATGCAAGCGCCGAGGAGCGCGATACCCGCGGGTTCATTTCAATGATGACCATGCGTCCGTCGGAGGGATTGATGCCGAACTGCACGTTCGAGCCTCCGGTATCCACGCCGATCTCGCGCAGACACGCGATCGACGCGTTGCGCATGATCTGGTACTCCTTGTCGGAGAGCGTCTGTGCCGGCGCGACCGTGATCGAGTCGCCGGTGTGCACACCCATCGGATCGAAGTTCTCGATCGAGCACACGATGATGCAGTTGTCCTTGCGATCGCGAACCACTTCCATCTCGTACTCTTTCCAGCCGATGACCGATTCCTCGATCAGCACCTCTTTGGTCGGGCTCGCGTCGAGCCCGCGCTCGACGATCGAAATGAATTCCTCGCGGTTATACGCGATACCGCCGCCGGTGCCGCCGAGCGTGAACGAGGGCCGGATGATCGTCGGGTAGCCCACCATGCCCTGGACCTGCAGCGCTTCCTCCATACTATGCGCGAGCGCTGAACGCGGGCTCGCGAGCCCGATTTTCGACATCGCCACCTTGAACTTCTCGCGGTCTTCCGCTTTGTCGATCGCTTCGCGCGAAGCGCCGATCATCTCGACGCCGTACTTCTCGAGCACGCCGTGCCGCGCCAGATCGAGCGCGCAATTGAGCGCAGTCTGCCCGCCCATCGTCGGCAGCAGGGCGTCCGGACGTTCGAGCTCGATGATCTTCTCGACCATCTGCCAGTTCACGGGCTCGATATACGTCGCATCGGCCATCTCGGGATCGGTCATGATCGTGGCCGGATTCGAATTCACGAGAACGACGCGATAGCCTTCCTGCTTCAGCGCCTTGCACGCCTGCACTCCGGAATAATCGAATTCGCAGGCCTGTCCGATGACGATCGGCCCGGCGCCCAGGATGAGGATCGACCGTATGTCGTTCCGCTTAGGCACTTTGCTTCTGCTCCATCGATTTCACGAAACGAGCGAAAAGATAGTCGACGTCGTGCGGGCCCGGGCTCGCCTCGGGATGGCCCTGGAAACAGAACGCAGGCCGGTCGGTGAGCGTAAATCCCTGCAGGCTGCCGTCGAAAAGCGACACGTGAGTCACGCGCGCGTTCTGCGGCAGTGTGGCAGGATCGACAGCAAACCCGTGATTCTGGCTGGTGATCATCACACGCCCGGTCTCGAGATCCTGCACCGGATGGTTCGCGCCGTGATGGCCGAATTTCATTTTCACGGTCTTTGCGCCGACGGCAAGGCCCAGCAACTGGTGGCCGAGGCAAATACCGAAGAGCGGTACGCCGATGCCGAGAAACGTACGGATCGCGCGTATCGCATAGTCGCACGGCGCCGGATCGCCCGGGCCGTTGGCGAGCAATATTCCATCCGGCTCCAAACCCAGCGCTTCCTCGGCAGGCATTTCGGCGGGAACGACCGTTACTTTGCAGCCATGTCCGGCGAGCTTGCGAAGGATGTTGCGCTTGACGCCATAGTCATACGCGACGACGTGAAACCGCGACTCGGTGCGTTTCGTATACCCCGCTTCCAGACCCCACACGCCTTCGTCCCACGCATAAGGCGTCCTGCAGCTCACCACTTTGGCGAGGTCCATGCCGATCAGCCCCGGGAATTCACGCGCGGCCGCGAGTGCCGCTTTGTCATCGACGGCCCCCGCCATGATGCAGCCGTCCTGCGCGCCCTTGTCCCGCAGCATGCGGGTAAGCTTGCGCGTGTCGATGTCGGCGATTGCGACGATGTTCTCGCGCTTCAGATATTCGCCGAGCGTCCACTCCTCACGCCAGTTCGATGATGCGACTGGGAGGTCCCGGATCACGAGACCTGCGGCGTATATGCGATCGGCTTCGACGTCTTCGGCATTCGCGCCGTAGTTGCCGATGTGCGGGTAAGTCAGCGTGACGATCTGCCGACAGTACGACGGGTCCGTCAGGATTTCCTGATAGCCCGTCATCGCCGTATTGAAGACCACTTCGCCGACGGTGATGCCGTCGGCCCCGATGGAGGTGCCGCGAAATACCGTTCCATCCTTGAGTACGAGGATGGCGGGCGTACGCGCTGACACGGCAAACTCCTGAATTTACGGAACTAGATGTGGAAAGCGGGACAGGTTTACCCGTCCCGCTCGCTTGAGGTCCACATTATACGCAAAAGGGCTTTCCCGAACAAACGCACGGCGAGGTGCGGCGCAGCCGCACCGAAGCAGTGGAGTAGGTGTGTTAGCGCAGCCCTAGCACGTCCTGCATGTCGTAGAAGCCGTTGCTCTTGTCCAGGATGAATCGCGCCGAACGCAAAGCGCCTTGCGCGTATGTCGCGCGGCTCGTGGATCGATGCGTGATCTCGATGCGCTCGCCCGTACCGAGGAACATGACGGTGTGGTCTCCTACCGCGTCGCCGCCGCGCACCGTCGCGAAACCGATCGTCTCTGACTTGCGCTCACCCGTAACGCCTTCGCGCCCATAAACCGCATCACTTTTTAAATTGCGCCCGCGCGCGCGCGCAGCAATTTCGCCCATGCGCAATGCCGTTCCCGACGGCGCGTCGATCTTGTGCCGGTGATGCGCTTCGACGATTTCGATGTCGTATCCTTCGTTCAGAACGCGCGCCGCAGTATCGATCAGGGTGAAGGCGAGATTGACGCCTACGCTGAAGTTGGGGGCCATCGCGATGGCGATTTCGCGCGACGCTTCAGTGATGGCGCGTTTTTGAGCATCGTCGAAGCCGGTGGTACCGATGACGAGCTTCACGCCGTGCGTACGACACGCCGCAAGATGCGCAGCCGTGCCTTCGGGCCGCGTAAAGTCGATGAGCACGTCGCATCCCGCCAGCGCCTGCTGCACATCGCTGGAAATGCGCAGCCCACAGGCTTCGCCGACGAGCTCACCCGCATCTTTTCCAAGATGGGCGTTGCCCGCCTGCTCGAGCGCAGCGGCAAGCTTTGCATCGGGCGCGTGCAACACCGTTTCTATGAGCACGCGTCCCATGCGGCCGGTCGCACCGGCGATTGCGACGTTCATGGTCATGGCGCGGGCTTGGGCGTTGCTGCGGGCTCTCCCGTCGCCGCAGCGCTCGGCGCCGGCTTGGGCGTTGCTGCGGTCTCTCCTGCCGCCGCAGCGCTTGGCGCGGGTGCGACGTCGCCGTCGATGCGCACGAGCTTCTCGTCCTTGAAAATGACTGCGATGTGGCGCTGCTCTACGGTGCGTCCGCCCTTCTGCTGCACGTAAACGTAATCCCAGCGATCGGCATGAAATGGATCGACGACCAGCGGCGTGCCCAAAGCAAAACGCACCTGACTCTTGCTCATGCCGGGCTTCAGCTTCGAGACCATCTCCTGCGTGACGTAGTTGCCCTGCTGAATGTCAATCTTGTGCGGCGTAAGACCGGGCAGCACGGGCATCCATCCGCAGCCGGCGAGCGCGATCAGAAGCGGTAGCAGTTTAAGAGTAGAAGACACGGGAATCGGGTCGGCGCGCGGGCGCGCGCACGTTTGCTTTGGAAAAGATTCCGAATATCATAGCCCAGAAGCCCTCCTCTCCGACAGGACGTTTCCTTTGAGCTCCCCGTCCGACCTGAAAACCATCGGTCTGAAAGCGACGCTGCCGCGGCTGCGTATCCTCGAAATCTTCGAAAAGAGCGAGGTCCGGCATCTATCGGCGGAGGATGTTTACAAGACGCTGCTGAAAGAAGGCACGGACACCGGGCTTGCCACCGTATACCGCGTGCTTACTCAGTTCGAGCAGGCCGGGCTGCTGATTCGACATCACTTCGAAAGCGGGAAAGCGGTGTTCGAGCTCAAACAGGGCGGTCACCATGACCACATCGTGTGCGTGGAATGCGGACATGTCGAGGAGTTTTACGATTCCGAAATCGAGAAGCGGCAGATCGAAGTCGCAGCCGCGCGCGGCTTCCAGATCCAGGATCACTCGCTGCACCTGTATGCGCAGTGCACGCGCACCAACTGCCCGCACCGCATGAAGCGCGACTAGCTCGGCTTCAGTCCGAGCAGCTCGGCGGCGTGTTTGCGGGTGGTTTCGGTTATTTTCATGCCGCCCAGCATGCGCGCGATTTCATCGACGCGCTGTGCGTCGTCGAGCGCAATCACTTCACTCCAGACTTTAGCCTTGGTCGCGGTCTTCGCGACTTGCCACTGCTGATCGGCGCACGCAGCAACCTGAGGCAAATGCGTAACGCACATCACCTGGTGCTTGCGGCCGAGCTGCTTCAGCATCCGCCCGACGATTTCAGCGACCCCGCCGCCGATTCCGGCGTCGACTTCGTCGAATACGAGCGTCGGCACCTGCGCAAAGTGACTCGTCACCGTCTGTAAAGCGAGACTGAGCCGCGAGAGCTCGCCGCCCGACGCCACTTTCGAAATCGCCTGGGGCGTCATGCTCGCATGCGGCGCGACGCGAAACTCGACCTGCTCCAGGCCGTACGCCGCGGGCTGCTCGAGCTTCTCCAGCTTGACTTCGAACACACCGCCCGCCATCGCGAGGGACTGCATGGCGGCGGTCACTTCCGAGCCGAGCTTGGTCGCCGCCTTGCGCCGTCCGCTGCTCAGCTTTTCCGCCTGCGCCAGATAAGCCGCGTGCGCTTCCTCTTCAAGCCGCTTGAGCGCCGCCGGGTCAGCGCTTTCGTCGAGCTCTGTCAGCCGCGCGCGACAGCGCGCAAGCGTCAGCGGTATCTCCTCGATGGCGATGCGATGCTTGCGGCACGCAGTGTGCACCGCGTCGATCCGGTTCTCGCTTTCCCGCAGCCGCTGCGGATCGAGCTCGAGCTTCTGCTGATAGTGCCTGAGGCTGTAGACCGCTTCCTGAATGTGTATCGACGCGGGCTCCAGGACGTCGAGCACTTCGCGCAGAGACGAATCGTACAGAAGCAAACCCTCGAGGCGCGCGATGACGCCGTTCAGTTGCGTGAGGCTGGCCGCATCGCCTTCGGAGAGCGCGTCCAGCCCGTACTGTGCACCTTCAAGGAGTCCTGCCGCGTGCGTAAGCCGTCCGTGTTCCCCCGTGAGCGCCTGCCAACCCTCGGGCGTGTATGCAAGCGCATCAAGCTCCTTCAACTGCCACTGCAGCCGCTCGCGTTCGGCCTCGATAGCGGCTGCGTTCGCCTCGAACGCCGCGCGCTGATCCGTGCGATCCCGCCACTGCCGGTACAGTATTGCCGTGCGATCGGCGAGGTCGGCGACGTTTCCGAAGGCATCGAGCAGCTCGCGCTGTACGGCGGGACGCAACAGCGATTGGTGCTGGTGCTGTCCGTGTATGTCGACCAGAAATTCGCCGGCTTCGCGCATTTGCGTGAGCGTGGCCGGACTCCCATTGATGAATGCCCGCGATCGTCCGCTCGCATCGACGACCCGCCGCAGGAGGCACCCGCCTTCATCGCCGCCGAGCTCGTGCTCATCGAGCCAGCGCGCGAGTGCCGGAGTGTGCGTCGTGTCGAACTCCGCGCTGATTTCCGCGCGCT
>DATLEF010000076.1:0-2598 GCA_035525455.1 Burkholderiales bacterium
TCTGCGTGTTCCAGCTGAATGCTGCGCCATAAAACTTTGCCACGCGGTCTCGATCGTCGTACGGCATTTCAAAGTGAACGACTGGATCCATTATTTCTCCTCTCGCTGTAAAAGTCAGACGCTGCCGAAAAACACGTCGACCAGTTGGTTGAAGATCGCGGCGCGCTGGAAATAGACCGAGTGGCCCGCTTCGCGCACCAGCTCGAAATTCGCGTTGGGCATCATGGACGCAAGCGCCTCTGAAAGAAACCACGGATACGTCGTGTCTTCTCCACCATTAATGAAGAGCGTCGGCACGGAAACGCCTCGAATCACTTCCGCCGGCCGCTTGGCGATCGCCGCAATGCGCTTACGAAGTTTCTCGCGGTCGACGCCGGTGCTTGCGTTGGCGATTTCCTGGTAGAGAAAGTGGAGCGCAGGCTGTTCCTTCGCCATGCGTGCGCCTGCCGGAGGTGCAATTCCAGCGCGTTGCATGTCGGCGCGCGCCGCTGCGGCCTTTGTCGTCCATTCGCTCAGGCGTTGCGGTTCTTTCAAAGGGACAGAGGCTCTGTCGATAGTTCCGCATGTGGATGTGAGTACAAGCGCACGCACTTTGTGCGGATGGGCAAGCACGTACTCGAGGGTGCACCAGCCGCCCATCGACTGGCCGACGAGCCTCACGTCAGAGAGTTGCAGATGCTCGATGAGCGCCGCGAGATCCCCGGGATAGTCTTTCGGATCGGGACCGCCGGAAATTTCGGTCCCCGGCGCGTAGCCGCGATGAGCGAACGTCACACAGGTATAACGATCGCAGAAATGCGGGACCTGCTGCCACCACGTCATGTGATTGCTGCCGAGTCCGTGCGCAAATACAACCGCGGGACCCGATCCCGTGGCCTCGTAGTAAATGCTGCATCCCGGTCGCTCGAGAAAGCCGTGTCGTATTGCAGGTAATGTGTTCATGGCCGCAGACGTGGATCGTCGTTGCCGATGCATCGGCTGGCCATGAACGCTGAAACATTCGCGTGTTGTGCTTCCATGAGCGCGCGCTGAGCTTTCAGGAACTCGGGGTCGCTGGTCCCCGCCGTGTCGCTGAGAAAGGCCTCGGACGATCTCGAAAGGATATCGCGTTGCAGCTTCAAGGTTTTATTTCGTACGCCTTCGCATTCCGACGCAGTGTCATAGGCGCCTTGCAGAGGCCATTCGATGAGCGGTTTCTTATCGAGGATCCTGAAACCCTGCGAGAGCGGACTGCGCTCGTCATATTCACTGCGCGCAGGAACGAGCAGATACCATCGGTCTGCCGCAAAGAGCGGCATCGAGGAGATGAAGAGCATTGCGGCGGCAGCGAATTTGATAAAAGAGCAAAACCTCATCGGAGGATCCGTATGTCTCATTCGCCTGCGGATTCGACACTCGGATAATTATCTACCGGCTTTTGTGTCGCGTTTGATCCACCACGACGTATAGCGGCCGCCCGAGATGTGATCCGTGATGTAGTCCAGAGGCTCGGTGCCCTGCCTGACCTGGCGGCCTTGCAATTGAATCTGCCCGTTCTTGACCGCGAACGGGTACTCGCCGCGGAGCTTGCCGTCGACCACGAAGCGGATATGGTAGGCGCCATCCTCCTTCAGGAGCTCTCCGGCTTTGAAGAAGTTGTTCTTGTCGCCCGCGGGACGGAAGTGCAGGGTGGCGTTCAGCCAGCGCGGTTCCAGGCGCAGCGTGCCGGATTCCTCGGCGAGCACCGCGCCGCTGCTCGCGCGTATGAGCCTGGCCTCGTAGGGGACCGAGCGCTTGCTTTCGCGTCCGCTCTGCTCCTGAACCCAGGTCGTGAATACGACGGAGGACTGCGGATCGTTGCGCTGGTAGTAGAGATTGCCGTATTCGCTCCACGGGCCCTCGATGAAATAACGGGTACCTGCGGCCTGATAGGGATCCTCGCTCTTCATCGCGACGATCGAGAATGCAAATCGGCTGAAGAGCTTCTCATCGGCCGCGAACTCGAGCAGGTAATCGCCCGCGGCCAGCGGTTTCACCGACTCATGGCCGCCCACTACCTTATAGCGGCTTAACTCCCATATCGTCCCGATGCGCTCTGCGTACCACACGTAGGTGTACAGCAGCTGTCCATCGGCGCTTTTGACGCGCATCGAAAGCAGGCCACCGTCGTCGGGCTCATACATATAGTTGGTCTTGCTTTGCCGGGCGGGCGCCGGGAGACACACGGCGTAGAGCCGCTCGACCCGCAGCCTGCCATCGCCGTAGCCCACGCGCAGCGAGCCGAGCAGGCTGCCGAACGTGATTCCCGGTATGCACGACGTTTGCGCTTGGGCGCCGGGAATGAGCAAAAAGCACAGCGCGATAAGCGCGATGCCTGCCCTGGTGAGGACTGATGCCATGGCGTTTGCATGATATGCGGTCATTGCGCGTGAGACGACATTCTCAGATTTGCCGCTCTGCATAATGCGCGTAAGCCTTCGATACTTTACCGTTCGAGCCAAAGTGAAAAACCTCGGCCGCCAACCCGCGATGTCCTTTGTAGTACAGGGTCACGCTGCTTGCCCCGACAAGAAGAGTAAGCAGCTCGAATCGAAGATCGGGCGCTGCCGCCAGCGCTTG
>DATLEF010000101.1:0-25722 GCA_035525455.1 Burkholderiales bacterium
CCTGTCTCCGGCATCGTTCCGGCGTGCCAGATTCCGAGAAAGGCGAGCAGAATCACAAGCGAGAGCAGCGGTGCCCCCCAAACGTTGATTCCTTTCATTGTCTACACCGTCCGCTTGATCGCGAAGCTCGCGAGATACGCGTCCGGTCTAGCGGGATCGAACTCCTTGCCCATCACCACGAACTTCTTGTTCGGCGACGCCGGCGTTTTCATCCCGGCTTCCTTCATGAGCTTCGCGGCGTCGGTGGCGAGGAACACTTCGCGCGCGACTTTGGCGTAGTCGACGTCGCCTTTGAGCTGCCCCCAGCGCTTCATCTGGGTGAGGATCCACACCGCGAAAGACTGGTACGGGAAAGGATCGAAATCGATGCGGTTCGGCTCCTTGCGTATGTTGCCGAGTCCGTCGGCGAACGTGCCGGTCAGCACCTGCTCGATCACCGTCACCGGCTGGTTGAGGTAGTTCGCGGGCGCGATCGCCTCGGCGATCTGCTTGCGGTTCTCGGGCTTGGTCGCGAACGCGGTCGCGTCGACGATCGATTTCAGGAGCGCCCGGTAAGTGCCTGGGTACTGCGTGACGAACTCCCGGCTCACGGCGAATGCGCAGCACGGGTGCCCGTCCCAGATTTCCTTCGAAAGGATGTGGATGAAGCCCACGCCGTCATACACCGCGCGCTGGTTGACCGGGTCGGGCGCGAGGAAGCCGTCAATATTGTCCGCGCGCAGGTTGGCGACCATCTCCGGCGGCGGCACCGAGCGGATCTGGATGTCGCGGTCGGGATCGAGACCGTGCTCGGCCACGAAATAGCGCAGCAGATAGTTGTGCATCGAGTAATCGAATGGCACCGCGAACTTGAAGCCTTTCCACTGCTTCGGATCGCGCTTGTCCTTGTGCTTAACGCTAAGCGTGATCGCCTGGCCGTTGATGTTCTCGACCGCCGGCATCGTGTACGGAATCGGCTTCGCGCCGACGCCGAGCGTAATGGCGAGCGGCATCGGAGAGAGCATGTGCGCAGCGTCGTACTCTTTGTTCAGCGTCTTGTCGCGTATGACGGCCCAGCCCGCGGTCTTCACCACCTCGACGTTGAGGCCCTGCCGTCCGTAGAAACCCATCGGCTGCGCCATGATGATCGGCGTGCCGCAGGTGATCGGAATGAAGCCGACCTTGAGATTGGGTTTCTCGATTTTTCCGCTTTGAGCGAATACGTCCTTTGCAGCCGCCAGAGGGAAGAGCGCCGAGACGGCCGCGAGCGCCGTGCTACTGCCGACTGCCTGAATGAAACGACGGCGCGTGGCATCGTGGGGAAAGAGCGCCCGCATGACTGCGTTTTCGACGGCGCGGCTGCCGAGCGCCTCGGTATCTGATGAGGCCGCGCTCAGGTCGGACGCATGCTCGGCTGCGCTCGGATCAGTCGCATGCTCGGCTGCGCTCGCGTGGCGGCCGCAACCGCAGCCCGAGCCGAGCGTGACTTCGCCATCGAACGGATTCTTGAACGCAGACATCGGCTTCTCCTCATTATGACGGCTCGGCCGTTTGCACGATGCATACCAGGCTGCATCCCAGGGCTTACGCACCAAATCAAAAAGCTGTTTTTGCTCGCAAATCAGCGCTCGCACGGCTGATGGCGCACGACCTCAAAGGAAATCAGGCGCGCGAGTCGCGCACGCTATTAGTGCGCGAAGCACCGAATTGGCGCTCGATCCGACCGAGTGAAATGCGATAATCGCCGCAGCCATAACAAGAAGAGCCCGATGGATCATGCGTGCGGCATAGCGCCGTATTCGTCCTGCTGATGCCTGCGCGTCGCCTGCTCGTCGGGCTGCTCTGTCTGGCGTGGCTCATTCCAGGCCTCATCGCCCACGACCCGTGGAAACCCGACGAGGCTTATACCTTCGGCGTCGTGTATGAAATGATCCGCGGCGGCTCGTGGATCGCACCTGCGCTCGCCGGAGAGCCTTTCCTGAAAGAGCCGCCGCTTTATTACCTCACCGCTGCCGCAAGCGCGATTTTCTTTTCTCCCCTGCTGCCGCTGCATGACGGCGCACGGCTCGCGACGGGTTTGTATATCGCGCTGACACTGCTGTTCTGCGGGCTCGCAGGACGCGAGCTGAATGGGCCCGGCTTCGCTTCACTGGCAATTGCGCTGTTGATCGGTTGCTTTGGCCTGGTTGTTCGCAGTCACCAACTCGTTCCACAGGTAGCGGGCATGGCGGGCTTTGCAATGGCGTACTACGGTTGTGCGCGTGCGCTGCGCGGGCCGCTAGGGGGCCTTTGGCTGGGCACCGGGCTGGGCATCGTCTTTTTGTCGCAGGGCATACCCGAAACCGTGATCGTCGCCTTGATCGCGCTGCTGCTGCCGCTCGTGAGCAGCGCGTGGCGGACGCGCGACTACGCGCTCGCCTTAGGGCTGGCCCTGCTTACGGCTCTGCCCTGGTTTACGATCTGGCCGCTGCTGCTGCACACCTATTCGCCCGAGCTTTTCCGTGCCTGGCTGCAGTCGGAAACCGTAGCGCGGCTGTACGCGGGTGCCCGTACCGGACTCTATTACCTGCGCATCATGCCGTGGTATGCGTGGCCGCTGTGGCCGCTCGCGCTGTGGGCGTTGTGGCGTGCATTTGGGGGCAGCCCTGTGAAGCCTGCGATAAGTCTGCCGCTCACCGGTTTCGTGATCACCCTGCTCGCTTTGTCCGAGGCGACGGACAAGCGCGAGCTTTACGCGCTGCCGCTGCTGTTGCCGCTGACACTGCTTGCAACGCCGGGCGCAGCGACATTGCGCCGCGGCGCGGCAAACGCCTGGTACTGGTTTGCCGTCATGGGGTTCACGTTTTTCATGTTGGTCGGGTGGGTGTACTGGTCGGGTCTCGAGCTGGGGGTGCCGCCGCGACTGCACGCGCACCTGCATCGCATTCAGCCTGGCTATACGCCGGGATTCAAACTGCTCCCGTTTGCGCTGGGCGCGCTGTATACCATCGCCTGGATCGCCGTGCTCGCGCGGCTGAAACGCAGCCCCGAGCGGCCCGCGTTCGTGTGGGCGGCGGGCGTGACGCTCACGTGGGCGCTGCTGGCAATACTCTTCATCGGCTGGATCGACACCGGTAAAAGCTATCGCAGCATGATCCGCAGTCTCGAAGCTGCATTACCGCCGAGCCACCGCTGCGTTTCCAGCCGCGAGCTCGGCGAGCCGCAGCGCGCGATGCTGCATTATTTTGCCGGCATCGTGACTTTTCGCGAGGAGGCTGCGGAGCGCCGGCGCGACTGCGACCTGATGCTCGTGCAAGGCTCGCCTCAGGATGAAAAAGCGCCGCCCGGCAACTGGATCAAGATTTGGGAGGGCAACCGTCCGGGCGACAAAGTGGAACGATACCGGCTTTACCGCCGTATCGTTCCGCGGTAGCGGAACGCAGGAATTATTCGGGGCGGGCACGGTCCAATTTCGTTCGATAAAAATCAGAGACCTCATGAACGACACTCTTCAGCGCTTTATTTTCGAAGGCGCACCGATCCGCGGGGAGATTGCGCACCTCAACGCCACCTGGCGCGCGGTACTCGAGCGCCACGACTATCCGCCCGTGCTCCGCCGGATACTGGGCGAATTGATGGCCGCCGGCGCACTGCTCGCTGCGACACTCAAATTCGAGGGCGCCATCATCCTGCAGCTGCAGGGCAACGGCCCGGTGAAGCTCATCGTCGTCGAGTGCACGAGCGAGCAGACGCTGCGCGCAACCGCTAAATGGACGGGCACGCTCGAGGACACGGCGGGTCTCGATACGCTGCTCGGCGAAGGGCGTTTCGTCATTACGCTCGTTCCGGGCGAAGGACGACCGACGTACCAAGGCGTGGTCGAGATCGATGCCGCAGGCGTTGCCGCTTCGCTCGAGCACTACATGCAGACTTCCGAGCAGCTCGATACGCGCCTGTGGCTCGCCGCAGGCGACGATCACGCCGCCGGCCTCCTGCTGCAGAAGCTGCCGGCGCGCGAAGAGCCCGATCAGGACAGCTGGAATCGTGCGACCAAGCTCGCAGAAACCATCACCGATCCGGAGCTGCTCCAACTTCCGGCGCAGCGGCTCCTGCATCGGCTCTATCATGCGGAAGACATCCGGCTCTTCGAGCCGCGGCCCGTGTCGTTTCGATGCTCGTGCTCGAACGAGCGCGTCGGCGCGATGCTGCGCATGCTGGGTTACGCGGAAGTGCGCTCGATACTCGAAGAGCGCGACGCGGTGGAAGTGACATGCGAATTCTGCAATCGCGCGTATCGCTACGACAGTGTCGATGCCGAGCAGCTTTTCGCGGCCGCGCACCCGGCCCAGGCGCCAAGCACACGTCATTGAAATGCCGGGGCGTTGTTTTGCCCACATGCCCGGCGCAGGCGTAAACTGAGCGTTCCCCGCAGTCTCCAACGCCAGCCCCTGCCAATCCACTGCGACAATCCAAGGAGAAACTCATGAACAGCGAACGCGAAGTGGTGATCCTGAGCGGTGTGCGCACGGCGATCGGCGATTATGGCGGCGCGCTGAAAGACATGCCGCCGAGCGAGCTTGCCGCCACCGTGATCAGGGAAGCGGTGAAGCGCGCGAAGATCGATCCCAAGCAGGTCAATCAGCTCGTGCTCGGGAACGTCATCCACACCGAAGCGAAAGACATGTACATCTCGCGTGTGGCGTGCATCAAAGGCGGCCTGCCGCAGGACACCACCGCGCTCACCGTGAACCGCCTTTGCGGGAGCGGTCTGCAGGCGATCGTCAGCGCCGCGCAGGCGATCCAGCTCGGCGATGCCGATGTCGCGGTCGGCGCTGGCGCCGAGTCGATGAGCCGCGGCGGCTTCCTCGATCCCTCGAAGCGCTGGGGTGCGCGCATGGGCGACAGCACTCAGATCGACATGATGGTCGGCGCGCTGACAGATCCGTTCGATACCGGCCACATGGGAGTCACGGCCGAAAACATCGCAGAGCAATGGAAGATCGGGCGCCAGGAGCAGGACGAGTTCGCGGTCGAAAGTCACCGCCGTGCGGTCAACGCAATCGAGAAAGGGCGCTTCAAGGAGCAGATCGTCCCGATCGAGCTCAAGACTCGCAAAGGCACGGTCGTTTTCGACAAAGACGAGCACCCGCGCGCGGATACCACTATCGAAGGCATGGCCAAGCTTCGCGCCGTCTTCAAGAAGGAAGGCAGCGTAACCGCCGGCAACGCTTCGGGCATCAACGACGGCGCTGCTGCGGTCGTGCTCATGGAAGCTGAAGCCGCCAAGAAAGCGGGGTTGAAGCCGATGGCGCGGCTCGTCTCCTACGGCCTTGCCGGCGTCGATCCGAAGATCATGGGCATTGGTCCGGTTCCGGCCGTAAAGCGTGCGCTCGACAAGGCAGGACTCACTGTCGACGACATGGACGTGATCGAATCGAATGAAGCCTTCGCCGTACAGGCGCTCGCGGTATCGTGCGATCTCAAATTCGATCCGGCGAAAACGAACCCGAACGGCGGCGCAGTCGGGCTCGGTCATCCGATCGGGGCCACCGGGGCGGTGCTTACCGTGAAAGCGCTGTACGAGCTGCAGCGCACCGGCGGGCGCTATGCGCTCGTGACCATGTGCATAGGAGGCGGCCAAGGGATAGCCGCGGTGTTCGAACGGATTTAACGACTCAATCCGTTCGCTGCCGCGGCGATCGAACGCCCGGTAAACGAACAGAGGGAAACCCAGGTTTCCCTCCGTTACCTCCCTTCCTTCGGCTCGCTGCGGCTCGCTCCGCCGCCCTAAACCCGCCAAAAAATGCCGCGAGGAATCGCGGCGTTTTCATTTACGAAATCGGGTTTAAGCGCAGCTGTGCGAGCTCACGCAGGCAGAAGTGGGTGAACGCGAGTCCCGATACGACCGGCGCGATGAGATTGACGAAAGGCACGTAGTACAGAAACGCCGCAAGAAGCCCAAGCGTATACAGGCTTCCTTTGGTGCGCGCGACGATGCCGCGGTACTCATCGCGGCTTGCGTGCTCCGCCAGCGCCTCGTAGCGAAACAGCCGCTGGTTGAGGTACGCCGCATTGAACGCAGGAAGCAGGACGGCGCCTATGCCGGTCAGCCATAGCGGCAGTGTCACGATCCATAACAGCGCGAATACCGTGAGTGCAATGCCTGCATTGATGATGCTGCCCAGAATGCTCCCGCCAGCGGCTTTTTCGAGACCGGGATAGGCGCGGCCAACGACCGAGAGGATCGCGGGCATCGCGACGAGCTCGGTCACGAGAATCGCCGTAATCAGCATTGCGGGCAGGAGCAGCACGAGCACCAGGAGCGCGGCGGTGCTCGAGATCAGCCAGGCCGCGCCGTGTTCGACGAGCCAGCGCGCCACGGCTGTCCCATCGAGCATCGCGCGCAAAGCGCCGGACCAGGAATCCCAGTAGAGCCACGCGAGCACCGACCAGATCACGATCGCGCCGAGCATAGGCACGAGAAGCACGGCCAGTATGCGCGGCTGGCCGATGTCGCGCAGTGCGCGAGCGAATGCCGTGAATACAGGTCCCATGGCGCCATTGTATGCGCGCAGGACGCGGGTACTTTCCGGTTACAATCGACTGCGCGTCACGCCGCAAAAGTTTCACTTTCGCTCCCATGTCCTCGCTGACAAAACTTCCTGCCTGGCAAGCGCTCGCGGCGCACCGGCGTGAAACGCGCTTCGAGCTGCGGGCGCTTTTTGCAGCGGATGAGAAGCGCTTCGAGCGATTCTCCATCGCGCACGGCGAGCTTCTTCTCGATTATTCCAAGCACTGGCTGACGGACGAGACGATGCGCCTGCTCGTCGCGCTCGCCGCCGCCTGCGACATGCCGGACTGGATTGCGCGGCTAACCTCCGGCGAGCGCATCAACGTGACCGAAGGCCGGCCCGCGCTGCACACGGCGCTACGCGCGCGCACACCGGTCATGCTCGACGGCCGCGACGTGACGCAGGAGGTCGCGCGCGTACGCGCGCAGATGAAAGGGTTCTGCGACGCGCTGCGCGCCGGAACGGTCAAGGGGGCGACGGGCCGCGTGATCACCGACGTCATCAATATCGGCATCGGCGGTTCGGACCTGGGACCCGCACTCGCTGTCGAAGCGCTGCAGCCGTACGCGGTGTCGCAGCCGCGAGTGCATTTCATGTCCAACGTGGACGGCGCACACGTCGACACGATACTCAGTGCACTCGATCCCGAGACGACGCTCGCGATCATCGTCTCGAAAACGTTCACGACCCAGGAAACGCTCACCAACGCGAAAACGGTGCGCGCGTGGCTCGCAAAAACTGTAGGCGCGCGCAGCGGCGAGCATTTTGCCGCCGTCACCGCGAGCGTGGCCGGCGCGCACAGCTTCGGCATCGCCGATCGACGTATATTCGAGTTCTGGGACTGGGTCGGCGGCCGCTATTCTCTATGGTCGGCAGTGGGTCTGCCGATCGAGATTGCGATCGGGGCCGATCATTTCGAGGCGCTTTGCGACGGCGCACGCGAAATCGACGAGCACTTCGCGCAGGCGCCGCTCGAGCGCAACATGCCGGTGATCATGGCGCTGCTCGGCGTCTGGTACGCAGACTTCTTCGCGACAGCATCGCACGCGATACTGCCCTACGACATGCGTCTTGAGCGCTTTCCTGACTACCTGCAGCAGCTCGAGATGGAAAGCAACGGCAAGACGGTAACGCGCGACGGTGAAGCACTGGATTACGCGACGTGTCCTGTCGTCTGGGGCGCGCCGGGCACCAACGGCCAGCATGCCTTTTATCAGATGCTGCACCAGGGCACGCAAATCGTGCCCGCCGATTTCATCGCGTGCCTCACGCCGCATCACGCACTGCCCGAGCACCATGCCATCATGCTCTCCAACTGCTTTGCGCAAACCGAGGCTCTCATGCTGGGCAAGACTGCCGACGAAGCGCGCGCTGATATGCAGGCTTTGAAGGTGCCGGCGAACGAGCTCGAAAAGCTGCTGCCGCACAAGGTCTTTCCTGGTAACCGGCCGACGAGTACGCTGCTTATCAGCGCACTGACGCCGCGTGCGCTCGGCGCGCTCATCGCGCTGTACGAGCACAAGGTGTTTGCGCAAAGCGTCATCTGGGGCGTCAACGCCTTCGATCAATGGGGCGTCGAGCTCGGGAAAACACTCGCTGCGCGCATTTTGCCCGAGCTCTCTCCCGATGGTGCCGTTGCGGCGCACGACAGCTCGACGCGTGCGCTGATCGAGCACGCGAGGTCCACACACACGAAGAGGAGGACGGCATGAACGACGAAGCGCTCAACATGAGCATCCGCAAGTTTCTGAAGACTGTGGGCGTCAACTCGCAGCTTGCGATCGAGAAAGCAGTGCGTAACGCGCTGGAGCAAGGGAGCCTGAAAGGCAACGAGTCGCTGCCCGCTCACATGACGCTGCACGTGGGCAAGCTCGAGCTGGAAGTGAAATTCGACGGCGAGTTGAGGCTGGAATAAGCGCGGTGGTCCGCCGAGGATTGCTGTCGGCGCTACGCGCTGAGGTCCTATCGCTTACGCGCGTTCGCTTACACCCTGAGGAAATGCTTGCGGTAGAACTTGAGCTCCTCGATCGACTCCTGGATGTCCGCCAGGGCCTCGTGCTTGCCGTGCTTGACGAGACCCCCGATTAACTCCGGTTTCCAGCGTTTCGCAAGCTCTTTCAGCGTGCTCACGTCCAGATTCCGGTAAAGAAAATAATCTTCGAGGCGCGGCATGTAGCGCGCAAGGAAGCGGCGGTCCTGATGGACCGAGTTGCCGCACATCGGTGAAACGCGGGGCGGTACATACTCTGCGAGGAAAGCGAGCATCCGGTCTTCGACCTGCGCCTCGGTGAACGCTGAGGTCTTCACCCGGTCGACCAGGCCGGACTTCGCGTGCGTCGACTTGTTCCAATCGTCCATCCGCTCGAGCACTTCGTTGCCCTGATGCACGACGAAGACCGGCGCCTCGACAACGGTATCGAGTTCGCCGTCCGTGATGATGATCGCGACTTCGAGCACCCGGTCGGTGTCCGGGTTCAGGCCGCTCATCTCCATGTCGATCCAGATGAGGTGCGTAGGGTCTTGTGCCATAATTGTTTACGCTTTTGCCTCTTCTTATTGTGTCACAGTTCAAGCTTTCGCAAACGTGACGGCATTCGGTCTCACCTTTCTCACCGTGCTCGGCCTCGCGACGGCGCTGCGCCTCTGGCTCGACGCGCGTCACATCGCCTACGTGCAGGCTCATCGTGACGCGGTGCCGGCGCAATTTGCCGCCGACGTAGGGCTCGACGTGCACCAGCGCGCCGCCGATTACACGGCCGCCAAGACGAGGCTCGGACTCATCGCCATCGTCGTCGATACCGCTCTGGTGCTTTGGCTCACCTTTGGCGGCGGCGTGCAGCTCCTCTACGACGCAGCATCGGCGCGGTTCGACGGCGAAATCGCTCGCGGCCTCACGCTGATAGCGCTGCTGGCTGTCGTTACGACGATCGTCGAGCTGCCGCTCGGTCTCTACCGGACCTTCCGCATCGAAGAACGCTTTGGCTTCAACAAAATGACCGCCGCGCTGTACTGGATCGATTTTGCAAAGAATGCGGCGCTGGCAGCCGCGTTCGGGCTGCCGCTCGCCGCATGCGTGCTGTGGCTGATGCAGGCTGCGGGGCCTTACTGGTGGCTTTACGCGTGGGCCGTATGGATGGTGTTCAATTTATTCATCCTCGCGATCTACCCCACGTGGATCGCACCGCTTTTCAACAAGTTTTCTCCCATGCGCGATCCCGATCTCAAGGAACGCGTCGAAAAGCTGCTGCACCGCTGCGGCTTCAAGGTCAAGGGACTGATGGTGATGGACGGCTCGCGGCGCACGAGCCATGGCAATGCCTATTTCACCGGTTTCGGCAATTCGAAACGCATCGTTTTCTTCGATACGCTGCTGGCGCGGCTGACACCTCCTGAAGTCGAAGCGGTTCTCGCGCATGAGCTGGGGCATTTTCGCCTCCGCCATGTCGTCAAGCGCATTGCATGGATTTTCGTCGGCAGCCTCACCTTTCTGTGGCTTCTCGATCTGGTGATGCAGCAGGACTGGTTTTACGCGGGACTCAACGTCGATGCGCGCTCGACTGCCGTCGCGCTCGTGCTGTTCGTTCTCGTCGTGCCGAGCTTTACTTTCCTGCTGCAGCCGCTGCTTTCGAGCTACTCGCGCAAGCACGAGTTCGAAGCCGACCAGTACGCCGCGCAATACGCCTCCGCAGCCGATCTCGTCTCGGCGCTCGTGAAGCTCTACAAGGACAATGCATCGACGCTCACGCCGGATCCGCTGCACTCCGCTTTCTACGACTCGCATCCACCGGCGCTCGCACGCATCTCCCGGCTTCAACCCGCAGTGGCAACCGCGTGACGGAAGAGCTCACGGCGCGTACATGCAAGCCATGCGAAGGCAGCGTGGATCGGCTAAATCCGCTCGAAGCCGACAACCTGCTGGGACAACTCAAAGGCTGGAACCTGGCGGACGGCGCCATTGTGAAGACTTACACGTTCAAGAACTATTATCAGACGATGGCGTTCGTGAACGCATCGGCGTGGGTCTCGCACCGCGAGGATCATCATCCGGACATCGTCGTCGGCTATAACAGCTGCTGCGTGACCTACGTGACGCACGCCATCAATGGACTCTCGGTGAATGACTTCATCTGCGCTGCGAAGCTCGATAAGCTTTTCGAGTTGTGAGCCGCCCGCAGCGAGGTCTCGAACCGCGTGAACCCGGCCGGGTAATTGCCGCGTTCGGGCGTCACTACCGGATCGAGCTCGAGCGCGGCGGAGAGATCGACTGTGTCACGCGCGGCAGGAAAAGCAATGTCGCGTGCGGCGATCGCGTGCAGGTCGCGAAGAGTGGCGCAGGAACCGCCGTCATCGAGCAGGTAGAGCCGCGCCGCACGCTGTTTTATCGCTCCGACGCGCGCCGACAGAAGCTCATTGCAGCCAACGTGACGCAAATCATCATCGTCGTGGCGCCGCATCCTCCGTACCATATCGATCTCCTCGACCGCTGCCTCGCCGGCGCGGAGCACGCCGAGATCGCCGCACTGATCGCACTCAACAAGGCAGACCTGCCCGACGCTCCGGCCGCCTCTCACGCACTCGAGCTTTACCGCGGTCTGGGTTACGCCGTCATTTCATTGAGTGCGAAGCGCGACGTAGCGCCGCTCATGCCGCATCTCAGGAAACACGTAACGCTGCTGGTGGGCCAATCGGGCATGGGCAAGTCCACGATGATCAACCGGCTCGTGCCGCAGGCCGCCGCGCGCGTAGCCGAAATCTCGACGGCGCTGGGAACGGGGCGACATACGACGACGCACGCCGAGCTGTATCACGTCGAGCCTGACAGCGATATCATCGACTCGCCGGGACTACAGGAGTTCGGCCTGAACCATCTCTCGCCTGCGGATGCGGCGCATGCGTTCGTCGAATTTCGACCTTTGCTCGGTCGGTGCCGGTTTCGCGATTGCCGTCATGTGGAGGAACCCGGCTGCGCAATCGACGCGGCAGCCGCCGCAGGCCGTGTTTCTCAGACGCGGCTTGCCTCGTACCGGCGGCTCGCGGAGGACCTTGCCCGCAAACCTGCGGCCTGGGAGTCCTAAACCGCTTCACGGGAATAAACGATGGAGCTCGATCCGGTACTGCTCTCGCGCATCCAGTTCGCATTTCTGATTGCGTTTCACTTTCTGCTGCCTGCTTTCACGATCGGCCTCGCGTCATACATCGCGGTGCTCGAAGCGCTGTACTTGTTCACGCAGCGCGAAGTGTTTCTCCGTATCTCGACGTTCTGGATCAGGATCTTTGCCGTGTCGTTCGGCATGGGCGTGGTATCCGGGATCGTCATGCCGTTTCAGTTCGGCACGAACTGGAGCCGCTATTCGGAGCTGACTGCCGCCATCATCGCGCCGCTCATGGGGTACGAGGCGCTCATGGCTTTTTTCCTCGAGGCGGCCTTTCTCGGGGTGCTGCTCTTCGGGCGCAAGCTCGTGCCGCAATGGGCGCATTGCGCGTCCGCGGTCATCGTTGCCGCCGGGACGCTCCTCTCGGCGTTCTGGATACTGGCCGCGAACAGCTGGATGCAGACACCGGTGGGTTTTGAAATCGTCGACGGACGCTTCATTCCGACGAGCTGGACGGAAGTTATTTTCAATCCCTCCTTTCTCTATCGGCTCGTGCACACCGTGGTCGCCGTATATCTGACCACGGCCTTCACCGTGATCGGCGTGGCCGCGTGGTTCCGGCGGCACGAGCGTCATGCCGACGAGGCAAAGGTGATGATACTGATGGGCGTGTTGCTCGCGACCGTCCTCGTGCCCGTGCAGGCGATACTAGGCGATCTGCACGGCCTTAACACGCTCAAGCACCAACCGACCAAGCTCGCGGCGATCGAAGGCATCTGGGAAAGCGGCCGCGGCCAGCCTGCGGTGCTGTTCGCAATTCCGGATGAGAAGGCCGAAGCCAATCGATTCGAGATCGCGGTGCCCAAACTCGGCAGCTACTATCTCACCCACGACTGGAATGGCTACGTCGAAGGTCTGAAAAGCGCCGCAAAAAGCGATCGGCCACCGGTTGCCTTCGTGTTCTTCGGTTTCCGCGCGATGGTCGGCCTGTGGCTCGTCATGCTGGCAATGACGGTCTGGGCGTGGGTGCTTCTATTGCGCGGCCGGCTGTACGACTCGAAAGCTTATCTGCGGACCGCGACCTGGACGATCCCCATCGGATATATCGCGGTGACCGCGGGATGGATCACGACCGAAGTCGGGCGCCAGCCATGGGTCGTGTATGGCCACCTGCGGACCGCCGAAGCGGTAACGCCTTATCTCTCGGGGGGAGACGTGCTCGTCTCACTCGCGGCATACGGGGTCGTGTATCTGATCATTTTCGGTGCAGGCGCGTATTACCTTGTGCGGCTCGTGCAGCGCGGTGTGCCGGCAGCAGTATCCGAGCCGCGGCTCGACAAACGTCCGTCGCGGCCGCTGTCTGCCGCGCACGGCGAGTAAGGCCGCATGAGTCTCGATCTCGTTCCGATCTGGACGGTTATCCTCGGCCTCAGCGTATTCATGTACGTGCTGCTCGACGGATTCGATCTCGGGATTGGGATACTGTTTCCGTTCGCGCCCGACGATGCGTCGCGCGACACGATGATGGCTTCCGTTGCGCCGGTCTGGGACGGCAACGAGACGTGGCTCGTCATGGGAGGCATCGGACTTTTCGCTGCGTTTCCGGTGGCGTTCTCGATCATCTTTCCGGCGCTGTACTTTCCGGTGCTCGCGATGCTCCTCGGTCTCGTGTTTCGCGGCGTTGCGTTCGAGTTCCGGCCGACGGCGCTCACCAGCCGCCGTCACTGGGACCGGGCTTTTTTCGCAGGGTCCGTGGTTGCGACATTCGCGCAAGGCTGTGTGCTCGGCAAGTTCGTTCTCGGTTTCGAAGTGAGGGGGCGGCAGTTCGCCGGCTCGCTTTTCGATTGGCTGCACCCGTTCGTGATCGCGGTCGGCGTCGGACTCCTCTTCGGTTATGCGCTGCTTGGCGCAACGTGGATCGTCATGAAAACCGATGGCCCGCTCCGTGACTGGGCGCGGGACAAAGCCCGCATCGCGCTTTTCGGTGTGCTGGGATTCATCGTTCTCGTGAGCATATGGACGCCGCTCATGCACGAGCATATTGCGCAGCGCTGGTTTTCATGGCCGAACATCGCGTGGCTCTCGCCGGTGCCGATCGTGACCGCAGCGCTTGCGCTCTGGCTATGGCGGGCAATCGAACGCAGATATGACGTGGCGCCTTTCGTTGCCGCGATGGGCCTTTTCGCAATGTGCTATCTCGGCCTGGGCGTGAGCTTGTTCCCGTACATCGTCCCGCACCGGCTGACTTTGTGGGAAGCCGCGGGCGCGCCGCAGGCTCAGGCGTTTCTATTGATCGGAACGCTGTTTCTGATTCCGATCATCTTCACGTACACCGCGTGGTCGTACTGGGTGTTTCGCGGAAAGGTCCGCGGCGACAGCGGTTATCATTAAAACCTACGACGCACCACGAGCCGTCGGCTCTCGGTGCAAGAAAACGCTTATCGCGGCGGTCGCCGCGTCTTTAGATTTTGAAACCTGCGACGCGCCTCTAGCCTAATGAATGCGCGACCGTGACGACGAAGACGAGAAACAGCCACAGCACGAGCGCGCGCCAGATGAGTCCGACCGCGCTTTGCATGTAGTCGACGTCCGCCTCGTCTCCGGTGCCGAGCTCGGGCCTGAATTGCACGCCGGCGTGCTCGTGCAGCGTGTCGCCCAGCCGCACGCCGAGCGCGCCGCCTCCGGCTGCGAGTATGACGCCGTTTGCACGCGCGCTCCATGCCATGGCCTGCGTGCGCCAGCAGTAAATCGCATCTTCGAAATTGCCGACGATCGCGAAGCTCGCCGCAGTGAGACGCGCCGGCAGCCAGTCGAGCCAGAAAAAGAAACGCCGTGAAAATTCGCCGAAATCCCCGAATTCCGGATCGGCGCGAGTGCCCCAGCGTTCGGCGAGTATGGCCGAGGTGCGGTAAATCACCGGACCGGCGGGCCCGAGCACGAGAAACGACGCGATGGGCCCGAACACGTGACGATGAGAACCCACGAGCGCGAGCTCGATCGACACACGCGCGACTTCAGGCACACTGAATTCGGACGCGACTTGTTCGCGCCATGCGGCGAGGGCCACGCGCGCGCTGTCTATGTCGCCTTCGCGCAGGGCACGTATGGTTTCGGTGAAGTAATGGCTGAACTGCCGGAAGCCCATCGTGATGTACAGGACCGCAATGTTCCAGAACCATGCGAACAGGGGATTGAGCGCGTGCAACGCATAAGAGACGAGGGCCGTCACGAGCGCGATCGGACCGACCGCGAGCAGCCACGCGAGCACGCCGTGATGCCGATGACCGGAGTTGAGATGGCGCTCGAGCACGCCCGTGTAGCGCTCGAAGGCGCCGTGCACCGGGTTTGACGCGCGCAAAGGCCGCATCTGCTCGAGCAGCAGCGCAGCGAGTAAAGAGAGGAACTTCAAACCGCGAGGTCAGGAATATCGGATGTCGACGATGTAGACTTCCGCCTCGCCCGCGGGCCGATGCCACACCACCGTGTCGCCCACCTTCGCGCCGATCATCGCGCGCGCGAGCGGCGAGGCCCAGCTGATCTTGCCCCCCGCGACGTCGGCTTCGTCGTCGCCGACGATGGTGAACTCGTGCGCCGCGCCTTCTTCATCCTCCATCTTTACGGTGGCGCCGAAGTGCACCTGCTCGCGCGGTTGCGGCGCCGTGTCGACCACGGTCGCACGCTCGAGCTGAGCCCGGAAATAGCGTAGATCACGATCGATCTCGCGCAGCTTCTGCCGCGCTTCCGAGTCTTCGTCGGATTGCCGCTTCAATTGTTCGTGACGCTCGGTGAGCTCGCGCACGCGCGCCTGCAGCTGTTCGAGGCCTTTCGGCGTAACGTAGTTCGCATGAGCCGGCAACGGACGCTCCGGAACATCTCCGGCGACCAGATCGTCATCGCTCTCTTTGACGAAGGCGCGGCTCATGAAACGTTTATACCGGCGAACCGACACGCTGGCAACTGCACGCTCCCCGTTCGCCTGGCGCGCTGTGTTCCCGTGCTACAGGGAGTTGCACGCAACTAAAGGAGGGTGGGGCCGTGTACTAGCGCGGCGGCCGTATTCCAGCAGCATCCGCATGAAGCGTGCACGCAAGGCTGTAGAGCATGCCGGCAGTCGCGCCCCAGATATAGCGGCCTTCATAGGGTATGGCCATGTAGTGCCGGTGCCGGCCGCCGAAGTGGTACTCGCGCCGCTGATAGGACCGCAGGTCGAGAAAATGTGGAAGCGGCACTTCGAAGACCGAGGCCACTTCGAATGGGTCGAGCTTGAGATCAAAAGGCGGCTCGATCCAACCCACCACGGGCGTGATACGAAAGCCCGTCGGGATTTCATATTGCGGCAGACGCCCCAGAATTCTGACGTGCGCGCGGGCGAGACCGATTTCCTCTTCTGTCTCGCGCAAAGCGGTTTCCTCGCGGCTGACATCGGCGCTCTCCACCCGTCCGCCTGGAAAACTGACCTGCCCGGCGTGATCGGAGAGATGTTCGGTACGCTGTGTCAGCAGCACGTGCAAGCCTTGCGGTCGATGCACGAGCGGGACCATGACCGCGGCGTCGGTGACGCTCATGCCCGCGGGAATGAACGCCATGTAGAAATCCTCGGGCGCGGGCGGGGGCGCCGGTCGAGAGAGTAGTTGAGCGATCGTTTCAGCGCTTAGTTTCGCTGCCATGCGAGCGAATTGTAGGGTCCGACAGGACGGCCGTCACGCCGGCTCGATTGTCTTGTGGCGCAGCGGGCCGCAACGTAAACTGATCGCGCATTTCCCAAAGGAGAGGACCCTGACAATGAAGATCAAGACCGTAGTGTTTGCTTCAGCGCTGGCGCTCATCAGCACGAGCGCGCTCGCCTTCCACTGCCCTGCTGATATGAAGGCAATCGACGACGCGCTCCCCAAGGTCAAGCTCGATGCCACCAAAACCGCTGAGGTAAAAAAACTGCGAGCCGAAGGCGAAACACTGCATAAGGCCGGCAAGCATCAGGAATCGGTCGACACGCTGGAGAAAGCGAAGAAGATACTCGGCATCTAGTGACGCGTAACGTTAGAACCTGCACCGTGCGCAGCTCCTAAACGTCAGCGCCCGCGAAGCGGGCGTCTGACGCGCGCGTACTGTTCGAGTCTTCGGTTACACGCAGCGGTACCGGTACTCACCACGCGATCGGCTTCCGGTCGCGAAAGAAACCTCCAGTCGGCCCGTCGTCAGGCAAAGTGGCCAGCCACACCGCGGTGTCGGCGGCCTGCGCCGGCGTCCTGGGTGCGCGCTCGCCGCCCATGTCGGTACGCACCCATCCCGGACACATCGAATTCGCGAGTATGTTGTTTTCCCTGAACTCGGCTGCAATGATGCGAGTCAGCGCATTGAGCGCGGTTTTCGAAATGCGATACGCCGGCGTGCCCGTACCCATTTCCAACAACTGCGCGAGCCCGCTCGACAGATTCACGATGCGCCCGTAACGGTTCGCTTTCATGAGCGGCACGACTGCCTGCGCGAGCTGCAGCGGTCCGAAGAGATTCGTCTCTAGCGTATCCCTATACGTATCGAGCTTCGAATCCAGAAAACGGGAACCTCGAGGGTCGAGCACGACGCCGGCGTTGTTCACCAGCACGTCGATGCGGCCGCGACGCTCCGCCACGGCCGCTATGCACGCACGTATGCTGCGGCAACTCGAAACGTCCAGGCGATGGAACTCGACCTCGAGACCCGCGTCGTGCAATGTTTTCGCAGCCGCCTTGCCTTTGCCCGCGTCACGCGCAGTGAGCACCACCGACAGGCCACTCGCTGCAAGCTGCCTGCAGATCTCGTAACCGATGCCGCGGTTGCCGCCGGTAACAAGTGCGATGCGCGCGGCCATCGGCATGGTCTTCTAGCCTTTCGACTTGCCGCCAGGCGCCGTGACCTTCACGCCCACCATCTCTTCCGGCTTGACCCACTGATCGAACTGTTCCGCCGTCAGGAATCCCAGTTTGAGCGATGATTCCTTCAACGTAAGTCCGTTCTTGTGCGCGTTTTTCGCGATCGCCGCCGCTTTTTCGTAGCCGATATGCGGATTGAGCGCCGTTACGAGCATCAGGGATTCGCGCATCAGCTGCTCGATACGCTCGAGGTTCGGCTCGATTCCCGCCGCGCAATGCTCGTCGAAGTTTTCGCAGGCGTGTGCAAGCAGCCGCGTGCTGTGCAGGAAATTGCGTATCACCATGGGCCGGAACACGTTCAACTCGAAGTTGCCCATCGCCCCGCCGGCATTGATCGCAACGTCGTTGCCGAAAACCTGGCAGCACACCATCGTCATCGACTCGGACTGCGTCGGGTTCACCTTCCCCGGCATGATCGAGCTGCCCGGTTCGTTCTCCGGGATCGTGAGCTCGCCGATGCCGCTGCGCGGTCCGCTCGCGAGCCATCGGATATCGTTCGCGATTTTCATCAGAGACGCCGCGAGCGTCTTCACCGCGCCATGGGCGTGTACGACTGCGTCGCACGAACCGAGCGCTTCGAACTTGTTGGGAGCCGTGACGAACGGCAGGTCGGTGAGCTTCGCAAGCTCCGCGGCAACCTTGACCGCGAATTCGGGGTGCGCATTGAGACCGGTTCCGACCGCGGTGCCGCCGAGAGCAAGCTCGCACAAATGAGGCAGCGCATCTTCTAGGTGCTGCAGCCCATGGTCGAGCTGAGATACATATCCGGAAAACTCCTGCCCGAGCGTGAGCGGAGTCGCGTCCTGCAGATGGGTGCGGCCGATCTTCACGATATGCATGAAGGCCTGCGCTTTGCGATCGAGCGTGTCACGCAGCTTGGCGGCAGCCGGTTTCAACGTCTGCACGAGCGCGGTTACCGCGGCGACATGCATCGCAGTCGGGAACGTGTCGTTCGACGATTGCCCTTTGTTGACGTCGTCGTTTTCGTGCACGAGGCGTTTCTCGCCGCGCTCGCCCCCCAGTATTTCGGACGCGCGATTTGCCAGCACCTCGTTCACGTTCATGTTGGTCTGCGTGCCTGAGCCCGTCTGCCACACGACCAGCGGAAAATGCTCGTCGAACTTCCCGGCAAGCGCTTCGTCAGCCGCAGCGATGATCGCGGCACCTTTTTTCTGGTCGAGAAGCCCAAGCGCCACGTTCACGGCGGCCGCGGCTTTTTTCACGAGGATCTGCGCACGGACGACCTCGAGCGGCATCCTCTCGTCCGGAAAATGAAAATGATGCAGGCTGCGCTGCGTCTGCGCGCCCCACAATTTATCCGACGCGACCGCGATTTCGCCCATCGTGTCGCGCTCCATCCTTGTTCCTTGAGACATGTCCATTCCTGTTGAGAGCTGAAGTGTCGCGGGACTGCAGAACGTGAGTCGATGGCTCGTGCAAGCCGCCGCTACAAGAGGATTTTCTGTTCGGTGCGCTGAACGCCGGCGTCGACCACGGTGAGCGCGGTCATGTTGACGATGCGGCGCACGGTGGCCGACGGCGTAAGAATGTGCACCGATTTCGCAGCGCCGAGGAGTATCGGTCCGACGGTGATGCCGTCCCCGGCGGCCGTCTTGAGCAGGTTGAAAGCGATATTGGCAGCATCGAGACTGGGCATCATGAGCAAATTGGCGGAACCCTTCAGTCGCGAGTTCGGGAAAACCACGGCGCGTATGTCCTGTGAGAGCGCCATGTCGCCCTGCATTTCGCCATCGACCTCGAGCTCCGGGACGAGCTTGTTCAGGATCGCCAGCGCCTGCCTCATCTTGATCGCGGTCGGCGTGTCCGATGCGCCGAACGTGGAGTGCGACAGCAGCGCCACTTTTGGCGTGAGCCCGAAACGACGGATTTCTTCGGCGGCGAGCATCGTGGTTTCAGCGATGATTTCGGCGGAGGGATCGAAATTCACGTACGTGTCGCAAATGAATACCGTTCTCTTCGGCAGGAGCAGCATATTCATCGCTGCGTAATGATTGACGCCGGGGGCCTTCCCGATCACCCGCTCGATGATCGTGAGGTGGCCCATGTAGTTGCCGGGCAGGCCGCACAGCATGGCATCGGCAGCGCCCATGTGCATGAGCATGGCGCCGATAAGCGTCGGCAGACGGCGCATGTCAAGCTTCGCAATGCCGGGGGTTACGCCGCGGCGTCCCGCCAGCCGGTGATATTCGGTCCAGTATTCGCGGTAACGGCGGTCGTTGTCCGGGTCGACGAGCTCGTAGTCGGAGTCGGTGCGCAGGCGCAAACCCAGGCGCTCGATGCGCGCGCCTATGACATCGGGCCGACCGATCAGTATCGGTCGTGCGATGCCTTCGTCCACCGCCACCTGCGCTGCCCGCAAAACGCGTTCTTCTTCGCCCTCCGCGTAGACGATCCGCCGCGGAGACTCTTTCGCGGCAACGAATACCGGCTTCATCACGAAGCCGGATTGATACACGAACTGATTGCAGCGCTCGCGGTAGGCGTCGAAGTCTTCGATCGGGCGCGTTGCGACGCCGCTGTCCATCGCGGCCTTTGCGACCGCAGGCGCAATTTTCCCGATCAGCCGCGGATCGAACGGCCGCGGAATGAGGTAGTCGGGCCCGAACGAAATGTTCTGCTCCCCGTAGGCGAGCGCGACGATGTCCGACTGCTCGGCCTGCGCAAGCTCGGCCAGCGCGCGTACCGCGGCAAGCTCCATCTCGCGGTTGATCGTCGTCGCGCCGACGTCGAGCGCGCCGCGGAAGACGAACGGAAAGCACAAGACGTTATTGACCTGGTTCGGATAATCGGACCGGCCGGTCGCTATCACCGCATCCGGCTTTGCCTGGCGCGCATCCTCCGGCCTGATTTCGGGCTCCGGATTGGCGAGCGCGAGTATGAGGGGCCGCCCGGCCATTTTCCGCACCATGTCCGCCTTCAGTACGCCGCCTGCGGACAGTCCGAGAAATATGTCTGCGCCTTCCATGACGTCGCCCAGGGTGCGCGCCGGCGTGTTGATGGCGTAGCGCGCTTTCTCCGGGTCCATTTCTTCCTTGCGGCCGTGGTATACGACGCCCGCAATATCGGTCACGACGATATGCTCGCGCGGCAATCCCATCGAGACGAGCAGGTCAAGACAGGCGAGCGCGGCAGCCCCCGCACCGGAAGCGACGAGCCTGACGTTGCGTATATCTTTGCCGACGACTTTCAGGCCGTTCAGTATCGCGGCGCCGACGATGATCGCGGTGCCGTGCTGATCATCATGAAAGACAGGGATCTGCAGGCGCTGACGAAGCTGGCGCTCGACGTAAAAGCATTCCGGCGCCTTGATGTCCTCGAGGTTGATGCCGCCGAAAGTCGGCTCGAGACTCGCGATGATGTCGACGAGCTTTTGCGGATCGCGCTCGTTCACCTCGATATCGAAGACGTCGATGCCCGCGAACTTCTTGAAAAGAACGGCCTTGCCTTCCATGACAGGCTTGGACGCGAGCGGTCCGATTGCACCGAGGCCGAGTACCGCGGTGCCATTGGTGATTACGGCGACGAGGTTGCCGCGGGAGGTGAAATTGCGCGCCTGCGACGGATCCGCTGCAATTGTTTCGCACACGGATGCGACACCGGGCGTATACGCAAGAGCCAGGTCGCGCTGGTTGATGAGGCCCTTGGTTGCAGTGACGGCGATCTTACCCGGCGTCGGAAACTGATGGTACTCGTGCGCCGCCTTGCGGAGTTGTTCGTCCATGATGGGTCGAGAGAAGAGCCCGATCGCGTGGAAGCGCGGCGCTGAATGTGGCCATGAGTTGGCCGCGCGCTTCGCGCCAGACTCGCAACAATTATACCCCAGCGTCGAGTACGCGCCGGCCACACGACGCCGATCGAGCGGGGCGCGTTGAGCCTGCGCTTCGGCCTATGGTATGGTGGCGGCCCGCGCTTTTTCCCGATGTGATCATGGCTGACCAGACTGCGCCTCTGCGCGCCGAGCTTTATCCGGAAATCGAGCCGTTCAACTCGGGGTTGCTGCGCCTGGACGATCTGCACGAAATGTACTGGGAAGAGTGCGGCAATCCGGGCGGCGCGCCTGTCCTGTTTCTGCACGGAGGCCCCGGCGCTGGCTCAGCGCCGGCCCATCGGCGCTTTTTCGATCCGGCACATTACCGCATCATCATCTTCGATCAGCGCGGCGCGGGCCGCTCGCGCCCGCTGGGCGAACTGCACAACAACACGACGCCGCTGCTGGTCGACGACATTGAGCGCCTCCGCAGCCACCTGGGCGTCGAGCGCTGGCTCGTGTTCGGCGGATCGTGGGGCAGCACCCTCGCCCTTGCCTACAGCATTGCACACTCGGAGCGCTGCGCCGGTCTCGTGTTACGCGGGATATTCCTGTGCCGCAAAAGCGAGATCGACTGGTTCCTGTACGGCGTGCGCAATCTTTTTCCGGAAGCGTGGAGCGCTTTTGCGAGTGGCGTGCCCGCGGCCGAGCGCGGCGATCTGCTGACCGCGTATTACGGGCGCCTCACGAATCCGGATCCTGCCGTGCACATGCCGGCGGCTCGCGCGTGGAGCATTTATGAAGGTTCATGCTCCACGTTGCTGGCAAGCCCCGAGACCGTTGCCTACTTCGCAAGCGATGTCGTGGCGCTCGGACTCGCGCGGATCGAGGCGCATTTCTTCACGAACGACATTTTCATGCCGCCGAACGCGCTCCTCGAGAATGTCGCGCGCATTCGTGGCATTCCGGCGGTCATCGTTCAGGGCCGCTACGATGCGGTGTGTCCCATCGTCACGGCGGACGACCTGCACCGCGCATGGCCCGAGGCCGAGTACACGATCGTGCCGGATGCCGGTCACTCCGCGTGGGAGCCGGGGATTTGTGCTGAGCTGGTGAAATCGACGGAGCGCTTCAAACGCGTGTTCTAGTGGAGCGCAACGTCAGCCTGCCGCTTTACGCGTGACGCACTGTCGGTGGTACGAGGGGCTTAGGTTTTCTTGTTCTTGTCCGCCGCAGCCGCGCCGAGAGATTCGAGCGCCGCCTTCTGCATTTCCAGCGTCTTGATTGTCATCTGAACGAAGCCGACGTTCATCGTGAGCCAGTTTTCGACGGTCTTCAGCTCCCGGATCTTGTTCTGAACCTCATCGACGTTCGCAGTCGGCGTCAACATCCCGGGCATGGGGAACGACATCGGGTTCCACATCTTCTGCATCCATTCGAAGAGATCCTTCGGCAGGCCGGGCTCAGCCACTGGACAGTCTCCTCAGAGGATGTCGGTAAGCGCGAGACGCTCGTCTTTGAGTGCGGCTTCCACGTCGGGGCGCCGCGGCGGCGCTGCTTTGCGTATCACCTGCTGCAGTCGCTGCTTTTCGTTCATGACCTTGCCGAAGTAAGAGTCGTCGTCGGTCGTGGAGGAGCCGACGTAGAGCTGCAACGCCGTGCTCACGCTGCCGGTGCGCGCGATGTATTCCTTGAGTATCTTGGACCCGACCAGGATATTCGTTTCCGGGTCGAAGACCGCGTATTTGTCGCCGCCGAACTCGCGGAACTTCGCCGCATGGTATTTCGGAATCACCTGCATGAGACCTTTGGCGCCAGCGACGCTTTCTGCAATCGGATTGAAGCGCGATTCGATCGCCATGACCGCGATGATGAGCAGAGGATCGACCCCGATCTGCTGGCCCGCCGCATGGGCGATCGTCACCAGATCGAAGGTTACCGCCTGCGATACTTTGTAGCGCTTGGACAGGAACTCGGAGAGCGCACGATGCGGATTATGTTCAGTGGCGGGCTCCCCAGGCAGATGCGCCCCCGGAGCAGTCTCCGAGGTTGCAGCCGTGGTGTCCGACGCGACGCTCGCGACGCCCGTCGCGGCGACGTTTTCCTGTGCTTCGAGGACCCAGTTCGCGCCGACCATCAGCAGCGCCATGAGCAGCAGCAGCAACATTCCCCGCACTTGCTGCTCAGGGGTCGGCGATTGCGAAACGCGTCGAAGCTGCGGGGCTGATTTTGCCGTCATGCAAAACCTCCTTGTGGTGAGACCGAATCGCGCAGCCGCGATCAGTCAGCCTGTTACCGGCGTCAGGTAACGTGGTTTTTCGGTTTGCTAGCAGCCCGCGGTATGGTGGCGGGTCGGCAAAACATGCTGAGTCGTTTGAGTCGGTCTGAGTAGGCGAATGCGCTTCGCGCCTCAGGCTCAGGGGGTGGTTTCAAGCTATGGTGCGATGCACCATCACCCCAATTATGTTGATTTACCCGTCCTGCGTCAACTCAAACCGGAGTCGGAGCGCCACAGCGACAAAAAGTAAAATTTACAAGATAAACAAATACTTGCCGGAGCTGTCCGACAGTGCGCTGATGAACTGCAGGGGATTGTAACCGCAGATACGTAAAACGCAACCCCCGGCCGCAAGGCCATTGTTCTCACTTCAGTTCGCGTTGGCGCGTTTGCCACGCAAGCAGCGCAGCCTCGTAGCGCGCATACGCGTCCCAGTAAATGTCGTAGACGCACGGCTCGCAACCGCTCTGACAGCATTCGCCCGGCTCAGGCTCCCGCGGCGGTTGCGGCGGCGGATCCTCGGAAACACGGCCTGCCTCAGTCATTTCGCAAGGAGGTCGGCCGGGATCGGCTGATCGGGATAGCGCCGCCGGAATTCGTCGAGCAGTGCGTCCGCCTCAGGCCGCCGCGCTTCGCGCCGAAGTGTCGCAACGCGCTCTAACCACTCCGCGGGCGGCCGTCCGCTTAATTCGACGATAAGCTTGGAGACTGCGGATGCGAGGGCAGCCTCGCTTTCGACGGAATCCGCGCGTTTGAAGGCGCGGGCTGCCGGTGCCGCGGTGGCCGCAGTCGCGGCTCGCGATTGCAGCGGAGCGGGCGCTTGCGCAGGTGCGGGCATAGGCTGCGCCTGCTCTTTTTGCAGATCGCGCGCGCCGGCCGCCGCTCCGATTTCGGCGCGCACCGCGGACCTTTCACTGATCGTCGCGGCGTCACGCATCGCGGTAGGGGGTGCGGCCGGCGGTGGTTCGGGTGCGAGCACGACCGCGGGCGGCGATGCCGCAGGTCGCTCGCGAGCCCTGGACGATTCGCGCGCGAGCGCGCGGCGCTCGGCCACCGCATCGGTCTTGTTGTAACCGCTTGCGCCAGTCTGCGACTGCGATTGAGCCGTCGTTGGCTGATCTCGCTGCGGCTGCATTTCGGGCTGCGCCTGTGACGGCACAGGCATCGCGTCGACGGTGGGCGCGCGTAGTTGAGAGTCCCCCGGAGCCAACGTTAACTCTCCACCCCCGTGCTCCATCATCAGACTCACGAGGCTCACGCTGACGAGCGCGACTGCAGCCACCGCGAACGGCACGCGCCACAATATCCACCACTCGCGCCGTTTCCGCGCCACGCCAGAGCCGGGGTCGAGCCGGGCAGCCTCAGCAATGCGCGCATCCAGATATGGCGGCGGATCCTCGACGGAAATGCGGCGGTAGAGGCCGGCAATACGCTCGTCCTGCTCGCTCATTTCCGGCCCGTCGTCTCTTTTCATAGCCATCCGCGCATGCCCTCCCGCAGCTTGGCCATCGCATATCGCAGGCGACTCTTGGCAGTCTCGCGCGTGACGTCGGTAGCCGCGGCAATGTCCTCTATGCTCATCCCCACTTCGTGCTGCAGGATGAACGCCTCGCGCTGCGCAGGCGGCAATGCGGCCAGCACCTGAAGGAGGCGCGCCGCCTGTTCTTTCACCTCGTACGCCTTCTCCGGCTCATGCTGCGTGTCGGCCGCAATATCGGGGAGTGCCGCGTCCTCGTCATCGAAGGACACGAGCGCGGTCGAGGCCTGGCGCCGATAGTGGTCGATCAGACGGTTATGGGCGAGCCTGTAGAGATAAGTCGTGAAGCGGGCGGCGACGGTATAGCTCGAGCGCGCGCGGATAAGATTTGCCCAGATGTCCTGAAACAGCTCTTCGGCAATCGCGCTGTCGCGGCATTGGCGCACGAGGTAGCGGTAAAGCGGCGCTTTGTGGCGGCGATAAAGCTCATCAAAAGCGCGAACGTTGCCGTCGCGATAGGCAAGCATCAGGTCCTCGTCGCATTCACGCTCAACCGGGGGCATCACGGGATCGCAGTATGCGCGAGGGGTGTGCGCCGGTAAACGGCCGGCGAGCTCGCCATAGAAAACAGAGGCCATATCCAGATATACAACGTTGAGCCGCGCT
>DATLEF010000047.1:0-8078 GCA_035525455.1 Burkholderiales bacterium
CCGACGCGCTTCTTGCCTATGCGCCCGTAGCGCCGCTCGGGTGGGTGGTCTTCGTGGAACAGCCGCTCGCCGAAGCATTCGCTCCGCTGTACTCCTCGCTGCTGCGCACGGGACTGCTCCTGCTGGCCGGCCTCGGGCTGGCCGTTACCGGAAGCCTTTTTCTCGCCAGACACATGGTCATGCCGATACGCGCGATTCAGGCGGGCGCCGCGCGAATCGCCGCGGGCAAGCTCGACCAGAGCATAAGCGTGCACACCGGCGACGAGCTGGAAACGCTCGCGGGTGAATTCAACGACATGGCGAAGCAGCTTCGCGAGTACTACGCCGGCCTCGAGCGCAAGGTGGACGAGCGCACGCGCGATCTCACCGAGTCGCTTGAGCAACAGACGGCGACGAGCGAAGTGCTGAAGACGATCAGCCGCTCGAGCTTCGATTTGAGCCGGGTGCTCGAGGAGCTGGTGGCGGGCACGGTGAAGCTCGGGCGGGCGCAGGCCGGCGCCCTCTACATGAGGCAGCCGAGCGGCGGTTACATCCTGCGCATCGCGCACAGCCCGAACGCCGAGCTTCGCGAGGTCCTGGAATCCCGTGCGAACGATCTCGACGCCGAGACGGCGACCGCGACCGGGCGGGCCGTGCTGAGCCGCCAGATCGTGCAGATCGACGACTTGAACAGCCAGGGCACGCGGCGCTGGCGCGACATGCCCTTCCGCACCGCGCTAGCGGCGCCGATCGTACGCGAAGGCGAGCTGATCGGTGTCATCGTCGCGCTCAAGACCGCCACCGAGCGGTTTGCCGACAAGCAGATCGCGGTGATCTCGACGTTCGCCGATCAGGCCGGCATCGCCATCGAGAACGTTCGCCTCTTCAACGAGATCCAGAACAAAAGCCGCCAGCTCGAACTCGCGAACCGTCACAAATCCGAGTTCCTCGCGAACGTCTCGCACGAGCTGCGCACGCCGCTCAACGCGATCATCGGTTTCTCCGAGGTGCTGCGCGAGCGGATGTTCGGCGAGATCAATCCCAAGCAGACCGAGTACCTCGAGGACATACACAGCTCCGGCAAACACCTGCTATCGCTCATCAACGACATCCTGAACCTCTCGAAGATCGAAGCCGGGCGCATGGAGCTCGAGCTTTCCGCCTTCAACCTCCAGCAGGCGATACAGAACTCGCTCAGCATCGTGCGCGATCGCGCCAACGCCCAGGGCGTATCGCTCGCGATCGATCTCGCGCCCGAAATCGGCGAATGGGTCGCCGACGAACGCAAGGTGAAGCAGATCATGATGAACCTCATGTCGAACGCGGTGAAATTCACGCCGCAGGGCGGCACAGTGACGGTGCGCGCCGCGCGCACGCGCGCCGGGGTCGAAATCTCCGTCACCGACACCGGCGTCGGCATCGCCCGCGATCATCTCGAGCTCATATTCGAAGCATTCAGGCAGGTCGGCGCGGACTACCTGCGGAGGGCCGAAGGCACCGGGCTTGGGCTCGCGCTTACCCGCAAGTTCGTAGAGCTGCACGGCGGCACGGTCTCGGTCGCGAGCGAGCTCGGCAAAGGCACGACCTTCACTTTCACGCTACCGGAAAAGGCTCCCGACCCCGCATGAGCGCCATCCTGATCGTCGAGGACAACGACAAGAACCTTAAGCTCGTGCGCGACGTGCTGCGCTTCAAGGGTTACGAGACGCTGGAAGCGACGACGGCCGGCGAGGGTCTGCGGCTCGCACGCGCTGAGCTTCCCATGCTGGTCCTCATGGACATCCAGCTTCCCGATTTCGACGGCATCACGGCGCTCGCGCGGCTGCGCGAAGACCCGGTTACGCGGACAATACCGGTGATCGCGGTGTCGGCGTCGGCCATGCCGGACGACCAGCAGAGAATCATCGCGTCGGGCTTCAACGCCTACATCACTAAGCCGATCGACGTGAAAAGCTTCATACAGACCGTGGAAAAATTCGTGGGGACGGCGAAGAAATAAATGGCGCACAGGATCCTCATCGTCGACGACGTCGCGCTCAACGTGAAGCTCCTCGCGGACCTGCTCGCGGTGAAGGGATACGAGGTCCTCACCGCCGCGTCCGGAGGCGAAGCGCTGGAGCGCGTGAGAGCGGACAACCCGGACCTCATGCTGCTCGACGTCATGATGCCCGGCATGAGCGGCTATGACGTCTGCGAGACGATCCGCAGCGACCCGGGGACACGCATGCTGCCGATCGTGCTCGTCACGGCGCTCGATGCCTCAGAGCGCGTCAAGGGGCTCGACTGCGGCGCCGACGACTTCATCACGAAACCGATCAACCAGCAGGAGCTCCTCGCGCGCGTGCGCTCGCTGCTGCGGATCAAGTCGCTGTACGACGAAGTGCAGGCGCAGCGCGCGCAGCTCGAGGACTGGAACCGCAATCTCGAGCAGCGGGTGGCGGACGGCATCGCCGAGCGCGACCGGCTGTCGAAGTTGAAGCGCTTCTTCTCGCCGCAGATAGCGGATCTCATCCTCTCGGGCGAGACGCAGGATCCCCTGCGCAGCCACAGGAGCGAAATCACGGTCGTGTTCGTGGATCTGCGCGGTTACACCGAGTTCACCGAGACCTCCGACCCCGAGGAGGTGATGAGCGCGCTGCGCGAGTACCACGCGTGCCTTGGGGGACTTATCATGGCCTACGAGGGCACGCTGGAGCGCTTCGCGGGCGATTCGATCATGATCTTCTTCAACGATCCGATTCCGGTCGACGACCCGGCCGGCAAGGCTGTGCGGATGTCGCTCGAGATGCAGCGTGACTTTTCCCGCCTCGCGCATACCTGGAAGAGCCGCGGTTACAATCTCGACATCGGCATCGGCATCGCCCAGGGTTACGCAACGCTCGGCGGCATCGGGTTCGAAGGCCGTCTCGACTACGGTGCGATCGGCGCGGTGTGCAGCCTTGCCTCGCGGCTGTGTGCCGTCGCGAAAGGCGGCGAGACGCTGGTGTCCCGGCGGGTGCTGGGCTGCGTCGAGCAGCTCGTCGACGTCGAGCCTATGGGCGAGCTCTCTCTCAAGGGTTTCCACAAACCGGTGCCCGCGTACAACGTCGTTGCGCTGAAAGCGGGCGTCTCATGATCACACGCCGCACCTTTGTCGGCGCGACGGCCGCGGCCTTCGCGCTGGGGCCCGCTGCCGCGTTCGGCCAGCAGAAAATCCGCCGCATCGGGTATCTCGCGAACGACCCGGACGAGGCAAGCCCCACGTTTCAGGCGTTCAGTGCGGCGCTGCGCGAGCTTGGCTGGGTCCGCGGAAAGAACCTCGAGATCCTCTACCTCTCGAGCCGGGGCAACGACACCGGTTTTCCGCCGCTTGCAGCAGAGGTCGTGCGCGCGAACGTCGACCTCATTGTCACGACGGGCTCACCGTCCACCCGTGCAGCCAAAGGCGCTACGAGCACGATTCCAATCATCTTCGGCTCGGCGGCGAATCCCGTGGAGCAGGGCTTCGTAGCGAGCCTACCCTCACCCGGCGGCAATGTGACCGGCCTTGCGCTCCTGGTAAGGGAGCTTGGGCCGAAGCGGTGGGAGCTCCTGAAAGAGCTGTTGCCGCACGCGACGAGATTTGCGCGGCTTTACGACGCGAGCAGCATTGCATCGGTCCAGCCTGACATCATCCGGGAAGACGATGCGGCGGCAAAGCGCCTCGGCGTGTCGCTGCGTCACATGCCCGTTGCTCATCGCGAAGGCATAGAGCCAACAATCGACGCCGCGGCACGCAGCGGAGTGCAGGGCATACACGTAACAGCGGCTGCGGTCTTCGTCGTCAACAGGAAAAACATCGCGAAGCTCGGGCTCGAGAAGAAAATGCCGGTGATCGGTCCCGACGCGCGCTTCCCGGAGGACGGCTGCCTTGCCTCGTACGGGGAGAATTACGTTTCGCGCTACCGTCGCGCGGCGTTTCTCGCCGACAAGGTCCTGCGCGGGATGAAGCCGGCTGACATTCCAGTCGAGCAGTCAGAAATTCTCGAGTTCGTGATCAATCTCAGTACGGCGAAAAAGCTGGGCGTTCAGCTGCCGCCCTCGGTCGTCGCGCGCGCTGACCGCGTGGTGAAATAGCCGGCCGCGACGGCAACGATAGGGAAACCAATGGCAAAGCTCGATCCGAGGTTGCGCTTTCTCATGCGCGAAAAGCCCCGCATGTCGGCTGAGAGAGCTGCGCGGTTCGGGCTTACGCATCCGGCGCGGCAGAAGCGCGGGCTCACAGCCAAGGTCGACGTGCTGGTGCGGGTACAGGGCGCCGCGGCATTGCATGATCTTCGCGCCGCGGGCATGCGCGTTACGGCCATCACCCGTGGACGCAGCGTCATCGCTAGCGGAGAAATCCCCCTGAGCAGGGTGGGAAGGCTCGAGCGGATGAATCGTGTTCGGCGCGTAGAAGCGGCGCGGCCGCTCGCGCCGGAGCTCGATCGCGCGATCACGGTGACCGGCGCGCGGGATTTCCACTCTCCTATCCTCTCGATTCGTGGACAAGGCACGATCGTTGGCATCATCGACGGCGGCATCGATGTTCTCCACCCCGACTTTCGTGCGCCAGACAGACGGATGCGCGATGGCGCGGTTGTTCGGGGAAACACCAGGATCCGATATTTGTGGGACCACACGGCCGAGTCCGTGGCCGGGGGCAAGGTCCCGTTCGGCCGCGAATATATCGCTGCCGAGATCGATGCCGCGGTGCGGGGCGAAGCGGATGCTCCCGGCTCCGACCCGGCCGGGCACGGCACGCATGTCGCGGGCGTCGCGGCCGGCGGCGGAAACATCGACGCTCGGCGCCGCGGATTCGCGCCCGAAGCCGATCTGATCGTCGTCATCCTGGATCGCATCGGGGATCCGCAGCTTGCGATCGGGAACTCGAAGCAGGTCCACGCCGCCTTCAAATACGTGATCGATCGCGCAAACGGCGCGCCGGTGGCGATCAATCTGAGCCGCGGCACGAACGGCGGCGGGCATGCGGGCGAAACGCAGCTCGAAATGGCGCTCGACGATCTCGCCCGCAAGCCGAATGTCGCGATCGT
Organism: Burkholderiales bacterium; assembly: GCA_035525455.1. Classification (GTDB taxonomy): domain Bacteria; phylum Pseudomonadota; class Gammaproteobacteria; order Burkholderiales; family SG8-41; genus JAQGMV01. The sequence goes on from DATLEF010000047.1 coordinate 5,031, forward strand.
CAAGTCGGCTGGGAACGAGGGGGCATTTCGCGTGCACGCAGGCGGGAGCTTTCTTCCCCATGCCGTCCGGGAGCTGGAGATGGACGTCACCGGGCGAGATGTCGAGGACGATCTGATCGAAATATGGTTCGACGATGAGGACGACGTGAGCATCGCCGTGTGCGCGCCAAACAAGCAACAGACCGACTTCGTCGCTGCGGAAGGCAAACGCACGTTCAGCATCGCCGGCAACGACATCTCTATCGACATCGACTGCGATGCGGCAGACATAGAAGAAACGCGAGCGCTCGTGACGCTGTCGCGCGGTCGTAAGAAAAAAATCGCGAAGGGCAGGTGGAAATTACTGTTGAAGACTGGAAGCGTCACGGTCGGCCGATTCGACGCGTGGATCGAGCGCCCCAGTCCGGCGATGGAGGCAAGGCGGCCCTACGAGCAGACACAATTCAGTGCCGCGTGCGCCAGCAACGATCGCACGATCACGACACCGGGGAACGCGCGGAACATCATCACGGTGGGATCTTACGTCACGCGTCATCGGAAAGGCGGCGCTCCTGTCGGTGAGTTGTCGAACTCCAGCAGTGCGGGTCCGAATCGCTATGGCTGGCTGAAGCCGGACCTGGTCGCGCCAGGCGAGGTCGTGTACGCCCCCGGCAAGGTAGGCGGCAAGCACACGCTCGTGCCGCACAGCGGGACCAGCGTTGCGGCGCCGGCGGTCACCGGCACGGCAGCACTGATGATGAGCCAGCAGCGTGGTCTGCGGTCCTACCAGCTGAAGCAGATTCTGACGCGTAGCGCGGTGCGCGAAGACTCTTCAGCAGGCGCTCCGGACACGCGGTGGGGTTACGGCAAGCTCGATACGGCGAGTGCTGTTGATCTCGCGACGCGCGCGCTGTTCCCTACGATTTCGCGTGTGCGGCTGCTGGGAACGACGATCGCCTGGAAAACCGACATTGCCTCGCGTGCCGAGCTCAGGGTATGCCGCGACAAGCAGCAGCTTCAACTCGGTCGAAACTGGCACATTGTTCGCGGACAGAGGCGCAGCCGTTCGCACAAGCTCGATTTGAAATCGCTGCCGCCGGGTAAGTATTTTTGCGAGATCGTGGCGTACGGCCCCGGCGAATTCTTCAGCGAGGACGACAACGACGGCGATTACTACACATTGCGCATACCGCGGGCCAAGCGAAGGCGCAGATAGCCGGCAAGCGCGCTAGGCCTTGCCGGCCCGTAAGACTCACTTGTACTTCTTCGACATCCGCTTCAGTTGATTCAACACGGCGTCCCTTGAACGCGGCAACTTCGTCTTAAACTTGCCTTTGGTTGATTTGGGCGGTTTCTTACTTGCACTTACCGGCGAATTCTTTGCCGGTTGGTAGGTCCAGATGAACTCTCCCATGAGACTGCTCCTTTATGTTGTCGATACCAAAGTTAGGCCCCTGCGTGCTCTGTTGAGCACGTCCCGCACATCAGACGCGCCGCAAAAATTCCTTGCGGCGCAGCCGATACGTGTCGCGAGCATGCGCCCGCGGTTAGCACGACGCATCGTCCTCATGGCCGATAGGCGGCATGCAGCTTCAATTCGCCTGCGCGAAAAGCTCGCGTCCGTGAAACAGCGCCGGCACGGTGTCGACCGAGCGCACCAGAAAATAATCTTCCGCATAGTCGGAAGCGCGGCGTAGTCGCACCGGCTCGTCTAGCGCGAGGCGCACATAAAGCCGCGCCATGTTGTGCTCGCCCGACAGATCGTGAATGTTGGTGATGGTGGCGAAGCGGCCCGCGTTTATTTCCGTGATGCACGCCCGGCCGTCGACGGCTTCCTTGATGTCGAGAAAGAACACGCCTGACGCGCGTTGATCGATGGATTTGATCGCCCGCTCGCACACATCGACGACATGCTGCTCGTAGGCCGTTTTGGCGAGCGCGGGCGTGGACGATACGCCGCTCGGGCTTCCGCCGTCGATGTAGGTGATGCGTTCGGCCATCTTGGTGAGTACGAGTTGCCCGTTATTCCACAGAGACTGCACGCAGAAATCACGGCCCGGCAGGTACTCCGATAGCGTGAACGACCCTGGCGGCACGCCGCGCATCTCTTCCCAGTAATCGATCCAGCTGCGAACCTGGTCTGCGCGAACGACGGGCAGCGCGGCGAAGGAACCCGTCCCGCTGCGCACGCGGCACCACAGCTTGCTCCCGGGTGCGAAGCGCATGAACACGCGATCGATGTCGTTCACGCTGTTCAGCGGAAACGTGAGCGGTGCCGGCAGTCCGCGCCGCCGCAGGTGCATCGTCAGCGAATATTTGTCCTGACAGCGCCGAATGGTCGCGAGGCGCGGCAGGAAAGTGCGACAGGGCACTTCGCGGCCGAGCTCGGCCAGCGCGAGCACGTCCATATCGTTCGTCGGGATGACGAGGTCCACCGCCTCGCGCTTGACGATGCGTTTCAAGTCGCGCAGGAACGCGCGCGGGGAAGACCCGACGACGTGATTGCCCGCAGCCTCGGATTTCTTCAGGACAAAGGGATCGTCGTGACAGCCGACGATCGAGAGCCCCGGATCGCCGGCCTTCAAGCTGCGGATGAGATTGTTGCCCGCCGCGGAACCGGCTTTCAGAACGAGCACTCTTGGCAATGTGGTCTCCCCCTGGTGCCGATTATTGCGATACGTCGAGGTCAAATGCAACTAAAACTCCTTGCGTCGATGTCCGGCGGGTGGGACGAACCAGAACGTGAGCGCGACCACGGCCGCGAACAGGACGTAAGCGGTCGTGAAAATCCACGGCGGTAACTCGTAGAACATGACGCCGCGGATGAGCCGGGCGATGAAACCGATATCGCTTGCCCGTCCCCGCAGCGCGTCTTCCCACACCGTCAGCGGGCACATGAACCCGCTCAGCGCCTCTGCCGCGACGAAGCAGATCGCGGCGAGATGCGCGACGCGAAAGCGCATGCCGCGCACCCACCGCCAACCCAGCGCGGCCCCGAGCCAGATCGCAGCAAGACCGCCGACGACGAATGACACGAACGCGAAATGCATGACGAGAATGACATTGGCT
>DATLEF010000119.1:0-4919 GCA_035525455.1 Burkholderiales bacterium
ACCACGTATCTGCGCGATGTGGCGCAGGTGCGCGACGGCTTCTCACCGCAGACGAACATCGTGCGTCAGGACGGCGAGCGCGGTGTGCTGCTTTCGGTGCTGAAAAATGCGGGCGTATCGACGCTCGACATCGTCGCGAGCATCCGTGCGACGCTGCCCCGTGCGACGGCAATCCTGCCGCCCGACATCAAGGTCGCGTCACTTTTCGATCAGTCGGTGTTCGTCAAGGCCGCGGTTACCGGCGTCGTCGTCGAAGCGCTGATCGCAGCGGCGCTCACGGCGCTCATGGTACTGCTCTTCCTCGGCAACTGGCGCAGCACCGCGATCATCGCGCTGACGATCCCGCTGTCGCTGCTCGCATCGATCCTGATGCTTTATGCGCTCGGCCAGACCCTCAACATCATGACGCTCGGCGGTCTCGCGCTATCGGTCGGGATACTCGTCGACCAGGCGATCGTCACGATCGAGAATATCGAGCGGCACCTGCACGCCGGTACCGAGCTGCACGAAGCCATCATCGTCGGCGCCGGCGAGATCGGCGTACCCGCTTTCGTCGCGACGCTGTGCATCTGTATCGTGTTCGTGCCGATGTTCTTTCTCTCGGGCGTCGCGCGCTTCCTCTTCGTGCCGATGGCGATGGCGGTCGTGTTCGCGATGATCGCGTCGTACATCCTGTCGCGGACACTCGTGCCCACGCTCGTCATGCTCATGATGGGCGGTGTTCAAGCGCATGTCGGCGGCAGGCTGAGCCTGCTGCAGCGGCTTTACCGCGGCTTCGACGCGCAGTTCGAGCGCGTACGCCAGGCGTATACGCTCACGCTCGGCTCACTCCTCGAGAAGCGCAAAGGATTCGCGCTCGCCTTCCTTGGTTTCACCGTGCTCTCCTGCCTGCTGTATCCGGTGCTGGGACGCGATTTCTTCCCGAGCGTCGACGCGGGCCAGATCAGGCTTCATTTCCGCGCGGCCACCGGCACGCGCATCGAGGAAACGGCGCGCATCGCCGATGCGGTCGAGACCGCGATCCGCCAGCTCATTCCGAAAGACCAGCTCGAGACGATCCTCGACAACCTCGGCGTTCCGAACAGCAGTATCAATCTTTCGTACAGCAATTCGGGAATCATCGGCACCTTCGACGGCGAAATCCTGATGTCGCTGCGCAAAGGGCATCGGCCGACCGAGGAATTCGTATCGCTGCTGCGCGCCGAGCTGCCGAAGCGTTTTCCAGGCATCGAGTTCTTTTTCCAGCCCGCCGACATCGTCACCCAGATCCTGAACTTCGGATTGCCTGCTGCGATCGACGTGCAATTCTCCGGTCCGAATATGCTGGAGAACGCGGCGCTCGGGGCGGAGCTCGTGAAATCGATCAAGAAAATTCCCGGCGCGGTCGACGTCCATCTTCATCAGCGGCTCGACAATCCCGCAGTGGATCTGCAGATGGATCGCTCGCGTTTGCAGCAGGTGGGGCTCACGGCCTTTAACGTCGGGCAGAACGTGCTGGTCTCGCTCGCTGGCAGCTTCCAGACTGCACCCGCGTTCTGGCTGAATCCGCAGAACGGCGTCGTGTACCAGATCGCGATGCAAACGCCGCAGTATCGCGTCGAATCGCTCGATGCGCTGCTCAACATTCCAGTGGGGAGTGCCGCTTCCGGCGCGACACAGCTCCTCGGCAATCTCGTCGAAGCGAAACCCACGCGCAGCGTCGCAGTGGTGACGCGCTATAACATCATGCCGTCGATCGACGTGTACGTGAGCGTTCAGGGCACCGATCTCGCGGCCGTCGCGAACAAAGTTCAGGAAGAGGTGGATCGCATACGGCCGAAGCTGCCGCGCGGAAGTCAGGTCGCGGTGCGCGGGCAGGTGCAGACGATGCAGGAATCGTTCGTCGGCCTGGGCGTCGGCCTCTTGATGGCGATCGTGCTGGTCTACCTCCTGATCGTCGTGAATTTCCAGTCGTGGGTGGATGCAGCAATCATCATCGCCGCGCTGCCCGCGGCGCTCGCCGGTATCGCCTGGATATTGTTCATCACGGGAACGACGCTGAGCGTGCCCGCTCTCACCGGCGCGATCATGTGCATGGGTGTCGCCACCGCCAACAGTATTCTGCTGATCTCGTTTGCCCGCGATCGCATGGCCGAAGGCGTGAATCCGCTGCAGGCTGCGCTCGATGCCGGCGCCACGCGCATCCGTCCGGTGCTGATGACGGCGCTCGCAATGATCATCGGCATGATCCCGATGGCGCTGGGTATCGGCGAAGGCGCCGAGCAGAACGCGCCGCTCGGGCGGGCGGTGATCGGAGGTCTTTTCTTCGCAACGATTTCGACGCTGCTTTTCGTGCCGGTGGTGTATGCGGCCATCCATCTCGCGCTCGCGAGGCGCAAGGCAGCGCGTGACGCCCGCCGCGAACGACGCATCGCGAGTGCAGGCTCGCATCAGGAGATCTGAATCGATGTCAGACCAACGCTATTCGAACCTGGACACACTCGAAGATTCGGCGCAGACGCTGAAGCGCCGCCGCGTCGTGCGTAACGCGAAGATCGTGACGACCGTCGTGCTCGTGCTGCTCGTCCTTGGCGCAGGCCGCACGGTGATGAGCCGCATCTCGAACAACAAGGCGCTCGAAGCGGACATGACCGAGCAGTCGCGGATGTACGTGAAGACCGCGTTTCCGAAGACTGGAGCGGCGGGCCAGACGCTCGCGCTGCCGGGCACGCTGCAAGGTTACGTGCAGTCGCCGATCGCGGCGCGCGCGAGCGGCTATCTGCGCCGGTGGCACAAGGACATCGGCAGCCGCGTCGCCAAAGGCGAGCTGCTCGCGGAAATCGATTCGCCCGAGATCGATCAGCAGCTCTCGCAAGCCGTCGCCGCACGCGATCAGGCTGCGGCGAGCCTGAATCTCGCCAACAGCACGATGGAGCGCTGGGAGGCGCTGCGCAAGAAAGACGCCGTCTCGCAGCAGGAGCTCGAAGAGCGCCGCAGCGCTTCGGCGCAGGCGCGCGCGAACCTCGCAGCGGCGGACGCGAACGTCGAGCGTCTGCGCCAGCTCCAGGGTTTCAAGCGCGTCGTCGCCCCGTTCGCGGGCGTCATCACGAAGCGTAACGTCGACGTCGGCGATCTCATCGACGCGGGCGGAGGAGCCGGGCGCACGATGTTCGTGCTGTCGCAAACCGATCCGCTGCGCGTGTACGTGAACGTCCCGCAGACCTACGCGCAGCAGGTGAAGCCGGGCCAGAAAGTGACGGTCACGCAGTCCGAGCTGCTCGGCCAGAATTTCGAAGGCGAAGTCGCGCGCACCGCTGCGGCGATCGACACGGCGAGCCGCACGATGCAGGTCGAAGTGACGCTTGCGAACAAGAACGATGCGCTGATGCCAGGCGCGTACGTGCAGGTTCAGCTGCCGTTGCAGGTGAGCCAGACGCTGACGGTGCCGACGAACGCGCTCATGATCCGCGGCGAAGGCATGCGCGTCGCAGTCGTGGACGCGGAGAAGCGCATACGGCTTCGCACCATCAAGCTCGGCCGCAACTACGGCGAGCGGGTAGAAGTGCTCGAAGGCGTGACGACCGCCGACGAGATCGTCCTCAATCCCCAGGACTCGCTGACCGACGGCGATCAGGTCGCCATTGCGCCGGCGCAACCCGCAAAAGGCGCCAAAGCAGACAAAGCGAACAAGGCGGAGAAGGCAGCGAAGTGAAAAGCGCGCGGGCACTTTTGATCGCCGCCGGCTTGTCCTTGCTGGGCGGCTGCTCGTTGTGGCCGGCGTACAAGAAACCGCCGGTCGACCTGCCGGTGTCGTGGAAAGTCGAAGCGCCGTGGCGCGAAAGCACGCCTAAAGACGCTCTGCCCAAAGGCACGTGGTGGGTGCGCTTCGGAGATGCCGAGCTCGAAAGTCTTATCGCGAAAGCGCTCGCCGACAGTCCGACGCTCGCGCTCGCGAATGCGCGGCTCCTGCAGGCCAAAGCGTCCGTCACTGCGGCATCGGCAGGCCTGTTTCCGCAAGTGAGCCTTGCGGCGCGTGCGCAGAGTCTAAGGATCTCCGCGAACCGGCCGCTTACCAATTACCGCTCGCCCAACTTCTCGACGATCCAGGACGATTTCGTGCTGTCGCTCGGCGTGAATTACGAGCCCGATATCTACGGCCGCATTCAGGGCACGGTCGACGCGACGCGTGCGAGCGCCGAGCAGTCCGCGATCGACCTCGAGAATACGCGCCTCCTCCTCACCACCGATCTCGCGACTGCGTATTTCAACCTGCGCCAGGTGGACCTCGAGATCGACGTGCTCGCGCGATCGATCGAGCTCCAGAAGCGTTCGCTGGGCTTCGTGACTTCGCGCCGCGATCTCGGCGCCGCATCGGGACTCGACGTCGCGCAACAGCAGGCGCTGATCGACAACACGCTGACGCAAGTCGACCTGCTGCGCAGGCAGCGTGCGCAATTCGAGAACGCCATCGCAACGCTCACGGGCACGCCGGCGCCGAGCTTTGGCCTGAAGCCCGCCGTGACGCGCGTCGTGCCGCCTGCGATTCCGATCGGTGTGCCGTCCGATATCCTCGAGCGCCGTCCGGACGTTGCGTCCGCCGAACGCGCGATGGCCGCGGCCAATGCGCAGATTGGCATCGCGAAGGCCGCGTTCTACCCGAGCATCGTCATCGGCCCGTCGTTCGGTTACCAGAGCACGTCGCTTTCGACTTTGTTCGACACGCCCAGCACGATCTGGTCGCTGGGCGTTTCGGCGCTGCAGCCTTTGTTCAACGCGGGACGTCTGCGCGCCAACGTCGACTTCGCAAAGGCCGGCTACGATGCGACTGTGGCCAATTACCGCCGCGTGATACTGACCGCAATGCAGGAAGTCGAAGACGGCATTCTCGGCGGCGCCGCGCTCGATCGCGCATACACGCAGGCGCAGATTGCGGTCGAGAG
>DATLEF010000136.1:0-5244 GCA_035525455.1 Burkholderiales bacterium
CATCCCCGGGCGCGCTCAAGCCCTGGAACGAATCGAACACGTGAAAGGTTTCACCCTGCCATTGCGGATGAGCCGTGCGGAACGCGGCGCAGAGCTGAAAGCTGGAAAGTCCCCTCGCGCAGCCGCACTCGGCGATGTCGCCCTCGAGCCCGTTCACCACGCCCTCGAAGAGGCGTAACAAGTGGCGATGTCTCGCGACCCTGCGAGGTGCGAGCGGTGTCGTGCCCGTCTCGGCCAGGGCTGCTACATAGCCGTCGAGAAACCGGGATTCGGCCGGCGTATCCTCGCTCGGCACGATCTCACTCAGGACGGCGCGCGCCGCCCGAGCGCCGCCACCCAAATCGCCTGCGGTCCACAGCGAAAGACACAGATTGTTCACAGCCTTCGTCGCCCCGGCCCGGGTCTCGTCTGATTGGTCCGACCGTAGTCCCTCCAGCAGCACCGCGACCGCCGCTTCGATGTCCCCCACGTGCAGATAGGCGCGCGCATCCTCGGACAGTTCCTCGAGCGTGGGGGCGTGCGACATGTCCGGCATCGCGGCTACCGGATGCCGGTCACGGCGTCACCACCACTTTGCCGAAAACCTTGCGGTTTTCTATGAGCTCGAGCCCTTCTACCGCGCGCTCGAGCGGCAGCACTTCGTCGATCACCGGTTTCATCGCGCCTTCCTGGATGAGATCCATGAGCGCTTTGAGGTTTTCGTCATAGAAGCTGTTGGAGCCGATCACGTTCAGCTCGAAGCTCCATATATAGCGCAGATCCTCTTTCGGATCGTAACCGGCGGTCGCGCCGCAAACGAGGATTTTGCCGCCGCGTTTGACACAGCGCAGCGTCGGCGCCCACGTGTCTCCGCCGGTGAAATTGACGACGACGTCCACGCCGCCTTCGTAGCTGCGGCGCTGCGGCTTGCCGAACTTCTCGATCGCCCACTTCGAGAAATCGACCGCCTTGTAGTTGATGACGTGGTCGGCGCCCAGGTCTTTGAGGCGCTGGATCTTGTCGTCGCTCGAAGCGCACGCGATCACCTCGGCGCCGCGCATTTTCGCGAGCAGCACGCAGCCGGTTCCGACACCTCCACTCGCGCCGAGCACGATCACTTTATCCCCCTGCTTGATGGTGTCGTGCGTGACGATCATGCGATGCGCCGTGCCGTACGCGACCGGCAGCGACGCGGCTTCCTCGAAGGAGACGTTCGCGGGCATGTGCAGCAACTGGTGCTCCGCGACCAGGCACTTTTCGGCAAGCCCGCCGTGCATCATCTCGCCCATCAATCCTTTGCTGCGATTGAGCGGATTCACCAACACGCGATCACCCGGCGCCCAGCCGGCCACGCCCGGGCCGACTTCGAGAATTTCGCCGGCGAGGTCGAGACCGATGATCATCGGCATCGGCACCTTGACGCCCGGCATGCCGCGCACCGTGAAAACATCGTGATAGTTGAACGAAGTCGCGCGCACGCGTATGACGACATGACCTTCGATCGCAACCGGGTCCTGAAAATCGGTCACGTATTGCAGTTTGTCGAGGCTGCCATGCTCACGCAGTACGACTGCTTTCATGCTCTTCTCCGATTCCAGTGTATGTTGCGGCCCGACGCGAGCCGGCCGCGAGAGGATTATGCGCCGTCGGCCGTGATCGCGAGATTCATGACCGAGCGGCTGGTGAGCACAGCCGACAGCACCATGTTGCGGGACGCTTCGATCTGTTCGCGGCAAATGCGTTCCGCAGTTTCGCCGTCTCCTCGCGCAAGCGCCTTCACCAGACCTTTGTGTTCGTAGTTCGCGATCAGTGCGCCTTTGCGGACCCCCAGTCCGAGATGCAGCAGCCGGGTCATTTCGTCAAGGAGCAGCTCGATCGCATCGGCGAGTCGCGCGTTGCCGGTGGCCTGCGCAATCGTCACGTGAAATGCCTTGTTCGCTTCCAGAAAGCGGCCCGTGCTTTTCGCGTCGCCCGGCTGATACCCCGTCCGGCAGACCTCGTCGTAGAGCTTGAGCTGCTGTGTGCTTACTTTCCCTGCAGCCATGCGCGCGGCCGCGGGCTCGAGCATGAGGCGCAGCTCGAAGACGTCATGTATATCCTGCAGCGTGACCGGCATCACCATATAGCCGCGGCGGGGAATCGCGCGCACGAGCCCGTCGTGACCAAGCTTGGTCAGCGCAACGCGCACCGCGGCTTTGCCGAGCTTGTACTGGCTCGCAAGCTGCGCTTCGGAGATTTCGCTTCCCGGAGCGATCGCACAGCTGATGATGTCGCGCCGCAGGCGCTCGTAAGCGCGTTCGGTCAGCAGAGGTATGGTGACGCCCATGGCCTGAAATTCTAAAGGTGCACCTGTGACATGGCAACGTGCTCAGAAAGAACTACGATGGTAGGTCACCGCTTAGGCGGCTACCGCCGGTATAAGAACTACGATGATGAGTCACCGCTTAGGCGACTAGCGCCGGTATAAGAACTACGATGATGAGTCACCGCTTAGGCGGCTGCCGCCGCTACATGGACATAAAAAGAACTACGATGATAAGTCACCCCTTAGGCGGCTCCCGCCGCTACTTGGACATCAAGTGAGTTTCTTCGACCAGCTGAGCGTGCTGCACATGCTCTGGATCGGCTTTGCCGTTTTCAGTGCGTACGTGGTGCGGGGAATGTCGGGCTTCGGCGCCGGGCTCATCACTGCACCCATGCTCGCGCTGGTGCTGCCGGTGCATGTCGTCATTCCGACGACCGGCCTGCTTGTTTTTGTGCTGTTCATTTTTCTGACGATACGCGATCGCCGCAGCGTCATCTGGCGCGAGCTCAAAGTGCTTGTGGCGCCGACGGTGCTCGGAGTCGTCGCCGGTCTTGTCCTTTTTCGATCGCTCGAAAATCACCTCCTGCTCGTCATGCTGGGAAGTTTTCTAGTGCTCTATTCGACGTACATGTTCGCGGTGCACGCGCTCGGCCTGCCGCAATTCCGCTGCTCCGAGCGCTGGGCGTGGCCGCTCGGGTTCGGCGGAAGCTTCATCGACACGTTCTTCGGCGGAGGCGGGGGCACGCTCGTCGTGATTTACATGCACGCGCGTGGACTGGCCAAGATGGAATTTCGCGCGACGATAGCGATGCTGTGGTTCATCGAAATGATCGCGCGCATCAGCGGTTACGGCATGGCTGGCTACTACACGCGCGATGTGCTGCTGCTCGTGGCAGCGCTGCTGCCGATCACATGGGTAGGCACGTGGGTCGGTGAGAGGCTCGGCAACCGCATCAGCCCCGACACGTTTTCGCGCATACTCGCGGCATTGCTCATGCTGAGCGGAATCAGCCTGTTACTTAAATGACCAAAGACAACAGAGGGAGCGCTAGCGAGGCGAAGGAAAGGAGGTTACGGAGGGAAACCTTGGTTTCCCTCTGTTCGATCACCGGCCGAAGCGGCTGCCGCATGGCAGCCAAAGGATGGGAGGTTACGGAGGGAAACCTAGGTTTCCCTCTGTTCGTAATGCGCTTTTGTCGAGCGCAGCCAGGTCCGAAATGAGCTTCATTTTGGCGCTCGACCAAGGTACCACGAGCTCGCGCGCGATCGTGTTCGACGAGCACGCAGCCGTACATGGCATCGCGCAGAAGGAGTTCCGCCAGATCTTTCCCCATCCGGGCTGGGTCGAGCACGATCCGAACGAGATCTGGGCGACACAGCTCGCGGTCGCGACCGAAGCGCTGGCGCTCGCGGGCCTCCAGGCACGCGACATCGCCGCGATCGGAATCACGAACCAACGCGAGACGACGCTCATCTGGGACCGGCAGACAGGGCACCCGATCTACAACGCCATCGTCTGGCAGGACAGGCGCACCGCGACGCTGTGCGATGCGATACGCGCTGGCGGGCACGAGGCGTTCATCGCGCAGAAGACAGGCCTCGTGCTCGATCCGTATTTCAGCGGCACCAAGGTGAAGTGGATATTGGAGAACGTTGCGGGCGCGCGCGAGCGGGCTGCTACCGGACAGCTCGCATTCGGCACCGTCGACTCGTGGCTCGTGTGGAAGCTCACGAGTGGTGCCGTTCACGCGACCGACGTCACGAACGCGTCGCGCACGCTTCTGTTCGACATCTCGGACGGCACCTGGGACGACGAGCTGCTTGCATTATTCGATGTGCCGCGCGTGCTCCTGCCGCAAGTGCACGATTCCAGCGAGGTCATCGCGAAAACTGCGGGCAACATTTTTTCCACCCGTATTCCGATCGCAGGCATCGCAGGAGATCAGCAGGCCGCGTTGTTCGGGCAGCGCTGCACCGCGCCGGGCATGGTGAAAAACACCTACGGCACCGGCTGCTTCATGCTGATGCACACGGGTTCTGCGCCCATCCATTCGCGCAACCGGCTGGTGACGACTGCGGCATGTCCGGATTCCGGGCGGCCTCAATATGCGCTCGAGGGGAGCGTCTTCGTGGCTGGCGCCGCTGTGCAGTGGCTGCGCGATGGTCTCGGGATCATCAAAGCATCCGCGGATGTCGAAGGGCTGGCGGCATCCGTTTCCGATAACGGCGGCGTCTACCTGGTACCCGCGTTCGTTGGGCTCGGCAGCCCGCACTGGGATCCCGATGCGCGCGGCGCGATCATGGGACTCACCCGGGGCGTAAGCGCAGGGCATATCGCGCGTGCGACGCTCGAGAGCATCGCCTATCAGACCGCCGACGTGCTGCACGCGATGGAAAGCGATTCGAATATCACGCTGGCGGAGCTGCGGGTCGACGGGGGTGCTACCCGGAACGATCTGCTCATGCAGTTCCAGGCCGATCTACTGGGCGTGCCCGTCGTGCGGCCACGGATGCACGAAACGACGGCGCTTGGCGCGGCCTACCTCGCGGGACTTGCTGTCGGCTACTGGAAAAGCGCGGCCGAGATCGACGGGCAGTGGCAGGCGGAGCGCGTGTTCGAGCCGGCGATGAGCCGGGACAAAGCGCAATCGCTCATCCGGGGATGGCGGCGTGCAGTCGAGCGCGCGAAGGCCTGGGAAGAGCGATAGGCGATACGGTCGCGGTGCGCTACCAGCGCACCCTACGGATCTGGCACTACGACAGGTCCGGTTTGAGCTCGACCTTGTAACGCCGCCACTCGTTGATGTAATACGCCGCGTACCCGTTGTAGAGGCGGATCTCGTCTTCGGTCAGCTGGCGCACGACTTTCCCGGGCGAGCCCACCACGAGCGAGCCGTCGGGAATTTCTTTTCCTTCCGGGACCAGCGTGTTCGCGCCGATGACGCAGTTCCTGCCGATGA
>DATLEF010000153.1:0-15573 GCA_035525455.1 Burkholderiales bacterium
CCCGACGGCCTTGGCGGATCGCATGCCGGAGTTGAGAGACCCCGTTTTCGTCCAGCGCCTGTTACGTGCGTATACGCTTCTTTTTCAGCTCATCAATGCCGCCGAGCAGAAGGAGATCGTCCGCGTCAATCGCAAACGCCATGCGCAATCGCAAGGATCGGCGCGCGCCGAGTCGATCGCGGAAGCGGTGCGTTCACTGCGCGAAGCCGGCACCTCTGCCGCCGACATGCAGCGCCTCATCGATGCGGTGGAAGTCAGTCCCACGCTGACGGCCCATCCGACCGAAGCACGCCGCCGCTCGGTGCTCGACAAGCTGCAGGCAATCGCGCACGCATTGGTGCGGCGGAGCCTCCCCGAAGACGCGCCGAGCCTCGACGGACCGCTCGACAGCCGGCAACAGAGCGAAGGCGATGTCGCCCGCGTATTGACGGCTTTGTGGCAGACCGATGAATTGCGCGCGACACCGATCACGGTTCTCGATGAAGTCGTGAATACCCTGTACTTCTACGAGCGCTCGCTCCTCGACATCGTGGCGTGGCTGCATCGCGATTTGCGCAGGGCGCTCGCGGAACACTATCCCGGACACCGCTTCACGATCGGTCCGCTGATACGGTACTGCTCGTGGGTGGGCGGAGATCGCGACGGCAATCCGAATGTCAGCGCCGGCATTACCTGGGAAGCGCTGATCAAGCACAAGCGGCTCGCGCTGGAACATTACGTGAGGCGCGTGGATGCGCTGCGCCGTGAGCTCACGCAGAGCACGCGCCTCGTATCGGCTTCGGACGCGCTCTCGCGCGCTCTTGACGCGGACCGCAACGCACACGCATTGCCGCGCGTCGCCCTCGAGCGTTACCGGCTCGAGCCGTACGCGCTCAAGCTCGTGTACGCGAGTACGCGCCTAAAGGCGAACCTCGAGGAGCTCGACGCGATGGGGGATTTTCGGCGTGCGTCGGCTCTGCCACGCCGGCAAACCTTCGCCTACGCGAGCGCTGATGAATTCCTGCAGGATCTCCGTCTGATCGAAGAGAGCCTGCGGGCGAATCGCGGCGAGGCGCTTGCCGACGAAGGCGCCCTGGCTGATCTGATGGCGCAGGTGACCGCTTTCGGTTTTCATCTTGCGCCGCTCGATATCCGGCAGCACAGCGACGAGCACGGCCAGGCGGTGGAGGACATGCTCGAAGCTGCACGCATCCTGCCGCAGGAAAAGAGGTATGGCGCGCTCAGTGAAAAGGAGAAAGTCGAGCTCCTCAACCGCGAGCTCACCAATCCGCGGCCGCTGCTCGCGCATGACCGCAACGCATCCGCCCATGCGTGCCAGACACTGGATGTCTTCGAAGTGGTGCGGCAGGCGCAGCGCTCGCTTTCACCGGCATCCGTGACGTCCTACATCATCAGCATGACGCACGGCATCAGCGACATGCTCGAAGTCCTGCTGCTGGCAAAGGAGGTGGGGCTCATCAGATGGCGCGCCGAAGCGACCGGCCACGGTCTCGACAGCGACCTCGACATCGTGCCGCTTTTCGAAACGATAGACGACTTGAAGCATTGCGATGCGCTCATGCGGCGGCTGCTCGCAGACCCGACGTATCGCGCGCATCTTCAATCGCGCGGGATGTTCCAGGAAATCATGCTGGGTTATTCCGACAGCAGTAAAGACGGCGGATTTCTCGCGGCCAACTGGACGCTCTACGACGCACAGTCACGGCTTGCGCAAGCGTGCGACGAGGCGGGCGTTGAGGTGCGCTTCTTCCATGGCCGCGGCGGTACGGTGGGCCGCGGGGGCGGCCGTGCCAGTCGCGCGATTCTTTCGCAGCCGCCCGGCGCGTTCAAAGGGCGTATCCGTTTTACGGAACAGGGCGAAGTAATTTCCTTCCGCTACAGCATGCCGCCGCTGGGTCACCGGCACATGGAGCAGATCGTGAGCGCCTCGCTCCTTGCGGCGAGCGAGCGCACCGGCGCCGCGCGGGTGGAACCGGCGTGGCGCTCGGCGATGCGGAAAATGGCCGAGCGCTCACTCGGTGTCTATCGCGAGCTCGTTCACGAAGATCCCGAGTTCTGGGATTTCTACAGACAGGCGACACCGATCCAGTACATCAGCCGGTTGCCCATCGCATCGCGTCCTGCGTCCCGGTCGCGTCAACTTTCAGGGCTCGAGTCGCTGCGCGCGATCCCGTGGGTTTTCGCATGGATCCAGAATCGTTACGTGGTGCCGGGATGGTACGGGCTCGGCACGGCGCTGAAAAGTTTCGCAGACCAGGCGCCGGAGAACGTGGTGCTGCTCGCTGAGATGTATCGGGATTGGCTTTTTTTCCGCATGGTCGTCAACAACGCGCAGCTCGAGCTTTTGAGAGCGCACCTGCCGACCGCAGCGTGGTATGTGCAGCGCGTGCGGCCGGTCGAGCTTGGCGCGCGCATGCGCGCACGGCTGGAGCAGGAGCACGCGCTTGCGCGCGCGTGGATATTGCGGATCACCGGAAACAAGGAGCTGCTCGACCACGCGCCAGCCGTGCGCCGCACGGTCGAGCTGCGCAATCCGGCTGCGGCGCCATTGAGCAAGCTGCAGGTGGCACTGCTCGATCTGATCGAGCGCGAAACTGCAGAAGGCAGTCGGAACGCTGCAGCCTGGCAGGAAGCGATGCTGCTCAGCATCACCGGTATTGCCGCGGCGATGCAGAGCACAGGTTAGTACAGCTCAGATTTTGGAGCGTCGCCTTCGCGTCGGTCCGTTGTTCACCTGCGCGCCGGCTGCGGTCGAAACGATCCGGCTCCTCCGCTCGAGCATGAGGTATAGGCAAAGCGGTGCGCCGGCAGCAAGGACATGCTTCAACGTGTGTCCGCTGACGATGCCCGACGACCACCCGAAGATCTGCCCGTCGAGATGTTCCGCGACTTTAGCAAGAACGTAAAACGCAAGGCCGTACAGCAGGTAGCTGCGGTGGGTGTAACGCGCGGAGTAGGCGAAGAACAGAAATACGATCGCGATCAGCGGAGCGAACTGCACCCACGCGTACAGCCTCAGATCGTGTGCATAGCGCCACCAGGCGAGGCTTGCGATTCCGACAATGATTGCGGGGACCAGAAGCTTCCTGTCCAGCCTCTCGTCGATATGCTCGCTCAGCAGCGCCACGAACAGACCCATGAAGGCAATCGTCATCGGCAGACGGTCCCAGAGAAGCGCTGCATCGTCGGGCCGCCAGTGGTAATAGGCCGAGCCGAAAGCGACCAGCACCGTGCCTGCGAAAAAGACAGTCCACGCAGGTGACACGCGCGATCTGCGTTGCGGCAGCGGCCGGACACACGACGCGAGCCCGATCGAGCCCACCAGCAAAAACGCGATGTTCGATGCAACGTTGAAGAAGTTCGGGATTGAGAAAAACGCGCGATTGTCCGCGAGCTGGTGATACGCGGGATCCTGCGCGATAGGCGGCACCGCGACGAGCAGTATCGCGAGCGGCGCGCCGAGAAGCGCGAGCAGAATCAGACTACGCAGCGGCAACAGACGCATGGCGGACAGCAAGTCCTCTTTCATGATCGAGTGTAGCGTAGTGCGCGCAAGACACACGTTATCCGCGTTATCCCGTAGGGTGCGCAAATTGCGCACCGCATGCGCACCGCTGCGCATCGCGTGAGAAAATAAACGCTCCCGAGGAGTCTCGTCATGCCCATGCCTGCAAAAGCCAAAGCGCCTGAAATCGTCGAAGAGCCTACGCGCGTACTCTGCGAATTTCTGGCCTCGATCCGTTACGAAGCGCTGCCCGAAGCCGTTGTCGCTCGCGCCGAAGAGCTGTTCCTCGATTGGCTCTCTTCCGCGCTTGCGGGCAGAGGGGCGCGTCCCATCGCGGCGCTCGAACATTTCGCGACACTCATGGGTCCATCACATGGCCCGAGCGAAATGCTGACCACGCGCCGGCAGAGCTCCCCGTTTTTCGCAGCGCTCGTGAATGGGGGCGCCTCTCATTTCGTCGAGCAGGACGATCTGCACAACAGCAGCGTGCTGCATCCGGGCACGGTCGTATTTCCCGCAGTACTCGCCGCGGCCCAACACGCGGGGCTTTCAGGAAAAGCGTTTATAACAGCCGCCGTCGCCGGGTACGAATGCGGCGTGCGCGTAGGAGAATTCCTCGGCCGCTCGCACTACAAGATTTTTCACACGACGGGTACCGCGGGCAAGCTCGCTGCTGCGGCGGGTGTCGCACACGCACTCGGTCTGGATGCGCAAAAAACCCAGCATTGCCTCGGCTCTGCCGGAACGATGGCGGCCGGGCTGTGGGAATTTCTGCGCGACGCCGCGGATTCGAAGCAGTTGCATACCGCGAAGGCCGCGGCCGACGGTTTGATGGCCGCCTATATCGCGCGCGACGGTTTCACCGGTGCACGCCAGATCCTCGAAGGTGCGCAAGGCATGGCGGCGGGCATGTCGAGCGATGCCGACCCGCGCTGGCTCACCGACGGACTCGGCACGCGGTGGGCGCTCGCCGAGACGTCGTTCAAGTTTCACGCCTCCTGCCGGCACACGCATCCCGCGGCCGACGCGCTGCTCGCGCTCGTGACCGAAAACAGATTGAGCGCGGACGATATCGCACAGGTCACGGCGCACGTGCACCAGGGCGCGCTCGACGTGCTGGGACCGGTCACCGATCCGCAATCGATACATCAGTCGAAGTTCTCGATGGGTTTCGTGCTGGCGCTGGTCGCACTGCATAACCGTGCCAGCCTCGCCGATTTCACCGAAGCCGCACTGCGCGACCCGCGAGTACGTGCGCTTCACGACAAGGTGAAAATGGTGCTCGATCCCGAGATCGATCGCGCGTATCCGCGGCGCTGGATGGGCCGAGTCACGGTGAGGACGCGTGACGGTCGCGAGATCGAGAAGCGCATCAGCTCGACCAAAGGCGATCCGGACAACGTGCTCACGCGCGCGGAGCTGGAAGACAAGGCGCTGCGGCTCGGCACCTACGCGGGCGCCGCGACGGAAGCTGAAATGAAGCAGCTGATCGCGCGGGCGTGGCGTCTGCGCGAAGAGAAGGATGTTCGGGATTTCTTAGCGGCACCCTGATGGAATACCGCAGACGGTGCGCCACCAGCGCACCCTACGTGCGGCACAATTTCAAATCTCGTAGGGTGTGCCAATGGCGCACCGTCCAACAACTTCAATTCGGCGCGCGCGGCAGGACCGGTTGTCCGCGTGCTTCGGTCACTCGCGGTGCCGCGGCGCCGGCACACGCTTTCGCATTCATCGGATCGATATAAGGATTCAACTCGGGGGCGAGGTTTTTCAGGATCTGCACCGGCAGCGCGCTCGTGAAGTTGTAGTTCTGCGCGGTCGAGCCCGGCACATATGCGGTGATGACGCCGAACCAGCGCTCGCCGATGAAGAACACGAAAGTCGCGGTGCGGCTCACCGCCTTCGATTTGATGAGGTGGCCTCCCGCGCCAAACACCTCGATGCGGTTGTCGCCGGTCCCGGTCTTACCGCCCACGGTCAGCTCGATCTTGCCATCGAGCTTGAATGCACCCTTGAGGCGGCGCGCCGTCCCGGCCTCGACGACGTCGGTCACTGCTTTCTTGAGCGCCGCGGCGACCTCGGGCTTCATCACGCGCTCGGGCTGCTGCTCCGCTCGGCGCACCACGGTTTCGTACGGCGTCGCGGCCGCGAAATGCAGCTCTTCGACGCGCGAGGTCGGAAGCCGCAGACCGCCATTCACGATGATGCCCATCAACTCGGCGAGCGCTGAGGGGCGATCGCCCGAGACCCCGATCGCCGTCGCATACGACGGCACGAGCGATCCGAACGGGTAGCCGAGCCGCTTCCAATGCTTGTGGATCTCGGTGAAAGCCTGCATCTCCAGCAACGTCTTGATGCGGTTATCCTGCGCCGCGCGCGCCTTGCTTCTGAAAAGCCACTGATACACCGCCTGCCGCTCGGCCTTGCTCGCTTCGACCACCTGATCGAACTTCGCATCCGGGTGCTGGCGAAGGTAGCCCACGAGCCACAGTTCGAGCGGATGGATGCGCGCGAGGTATCCGCGGTCCTGCAGGCTGAACTTGTCGATGCCGTATTTCTCGTACATCCCCGCGAGATCGCCGTCGCTCAAGACCGACCCGGGAAACTGAGCTCGCATGAACTTGATGAAAGCCGAAAGCGGTTGCTCCGGCACCACCGAACGATAGATGACGGCGTAGCGGTGCGGAGCAGGACGCAATCCGTCGAGCAGCTCCTGCAGCACTTCGTTCCCTTTGAGGCCCTGGTATTTCCGGTAGAAGTGACGCGTGAAGACGCGTCCTTCGTGATCGGCGAACCGCGAGAGGTACACGCTGCGATCGGGATGACTGCGATCCTGCAGAACCCGTCCGGTGACGTCCGGGGCGCGGTAAATGAAGTGGTAGACGACGTCGCGCATGATGCGGATGTACGCGAGGTTGATCGATTCGCGCAGCGCTTCGCGCACCGACGGGTTCTTGCCGTCGTCCTCGCGCTTGAAGTTGGAGAACGTGTGCACGCCTGCACCCGTAAAAAACGATTCCCCCGGGCTCGACGAATAGCGCCGCTCCAATGCAGCGTCGAGCAGCGGCGCGAGACTGCGCTCGCGGTTTGCGAGCAGGTAGTCGATCACCCAGCGCGTCAGGCGATCGCGCGGGTCGACCTGAGTTTCGCGCAGCTCTTTCGCGCTCATGCCTGAATACTGCTCGTGCAGCGTCGCAATGATTTCGAGATACGTCGCAAGCGTGCGCAGCTTCGCCGTCGATCCGAGCTCGAGCTTCGCGCCTTCGTTGGTATCGAAAGGCTGTGACGAGTTGTCTGTCTGCACGCGTACGTAGTTCGCGTCCTTCCCGCGCTCGTAGAGGGTAAAGGTGTAGAGCACCGCGCCGGGATCGGCCGAACCGAGAAGCCGTGTCTCCGCGAGATTCGACGCTTTGACGTACGACCGGTCCTGCAGGCGCTTCAGCATGTTCGTCACTGCGTCCTGCATCTCGGCGTCGAGCGTGCTGCTCACTTTGAGATCGAGGCGATCGACGTCGTAAAGACGCGGCGTCTCGAGCGTGGAGACGAGCCTGTTGCGCACGGTATAGGCCGCTTTCAACGATCGCATGTACGCGCGCGGCGCGCCGACGCCGTCATCGCGAAAAGCGAGCTTCGTCTCGAGCGCGGCGTCGCGCAATTCAGGCGTAATGACGCCGGCCGCGGCAGTCAGGCGCAGGTAGCTGTCGGTGAGTGAAGCGAGCGCCTCACGCCCGGGCCCGAGGAAGTAGGTCGGACGGCGCTGCGCGAGCAGCAGACTCAAGACCTGGCGGAAGGCGCGCGCCTGCTCCTGGAGTGCCCGGCCGCTATTTGCGGGAGGCTTCGCCAGTGCCTCGTTGACCGCACGGAAATCCGCGCCGAACCACGCCCACAGGCCGTCGCCCAGACCGGTCACTTCTCCGTACTCGGCCGCGGCAGCGAAGGGAACGGTATTGAGGTATTCCAGAACGATGCGGCGACGCGCGTCCGAGGTATCCGGGCCGTTCGAATAGGCGCGCAGCGTCGCGGAATACATCTGGCGCAGCTTGTCGAACGCCGAATTCGTGATGCCCGAAGCCGAGTGCCGGTATTTCTCGATCTGGGTCGCGAGCGTGCTGCCCCCGGGTGCATCGTAGTCGCGATCTACGAATTTCAGGAATTGCGACATCACCGCGCGGCCAAGCCGCGACCATTCGACGGCGGGGTTGCGCGTAGGGTGCTTCGCGTCGAGCAGCTCGCGGTTCTCGATGAAGAGGAGCGACTGGACGACGGTCGGCGGGATCGAGTCGAAATCCTTGTAAGCGCGCTCCGGATAGGTAAAGTTGAAGAGCGGCTCCCTGCGGCAATCGACGATGTGCAGGCCGGCCTGCGTCTTTTCGGCGTAGGGCGGCGCGTAGCCCGCCTGGATGAGATTGCCGAGCTGGAAGGTCACGCGCGCCTGCGCGTCGATCTCGAAACCTTTCGCCTGCAAGCGCTTGAGGTAAAGCGGCAGCTCGCTGTAGCCGAGCCGCTGATCGTAGGGTCCGCCATGAGGGAAGCGGATCGAGGAGCTGGGACCGGGCCCCACCTTGAACTGCATGTGGTGGGCGATGCCCGAGAAGTAACGCGCCTGCAGCCGCGACGCCTGGATTTCGGCGTAAATCGCGTAACCCAGCACGAGGCTGCCGAGGACGATCAGTACCGAATAGAGGAGCCTGGAACTGCGCGGAGGCGAAGAGGGCGGCGCAGCGCGCCTTACTTGATCGGGCGCGTCCGGCTGCGGCATGCGGAGTGTTGCTTCATAAGCAATGCATCTTCGAAAGTGATTTTACATAGCGCCTGCGGAAGCTGCAGCGAAATGTCGAAATCGGTGGCGTAACATAAGAGTCCTGTTGCGACTATACCGATTCCATGACGACCCTCGTTGAGCAATTAAGCACATATTGCGCCGACCTGCGGTACGAAGACCTGCCGGGTGAAGTCGTCGGCCAGGCAAAGCGCCTCATCATCGACACGGTCGGCTGCGCGCTCGGAGGTTACTGGAGCGAGCCGGCGCGGATAGCCCGGGATATTGCAGCGACCGTCAGAAGCAGCGAACCGGTGACCGTCATCGGCAGCGGAGAGCGCACCAGCCCCGATCTGGCGACGTTCGCGAACGGCGTCATGATCCGCTTCCTCGATTTCAACGACGGTTATACGAGCACCGGCGAATCCGGCCATCCCAGCGACAGCATCGCGGCCGTGCTTTCGGCAGCGGAACTGAGGCGCCGCAGCGGCCGGGAGGCGATCACGGCGACGGTCCTTGCGTACGAGGTCTTCTGCAGGATCTGCGACGAAGCCGATCTGAAGCCGCTCGGCTTCGATCATGTGACCGTCGGCGGCATGGCGAGCACGGCCGCGGCCGCGCGCCTGCTCGGGCTCGCGCCCCCGGAGATCGCGCAGGCGTTCAACCTGGCGATCGCACCGAATGTCGCGCTGTACCAGACCCGAATCGGGCACGTTTCGATGTGGAAAGGCTGCGCGTACGCGAATGCGAGCCGTAACGCGGTATTCGCTGCAATGCTTGCCGCCCGCGGCATGACGGGCCCGGCGCCGATATTCGAAGGCGTCGGCGGCTATTTCAAAGCCGTCACGCGCAAACCCTTCGAGCTGCGCACGCTTGGGCGAGCCGGTCATTCTTACAAGATCATGGAATGCAGCATCAAACGTTTTCCGCTCGGCCAGTATTCGCAGACCGTCATTGAGGCTGCATTGCAGCTGAGGAACAAGATGTCCTCGCCCGATGCCATTGCCGAGATCCGCATCGAAACGGTGACCACGGCGATACGCCTCATGGCGGGCGACATCGACAAATGGGAGCCGAAGACTCGCGAGTCGGCCGACCACAGCATGCCGTATACCGTCGCCATCGCATTCCTGTTCGGCGAGGTGGAGCAGCGGCATTTCGGTGAGCATTATCTGCGCGACCCGAAAGTGCTTGCGCTGACGCAGCGCGTGAAAGCCAAGGGCACGGAGGAAGCCGACCGCCGGATGCCCGACGCGATGTTCTGCAAAATGGACGTCGTGACGGTTGCGGGCGAGACCCACACGGCCGTGGTCGAATACCACAAAGGCCATTGGAAGAATCCGATGTCGGACGCGGAGGTCGAAGGTAAATTCTGCAGGCTTGCGCGAGAAGCGCTCGAGGAAGAACGTGCAGAGCGTCTGCTCGCGACTCTCCGGCGGCTCGAATCGCTCGATGACGCAGGTGATATCGTGCGGCTCACGAAAGCCGGTTGAACGCGAAAAAGAACGCGAGGAGGAAACCATGAGCTTCATCAGGCGGTGTGCCGCCGGAATCGCGGCGGTCGTCGTAAGTGCAGCCAGCGCGCTCGCCGCAGTGCCGGGTGATTACCCTCTGCGTCCCGTGCGCCTCCTCGTCCCTTTCGCACCCGGCGGGGGCGCCGACGCGCTCGCGCGCATACTCACGCCCAAGCTCACCGAAGCGATGGGCCAGCAATGGGTCGTCGACAATCGCGGCGGCGCCGGCGGCAACATTGCCGCGGAAACGGTTGCCCGCGCCGCGCCCGACGGTTACACGGTCTTCATGGGATTCAGCACGGTGCTCACGGTCAACCCGAGCCTCTACAAGCTGGCGTTCAATATGGAAAAAGATTTTCAGCCGGTGACACTGCTCGCCACTGCGCAATACATCCTGGTGGTCCACCCGAGTGTGCCCGCGAACAGCGTGAAAGACCTGGTCGCGGTGCTCAAACAGAAGCCCAAATCGCTCAACTTCGCATCCGCCGGCGTGGGCAGTCCCCTGCACCTGGCGAGCGAGCTCTTTCAGCGGCGCGCGGGCGTGCAGATGGTGCACATTCCCTATAAAGGCGGGGGCCCGGCGGCAGCGGCGATCCTCGGAGGCGAGGCGCACGTTCTATTTGGGAGCGTTGCGTCGTCACTGCCGCACGTCAAATCGGGCAGGCTGAAAGCGCTCGCGACGACGGGGCTCAAGCGCTCGAAAGTCGCCCCCGACTTGCCAACGATGGAAGAAGCCGGTTTTCCGGGTTTCGACGTGACGACGTGGTATTCACTCATGGTGCCGGCAGGCACGCCGGCCTCAGTCGTGAAACGCATCCACGACGAAGCAGTGAAAGCGCTGCAGCGGCCCGATGTTCAGCAGATCATGGCGGGACAGGGCCTCGATGCCGAGACGAGCACGCCGCAGGAGCTTGCCGCGCGCATCAAGGCCGAAGGGAAGACCTGGGCTGAATTGATCAGGGCCGCGGGCATCAAGTCCGAATGACCAGGAAGTCAGACGGAAAAAGTCAGAAGGCAGAACTCAGAGACATCTGAGTGCTGAAATCTGGAAGCTGATAGAAGAGTCATGATGATCGGCAATGCGGCGTCATACGTGTTCCAGCATCCGGGCGCTTTCGTCCTGCAAACGTTGAAGGCGTTCAAGACCAATCAGGGGCTGCTGCTGGCCGGCGCGGTCGCGTACTACACGCTGCTTTCGATCGTTCCACTCCTGATTCTGATCGTGATCGCGCTTTCTCATGTGATCGGGCAGGGCGAGCTGCTTTTCACGCTCGGGCGCTATCTCGAATGGATCGTGCCCGGCCAGTCCAAGGCCATCGTGCGCGAGCTTTCGAGCTTTCTCGACAATCGCGAAGTCCTGGGCTGGATACTGCTCGGCACGATGATCTTCTTCAGCTCGCTCGCCTTCACGGTGCTGGAAAAGGCGATGGCGGTCATTTTCCTGCACCGCTTCGCAGTGCGCCACCGCCACTTTCTGGTTTCCGCGCTGCTGCCCTATTGCTACATCCTGTTTCTCGGCGTCGGGCTCCTGATTGTCACGCTCGTGTCCGCCGGGCTGCAGGCCGTCGGCAAAGAAAGCATCGATCTCTTCGGCCAAAGCTGGTCGCTGGGCGGCCTCTCGGGCGTGCTGCTCTATGTGCTGGGCGTCGCGGGCGAGATCTTCGTTCTCACCTCGATCTATATCGTGATGCCGGTGGGGCGCCTGTCGCTGCGGCACGCGCTCATCGGCGCGGTTACTGCAGCGGTGCTCTGGGAGCTCACCCGCCACCTGCTGGTCTGGTACTTTGCGACGCTCTCGCAGGTGAGCGTCGTCTACGGCTCGCTCACCACTTCGATCGTCGTGCTGTTCAGTCTGGAAATCGCCGCGACCGCGCTGCTCCTTGGCGCCCAGGTGATTTCCGAATACGAGCGCGTGGGGAGAGGCGAAACGCACGTGGCGCGGAAGCCGATCAGGACGTAATGCCTGATTACTGACGGCCGAAAGCCCACGGCCGGCAGCTTCCGATTTCAGGTCCATGTCTTGCACTCGGGCCCATCACGGATGTGTCTACTCACCCCAAGGGACAGGTAAAAACCAATGACTGCGCATGCGTACTCTCGATCGGGCGCGTTCGGACGGCTGAAGCGGCAGTGGCGCGACCTTGCTGCAGCCAGGCCGGGAAACCGCTTCCAGCAGCGTTACGCGCGCCGCCAGCAGGCCCGGCGCAGCCGATTCTCAGGACCACTGACGATCACGGCCGGTGTGCTGATTGCGCTTTGCGGGCTCGTCCTGCTGCCGGCGCCGGGCCCTGGCATGATCGTCGTGTTGATCGGCGCCAGTCTGATCGCGGAGGAATCCCGCGCTGCCGCGCGCGCGCTGGACTGGAGTGAAGTGCACGCGCGCCGCGCCATACGCTCGGCATCGCGGACCTGGGAAAAGGCATCCATCTCGGTCAAGGCGCTCATCCTGCTGGCAACCGGCATCAGCGCCGGAATACTCGCGTGGATCGCGTACGCGGTCTTCGTCAGTTGATCGCGACTGCATCGATCTGATCGATGCGGATAATGACGCGGCCGTAGCTCTGATTTCGCACTTCGACGGCATCGTTGCCGAGTACGCGCGTGACCGCACCGCCGATCTGCTGCCCTTTGACGTAGAACATCAGCCCGCGCTTTTCTTTCTGGCTCTGCGCGAATAAGTCCTGATACGCCTGCACGACGATCTCGCGCGGCGCTGTGCCCTGCGCATGGAGGGGTCCTGCGAATGCGGCAGCGATCAGAACGACTGACGAAAGCGCTTTGGGGAATAAACGGCGGCCGGAAACGAACATGAATCCTCCTGTTGGGGGGTAGAAACGTTCACACCCCGGAGCGCATCACTCCGGGGTGTGAAAGGACGACAGAACATGCGGCGCGTCAGGTGCCGCGCGCGGCTCAGACGAGCTTGAGGTTCTTCAGCGGCAGGCTGTGCACCGGTTTCCCGGTCGCCGCGTAAATCGCGTTCATGACCGAAGGCGCCACGACGCAGATCGTCGGTTCGCCCACGCCGCCCCAGAAGTCGTAGCTGGGGACGATCACCGTTTCCACTTTCGGCATTTCGGCGAGATGCAGGATGCGGTAGTTATGGAAGTTGGTCTCGACGATACGGCCTTTGTCGACGTTCAATTCCCCGTAGAAGGTCGCGGTAAGGCCGTATGCAACCGAGCCTTCGACCTGCGCCGCGATCTGGTCGGGATTTACGGCATGACCGCAGTTGAGCGCGAGCACGATTCGATGCACTTTCACTTTGCCCTGTTCCATCGAGACTTCGGCGACCGCGGCCGAATAGCTCCCATAGCCCATGAACTGTGCGATACCGCGATGGCGTCCGGGCGGCAGCGGCGTACCCCAGCCGGCTTTTTCCGCGGCCGCGTTCACTACGCGAAGATGCTTCGGATGGCCCTTCATGAGCGCGCGCCGGAATTCGAGCGGATCCTTGCCTGCCGCTTTCGCCAGCTCGTCGATGAAGCACTCGAGGTAGACGGCGTTCTGATTGGTATTGACGCCGCGCCACGGCCCGACCGGCACGTGCGTGTTGCGCATCGCGTATTCCGTGCGGAGGTTAGGCACGGTGTACCCGATCTGCGCGTCGGTGCCCGTCTTCCAAAGGCCCTGGAGCTGGCGTACGTCCTTGCCATCCTTGATGTTGTTCGGTGCAAGATAGGCGTTGATGGACTGGCCCGACACACGCATGCGCAGCGCGGTGAGATTGCCGCTTTCGTCGATTCCGCCCTGGAGAAGGCATTGCGAGATCGGCCGGTAGAAGTCGTGTGCCTGGTCTTCTTCGCGGCTCCAGAGCACCTTCACCGGGACGCCAGGAAACTCCTTCGCGACTGCCACGGCGTAGCGCACGTAATCCTGCGTACCGCCGCGCCGCCCGAAGCCGCCGCCGAGCGCATGGTTGTAGACCTCGCATTTGTCCAGCGACACGCCGGACGCCGTGGACAATGCAGCCATCGACGCTTCGGCGTTCTGACTCGGCACCCATGCTTCCGCCCTGTCCGCCGACAGTCTGACCGTGCAGTTCATGGGCTCCATGCACGCATGCGCGAGGAACGGGGTGCTGTATACGGCTTCAATTTTCTTCGCCGCCGTCGCGATCGCCTTGACCGCGTCTCCGTCGTCGATGTCGGCGAAGCCATCGCTGGCCGTCAGTCCGGTTCTCAGGTGCTGGGCGATCGATGTGGTCGACTCGTTGGCGCTGAGCCCTTCGTCCCATACGATCGGCAGCGCTTCGAGCGCTGACTTCGCCCGCCACCACGTGTCGGCGACGACAGCGAGTGTCGAATCGTCCACTTTGACCACCCGGCGAAAGCCCGGCCGTCCCGCGATCCTGGACTCGTCAAAGCTCGCGAGCTTGCCGCCGAACACCGGACAGGCCTTGACCGCTGCGTGCAGCATGCCCGGAAGCTTAAGGTCTATGGCGTAAACCAGTTTGCCGTTGATCTTGTCGGCCGTATCGAGCCGTTTGACGCGCTTGCCCGCGACTTTCCAGTCCCTCGGATTCTTGAGCTTGATCGCTTTCAGATCGGGCGCACTCAGCCTGGACGCGGATGCGGCAAGCTTGCCGTAGCTCGTGGAACGCCGCGAGTCGGCATGCGTGATCACGCCGTTCGACACGATCAGCTCGTCGACCGGGACTTTCCACTCATTGGCGGCCGCCTGCAGCATCATCATGCGCGCTGCCGCGCCGGCGCGGCGCACGTAGTCCTGCGAGCTGCGGATCCCGCGGCTGCCGCCCGTCGACATATCGCCCCAGACGCGCTTCCGCGCGAGGTTCTGCCCCGGCGTCATTTGCTCGATGGTCACTTTTCTCCAATCACACTCGAGCTCTTCCGCGACGAGCTGGGCGAGACCGGTATGAGTGCCTTGCCCCATTTCCGCACGCACGATTCGAATCACACAGGTATCGTCCGGCCTGACCACCACCCACGCGTTGATCTCGGTGTCTGCGCTGGCCGCGCTTTGCGCGGCTTCGGCGGACCCCGTGCCAAACGGAAGGTTGAAACCGAGCGCGAGGCCCCCGCCAGCTGCGGCTGTCGAGCCGACGATGAACCTGCGGCGCGAAAGATTCGGAGCGCTATCCGAGATTGCTTTCGTCATGATGAGCCTCCCTTTTAGTGAACTTCCTCAGGCCCGGATTGCGGCTTGGCGCCGGGAGCAACGGGGTCTCTGGGCGCGTCGGCCCCCATGTGGATCACGGAGACGACCCCTTTTCCCGTGCCGGCCGCCATGTGCACTGCGGCGCGAATGCGCTGGTAAGTGCCGCAGCGGCAGATGTTCGTCATCGCCTGGTCGATATCGGCGTCGGTGGGCTTTGGTTTTTTTCTGAGCAGCGCAACCGCGGCCATGATCTGCCCCGATTGGCAGTAACCGCACTGGGGGACATCAAGCTCGGCCCACGCCTTCTGCACTGGATGCGAGCTGTCCGGCGACAGCCCCTCGATCGTGACGATCCTGTCCGTTGGCTGTACGGTCTTGACGGGAACGGAGCAGGATCGTCGAACCTCGCCGTTGATCTGCACGGAGCAGGCTCCGCAGGCCTCAATACCGCACCCATACTTGGTGCCGGTCAGTCCGACGTGCTCGCGGATGACCCACAGGAGTGGCATGTCGGGCTCCACCTGCACGTCATGGGTCCTGCCATTGATGTTGAGTCGTGCCATGCGATGCTCCTTTGTTTAGGGGCGTCGACGGCTGAGGCGTCGTCAATATTTTTTGACTTATGTGCGCTGATTCTAATACGGGCCGGTCGGTTCCGGCAAAGCTTGCGCAGC
>DATLEF010000163.1:0-4215 GCA_035525455.1 Burkholderiales bacterium
CCAGCGGCAGCGCCTGCATCGGCAATGACAGATTGCCCTGCTTGAACCAAAGAGCAGGGACCGCGGTCACGAGCATGCTGATCGCCATCAGGAAGTTGATCTGATACGGGCTCAGCGTGTCCATCGTGAATTTCTGCAGGAACGTTGCTCCACCGACCAGAACGACGTACGCGCCGAGGAAGAGAAACCCGATTGTGCTCGAGCCCATGTCGCGCCTCCTGTTCTATTCACAGCCGTATCCAGCCCCGCTTCAGCGCGTAGAGAATTGCCGCGCCTGCGACGAATGCGGCACCGACGTTCCAGATTGCAAAGGCCGTAGTGACGAGCGTCGCAAAACGCTCGTTTTTCTCGCTGGAAAAATCGCACGAGCCCAGAGCAAGCTGCGCACCGGCGATAAAAAGAATCACGCCAAGCAGCGCGGCCGGAAAAAGCTTGAGCAATGTTTCGATGGAGGACCCGAAAAAGAGCGCCAGCACGATTAACAACATCCCGAGAATGATGGGCGCGCCACCTGTCGTGGCTCCAAAGCGGACGTGGCCTGCCATTCCGCCTGCGCCGTGGCACATCGGCACGCCGCCGATCGCCGACGCGCCGATGTTCATGATCCCGGTCGAGATCGCAACCTGCTTCTCGGTGACGGGCCGGTGCGGAAAGATGCGGTTGTTTTCGTCGGAGACCGCGATGATCGCGTTGCCGAGCGTGAGCGGCACCTGCGGCAGCGCGAGCATGACCGCGGCGAGACCCAGCTCCTTCATGCCGATCTCGGGCCACGTAAATGCAGGAAGGCGTAGATGCGGATCGATCTCGCGCATCTGATCGAGAAGCTCGGGCGTGAGCACGAGCTGATAAGCGGCGCCGCCGGCGAGCAGCAGGAACATCACCGGAAAGCGCCGGCTGTCGATGAGTAACAGCGCCAGCGTCAGGGCGAAGACAGCGATAACCCATGCCGAAGCCATCATGCGCACGCCCTCGAGCATGAATCCGATGCCAAGCCCCAGAATGATTCCGACAGCCACTGGGCGAGGGAGCAGCTTGGCGATACGATGCGCTGCGCCGGTAATTCCGAGGATGATCCAGATCACGCCTGTAATCAGTCCAGCAGCGTAGATCGTGCCGGCGGTAATTCCGGCCTGAGTCGCCGCGGCCGCACCGATCGCCTTCATCGGCTGAACCGGGAAAGGCGTGCGGTAATACGCACCGGTGGCGCAGAGTGCCAGTCCGAAGCTCAGGAAAATGCCAACAGGATCGAGATGGCCCAGCGCGATGTACGCAATGACGAATGGAATCAGCGTCCCTAAATCGCCGAAAGCGCCGGCCCATTCGAAACGATTGAAACGCAGTCCGGACGTTTCAGCGGTGGACGACGGCGAAAGGTTGCGGCTGCTCTGCATACCCGAATAGTAGTATTTCACGAACTGCGGCGATTGCAACGCAGCGATTTCGCAGTTGTGCACTTCGTACGGCGTGAAAAGTCACAGCGAATTCGATGCGCTTCAACGACTGGTTGGGTTGTGCGCCTAAGGCGCCTAATCGGCTCGAACAGCGGTTGCTAATGATGTACTGTCATGTGCGCGCGAGGCCGCCGCATCTATTGATCTGGATGCGTTAGGCGCCAAGTCATCGCCGACTCCAGGAGGAAAGTGCAGCGTCAGCGTCGAGCCGTTGCCGGCGGCGCTTTCGGCAGAGACGGTGCCGTCGTGAAGCGTCATGATCGACTTGACTATGGCGAGCCCTAATCCAGTGCCTTCGGAATAGTTCGAGCGAGCAGGATCTGCGCGGTAAAATCGGTCGAAGATCCTGGGTAGATGGTGCGGCGGAATACCGCTGCCGCTATCACGCACCGCCACATCGACCGACCCCTCCGGTGCCGATGTATGAACAGTAATGCGCCCACCGCGCGGCGTGTAACGCATCGCATTGGAAATGAGGTTGGAGATGGCTCGCCGGAACAGGATGGGGTCTGCCTGAACCGCCGCCTTTCCCTCGAAGCAAAGGCTCACGCCGCGCTCATCCGCAAGTGCCTTGTAAAAGTCCCGGATGTCGTCGAGCTCTCGCGGAACGTCGAGCTCCATTTTTTGTATCTGCGCACGCGGAGAATCGGCCTGCGCCAGGAACAGCAGACTGTCGATCATGCGCGATAGTCGTTCATATTCTTCGAGACTTGATTCAACCACACTGCGGTATTCTCCAGCGTCTCGCACTCTCGACAGGGCAACTTCCGCTTCTCCCATGAGATTCGTGATTGGAGTGCGCAACTCGTGCGCGAGGTCAGAAGAAAACTGGGAGAGCCGAGTGAACGAGTCCTCCAGGCGCTGCAACATGCCATCGAACGCAGCGCCAAGCTCTTCGAGCTCACGCGGCCACGGGCTGCCCTGTAGCCGTTCATGAAGCTGGCTGGCAGAGATACGCCGCGCTGCAGCCGCAATATTGTGTAGAGGCGCCATGCCCCGGCGCGCTGTCCAATTCGCAACGATCGCTGTCAGCACAAATCCGATCGCGAGCACGATGAGCAGCGTTTCCCTGAAGTCCTCGAGAAGCGCAGCGCTTGCAGAACGTTCGATCGCAACCTGTATGATTTTCTTCTGCTCCGGCGCGCGGCCGCTCTTGCCCCAGGCCGACATCAATACATAAGAACTACCGCTCGCTGCTGTCCACGACGCTGTGGTGAGCATCGCCGAATCGTCGCTGGGTCTCGGAAATGCGCCAGCGGGTGGCTGCATATCCGGTGATTCAGCCAGGATCCGTTGGTTTTCGTCGAGTATTCGTGATTGAAAGCGCCTGTTTTCAACACCGCGCTCTTCCCATTTCCTCGCTCGGCTCAACGGAACCGCTGGATCGTTGACCTCGCTCAGCATATGACGCAGCAGGATCACCTGGTCTCTGACGGCAAGGGCCTCCTTGTGCTTTAAGTAGTTATCCAGCGTGATGTACAGGTACGCGCTTGACGCGCTCAGAATGATCAGCGCTGAAATCGTATAGAGCAGCGTCAAGCGGGCTGTAATGGACAGCGGGCGCTGCATAGATCGCCACTTTCCGCTCCGCTTGAACATGTCAGCGCTGCTCGAGAACATATCCGCGCCCGCGCACGGTATGAATCAGCTTCTGTTCGAACGGATCGTCTACCTTGCTTCGCAGGCGCCGCACCGCAACTTCGACGACATTCCGGTCGCTGTCGAAATTGATATCCCAGACCTGTTCGGCGATGACCGTGCGCGATATGACCTCTCCGGCTCGACGCGCGAGGAGGGACAGAAGCGCGAATTCTTTGGGCGCAAGCTCGAGACGTTTGCCGCCACGCGTCGCCTTATGACGAATATGGTCAAGCTCGAGGTCGGCGATCTTGTGATTGTCGAATGGCGGCCGGGGGCTACCGCGCCGAAGCAGCGACCGCACGCGAGCGAGGAGCTCCGAAAACGCAAACGGCTTGACGAGGTAATCGTCCGCACCAAGCTCGAGTCCCTTGACTCTGTCCTGCACTGCGTTGCGCGCGCTGAGAAACAGCACCGGTAGGTCAGCACTGTGTTTTCGCAGCGCGCTCACGACTGACCACCCGTCCTGCTGAGGCAGCATCACGTCGAGAACGACCAGCGCATATTCGCCGGTTCGCGCCAGGTGCAATCCGTCCTGCCCGTTCTCCGCGACGTCGACAATGAATCCGTTTTCGCTGAGACCCTTGCGCAGAAATGCGGCGGTCTTCGGCTCGTCTTCTACGATCAGTATTCGCATTGTCAGTATCAGTAGGCTGTCCCGCTCTGATGATTGAAGTGTATGTGTCTCCCGACGTCAAGCGTCTCGGCGTGGCGATCCCAACCTTACCAAACTGTTACCTAACGGTCATCGCGCCGTAAGGTTTGCGATGCCATCGTTGGGGGGAAGTTTTGCTGGGCCGATAGGCCACAGAATAATGAGGAGGCTGCCGTGTCACCGCGAGACTGGATCTTGCTCGCCATTGCCCTGTCGCCGAGTCGGTCGCTTCAGCCCCTGCACCTACAGAAGGCGTTATGCCTGATCGGCAGAAAGCTTACGCACGAGCAGCTTCGATGTAGCCGCTTCTACAATTTCGAGCCGAATGAATACGGCCCGTTTGATGCCGAAATCTACAGCGATGTAGAAGAACTCGAGAAGGATGGTTTAATAATCACTTCGTCTGAAAAATGGCCGGCGCGTATTTATGGGAATACATCCAGAGGAACATTGCACATTAATCCCCTTCTC
>DATLEF010000177.1:0-10252 GCA_035525455.1 Burkholderiales bacterium
CGAACCCCTGCTCTCCCGGACCCGGCGGTCCCGCCTTGCGCCCGAAGACGAGGCTCTGCGGCTGTTGCTTGACGTCGCCTACGAGCCGGTCGACTCCGCGCGTCGTGCGCGTCAGCTCTTCAACGAGCAGATTGATGCGCGGCAACGATTCCAGGGCGACAGCGTCGGCGAGCTTGGCGACCGAAGCGCCGGCCTGCTCGGCGGCAGTGCCGGCCTTTTCCGCGCTGCCCGCGACGCGATCGATCGCTTCCATGCGTCCGGCCAGCTCGCGTGTTGCTTTCGAGAGCTCGTCCAACACGCTGTTTGCATGCTGCAGCGTCTTGCGCGCATCGGCAGCGAACGGCGCGATGCTTTTTGCGCCCGGCTCCGCAGCCTGCGCGAGCGACGCGACGCGCGCCGTCGCCGTTTGCATGCTGGCAAGCGTGCGCGTGAGCTGCTCCTTGTTTTCGTCGCTCAGGAACGCGTTCACGCGCTGTGCCACCTGCCGCACATCGGCGAGTGCTTCCCCGCTCGCGGCAAAGAGATTCTCCAGGAGCGTCGGCTTCACCATGATGCGCGCCGAGTTTTTTTCCGTCGCCGGCGGAAGCCGCTCGGGATTGGCGCCCGTGTCGTCGAGCATGACGTAGGAAAGTCCCGTTACGCCCTGTGGCCGGATCTCGGCGTACGTGCCGCGGGTGATGGGTGTGCCGGGCTGAACGCCGATTTCGATCAGGATCACGCGCGCATTTTTCGGATCGAAACGCAGATCGGTGACTTTGCCCACGTCGACTCCGCGAAAACGGACATACGCCTGTTCGCTCAAGCCCGTCACCGGCGATTTCGACTCGAGCACGTAATAGACTTTCTCATACGTCTCTCCGCTCAACCACATGGCTGCGAGAACGACGGCGATACCGAGTACCAGCGTAAAGATACCCGCGGCGAGTGCGTAAGCGCGGCTTTCCATGGTCAGGTTGCCTGTTCAGCGGGCTGATCGATGCAGGCGTTGGGCTCCTTCGCCTGACGCAATTCCGCGCTTTCGATGGCACGGCGGCCGCGCTCGCCGTGAAAAAAACTCTGAATGAAGGGATGCGGGTGAGACGCGACTTCACGCAGCGTGCCCACCGCAATCACTTTCTGCTCCGCGAGCACTGCGACCCGGTCCGAGAGCGCAACGAGCGTATCGAGATCGTGCGTCACCATGACGACGGTCAGACAAAGCTCGCGATGCAGATCGCGCAGCAGTTTAACAAAGCTCTCGCTGCGATCCGGATCGAGTCCCGCCGTGGGCTCGTCGAGAAACAGCAGCTCCGGCTCGAGCGCGAGCGCGCGCGCGAGCGCGATGCGCTTCACCATCCCGCCCGAAAGCTCAGCGGGCATCTTCGCTGCGTTCTTCGGATCGATGTCGACCAGCTGGAGCTTCAGCAGCACGAGATCCCGTATGAAATCGTCCTCGAACTTTTTCAGCTCGCGCAGCGGCAGGGCGACGTTTTCAAACACGGTAAGCGCGGAAAAAAGGGCGCCCTCCTGAAACAGCACGCCCCAGCGGTTGCGCAGCGCCTGCTGCTCGGCAGGACTGCCGGAGCGCAGCGGCTGGCCGAAGGCGAGCACTTCGCCGCGAGCCGGCCTTTCGAGTCCAAGCATCTGCCGCATCAATACGGTTTTGCCGCTGCCGGAGCCGCCGACGATCGACATGATCTCGGCGCGATGGACGGTAAGACTCAGGTCGCGATGCACGACCTGGCGTCCGAACTGACTCCACAGATGTCGTACCTCGATGATGGGCTCGTTCAATAGAAGCTCCCGACGTCGGAGAAGAGAACTGCGAAAACCGCGTCTATTAGTATGACGAGCGTAATCGCGGTGACCACGGAGCTTGTGGTGCCCTGACCGAGACTCTCGGTGTTCGGCTTGATACGCAACCCGAAATGGCACGCGATAAGAGCAATGAAGATGCCAAAGACGATGCCTTTCCCGAGCCCGAGCCACAGGTTTGCAATCGGCACGACAGTCGGCAGGCTGCTCACGAAATAGCGCCAGCTGATGCCGAGCTGCAACTGGGCGGAAACCATCCCGCCGACCAATCCCATGGCATTGGTCCAGAGTATGAGGAGCGGCATCGCAATCGCGAGCGCGAGCACCTTCGGCAGCACGAGGCGCAGCGTGTGCGGTATGCCCATGACGGCCAGTGCGTCGAGCTCTTCGGTCACTCGCATCACGCCGATCTGCGCTGTCATGGCCGACCCGGAGCGGCCGGCGACGAGTATCGCGGCCAGGATAGGACCCAGCTCGCGTATCACTGCGACGCCGAGCAGATTGACGATGTAGACCTCGGCCCCGAACGCTCGCAACTGCTGCGCCGAGAGAAAGCTCAGCACGATGCCGACGAGAAAGCCCACGAGTGCGGTGATGCCCAGCGCCTGGGCCCCAGTGCGGTAGACGCTGGCGGAAATCTCTCTCCACGGCACGCGCGCCGGGTGACGAACGAGGCTTACGAGGTCGATGCTGACGCGCCCGAGCAGTCCGACGAATGACTGCAGATGATCCGCGAATTTGAGGGCTCCCAAGCCGATGAGGCGCACCGGGTTTCTGAGACGAAGACGCGGCTGCGCCCGTTTCGCATCGTCATGCGTCTTCAGACGGGAAAACAGCGCCGCATGCTCCGGGCGCAAATTCAGCGGCTCGGCCAGGCGCCGGCCCCACGCGCGCCAGAGCAGCAACGCGCCGGCGTGGTCGAGCGTGGTTACCTGAGACAGGTCCCAGCCGGCGTTGCGGGTGGAGGCCAGGCGTGATTCCAACGCCGGCAGGAGCGGCTCGAGCGCGCGCAGGTTCCACACACCGGATACCCGCACCCATGGCTTGCCCTGCCGATCCTCAGAGACTCGCACTGCGGGCGAGTCGGGCGGGGCTACGTTACTCGTCGACGCCATGGGGGCTTGCACATGCCTGATCTTAAAGAATTTTAGGCTAACGCGAGGTTCGGACCCGACTCGAAGCTGTATGTAGAAGGATGACGCGTGGTGCTATGCAATAAATAATTGCCCTGATGGGGTTGACATGCCCGATTTAGCCCTTATAATTCTATTTGTGCATTGCAGCAAAACAGCTTCCCGCCAGTCTCATACACGTAGATAGGAGAAACCATGTACCAAACCCCCGAACAACTTATAGCCCTGAACAAAGCGAACGTCGAAGCTTTCGTGCGTTTCGCCGGTGTTGCGCTCGAAGGCGCGGAACGCCTGCTCGACCTGCAGCTCAAAACCGCGAAAAGCGCGCTGAGCGATGGCCTGGAAAACGCCAGAATCCTCGCGTCGGTACGCGATTTCGAGCAACTGACCGCTGTTAAAGACACGCTCGTGCAGCCGACGTTCGAAAAAGCCACCGCATACGCGAAGAAAGCCTACGACGTGGCGACCGAAACGCAAACCGACCTGAACAAGCTCGTCGAAGAACAGGTCACCGAGTTCAACAAACAAGTCATCTCGGCGCTGGACCAGATCGTGAAAACCGCGCCGGCGGGTTCGGAAGTCGGCATCGCTGCCATGAAATCGACCTTGGCGGCAGTGAATTCCGGATTCGACAATCTGACGAAAGTCGCCAAGCAGTTCGGCGAAGCGACCCAGAGCAACATGGAAGTCGTCGCGAATCAAACGATCGAAGCTGCGAAGAAAGCCAAAAAAGCAGCGTAAGCGTTCTTAGCTCCTCGAAAACCCCGGCAATCCGCCGGGGTTTTTTCTGTACGACCGCGCTTTACTCACGCGGCGCGGGCGCGGGCGCTTCGTTCCAGCTGAAGCCGAGATCGCTCACGCCCTGCTGCAGCACGCCGATCGCCGCCTGCACCTCGTTCACGTTTCCGCGCACACCGAGCTCCACGAAGCGCTCCGGGGTCATCCTGGGCAGGCTGAACACCTTCAAGTCCGGATGACGCGCGAGGCATACGTTCATCAGATCGATGAGCTGGCTTTCTCCGCAGCCGCGCACGATGATCGAACGCTCGTCGATTTGACCCGGCGCATGAAGCTCGCCGTATCGCGTATCGAGCACCCACGCCATCATCGGCCATGCCATCTCGGGAAAACCGGGGAGAAAGTGATGGCGCCCCAGGCTGAAACCCGGGATGCGGTTATGCGGGTTGGGAATGATCTCGGATCCCACCGGGAATTCGCCCATCATGAGCCGCCTCGGCGTCACTTCGGCACCGAATCGCGCACGGATCTCTGTCTCGGCGTCGGGATGCAGGCACAGCTCGACGCCGGCCGCCGCCGCCGCGCAGGCGCGCGTATGATCGTCGGGCGTAGCACCGATACCGCCAAAGCAGAAAACCGCGTCCTCGGATTCGAGCGTGCGCCTCAACGTCGAAGTAATGAGGTGAGGCTCATCGCCGAGATACGCGCACCACGCAAGCTGAAGCCCGCGCGCGCCCAGCATTGCGATCGCTTTGGCCATGTGCTTGTCCTGCCGCTTACCGGACAGAATCTCGTCGCCGATGATGATCGCGCCGAATTGCATATCTTAAGTGAATTAAGAGTTGAAGCACCGACGCAAACGATGAGCCAAAGACCGGCGGCGCTGACTTCCTGCTGCTGCTTTAGCTGTGAATGTAAGACTCGAGCTGCTTGATCGTCTGCTCCTGCTCGGCTATCACTTCCTTTACGAGATCGCCGATCGAAACGAGTCCGACGAGCTTGTCTACCTCGCACACGGGAAGGTGGCGCACGTGGCGCTGAGTCATGAGTGCCATGCATTCCTCGATGGTTCGTGACGGCTCGACCGTCACCACGTCGCCCGTCATGATCTCGCGCACCTGAATGTCGTGCGACGATTTGCCTTGCAGTATGACTTTACGCGCGTAATCGCGCTCCGATATGATGCCCACGAGCCGCCCGTCCTCGAGGACGACGAGCGCGCCGATGTCCTTCTTCGCCATGAGCTGCAGGCCCTCGATCACTTTCGCATCGGGCCGTATGGAATGGACCTGCGCGCCTTTGGCGTGGAGAAGCTGTTGCAGGCTTTTCATTGCAGACCTCCAGCGTCGAGCATCAAATCGAGTGTAGCAAAGAACACTCGCGCCACAACGGCGCGCGCGAGATCCCGGCTGAAGTCAGGATTCTCCGCTGGTGTCGGACCCGGGCCGCAGTACACGTGGCCTGAGTGGCTGCACGTTCGCGATGCGGACTCCGCCATACTGCAGCAACGCCTCGATGGCATCGGCGGGAGCGGGAACCGAGAAATAATTGCCCTGCATGGCGTCGCAGCCGCGTTCGCTCAGGAATTCCCATTGAGCGCGCGTCTCGACACCTTCCGCCGTTACCTGCAGCTTCAGGTTGTGCGCCATGCTGATGACGGCCGCGGTGAGCTCGGCTGCGTCGCCGCCGGTCGACAGCTGTCCCACCAGCGAACGGTCGATTTTCACAGCGTCGATCGGAAAGCGCTTGAGCGATGCCAGGGACGAGTGTCCGGTGCCGAAATCGTCGATCACGACATGCGCGCCGAGCTCCTTCACCTGGCCCAGCAGCTTGGCGGCGCGCTCTGCGTGGCGCATGAGCATGCTTTCAGTCACTTCGATTTCGAGAAAATCGGGTTCGATGCCTGCGGCGTAAATCGCCTCCCGCAAACGCTCGAGCAGATTGTCCTGCGCGAACTGGCGCACCGACAGGTTGATCGCAATACGCAGATTATTGAGCCCGCGCTGCTGCCACGTGCGCAGCTGCGCGCATGCCGTGTGCAGCACCCACTCGCTCAGCGCCGTGTACAGGCCGGTTTCCTCGGCGAGCTGGACGAATTCGAGCGGCTTGATGAGACCTTGCGTCGGGTGCTGCCAGCGCACGAGCGCCTCGACGCCGGTCACGCGGTTTTCCTGCGTGCCGATTTTCGGCTGATAGAAAAGCGTGAGCTCCTGGCGCTCGAGCGCGCGCCGCAGCGCCTTCTCGAGGCTCATACGCTCGACGAGGTGGGTATTCATTCCCGGCGAGTAGAACTGGTAGTTGTTCTTGCCATGCTCCTTGGCGCGATACATGGCTATGTCGGCGTTCCTGAGCAGATCGGAAGCATCGCGCCCGTCCTGCGGATACGCGGCGATCCCGATGCTCGCAGTCACGCGATGCTCGTCCTCGCCGAAAAGAAAAGGCTGCGAGGCCGTCTCGAGCACTTTGCGCGCCACGTCGAGGAGCTGTATGTCTTCTTCGTACTCTTCGATCAGCACGACGAACTCGTCCCCGCCCATGCGGCCGAGCGTGTCACCTTCGCGCATGCAGACACGCAGGCGTTCCGCCAGCTCGCCCAGCAACATGTCCCCGGCGTCGTGCCCGAGCGTGTCGTTGATGACCTTGAACCCGTCGAGGTCTATGAACAGCACGGCAAGCCTGCGCTCGTGCCGATGCGCCTGCGCCAATGCCTGCTGCAGACGCTGGCTGAACATCGATCGGTTGAAAAGCCCGGTCAGCGAATCGTGGCTTGCCACGAACTGGAGGTTGCGCTCCGCCTGTTTGCGTGCAATGAACTGGCCGATATGCGAGCTCACGGTCTGCGCAACCTGCATCACGTCCTCCTCGGGAGGCCGTGTCTCGCGCGCCCAGAATTCCATGACGCCGAAAAGCTCGCCGCCGGCGGTGATCGGAAAACCGAAAGCGCAGCGCAGGCCGGCCTGGGTCGCCGCCGCACGCCGCTCGGCTGATTCCTCGTTCTCGATCTCGCTTATCCAGACAGCGGAGCCGCTTTCCCACACGCGGCGGTTGAGCCCCGGCGTTTTACCCGGCCGTTCGAGTCGGGCTTTGCATTTGTCGCGAAAGGCCACGAGCTCCGGCTCCGGCACAACCCACGTGTCCACGCAACGCAGCAGCATGTTGTGCTTGTCGAGCTGCCAGCGTGCCCCGTATACGAAACCGTAGGTCTCGCCGATCGTTTGCAGGACGCGCGGAATCGCGTCTTCGAGCGAATGCGCCTCGGCCAGCAAAACCGTGATTTTGGTGATGACCTTCTGCTGCTGCTCCACGCGCTTGCGCTCGGTGATGTCCGCGATCATCGTGAGATAACCGGCTGGACGCCCCGCCGTATCGCGCACCAGCGCTGCAGAGAGGCTCACGTCGATCAGCTTTCCGTCTTTGCGCTGGCGTACGTCCTCGATATCGGACAGCGTCTGGCCGTTGAGTATCTTGCGGCGCAGGAGCTCGCCGTCGGCCTCGCGTCCCGGCGGATAGAACGGCACCTGCTGGCCTCTCACTTCTTCCTGCCGCCAGCCGAAGATGCGCTCCGCCGCGTAATTCCAGCCTTCCACGTAACCGGCTATGTCGCCCACGATAATCGCAAGCGGCGACGCTTCGATCAGCGCACTCAGTTTCTGAGACGCCTGGCGCAGCTGCTCGGCCGTCAGCCGCTGCGTGTAAATCTGCTCGTTCAGCTGCACATTCGCTTCGCTCTGCGCGGCATGCATCGCGGAGACTTGCGCGAGCAGCTCGCTGTGCTGAAATTTCATGGCGAGCGCTTCGCGTATGACTTTGGAGACCAGCGGGCCCGACGTGAGCATCGCCACGAGGAAAATGAGCAAAAGCACGCCCATGTAGACATGCACTGTCGTGCCTTGCAGGAAAACTGCGGGAATGACCGGCAGCATGGCAGGCAGCAGAAAAGCCAGAAAAGCAGGCTGGACCGGTGCGAGGACCAACACGGCGGAAATCACCATCCCGGCGATGATGAACATCACCAGAAATTCCTGGGGCATGGCACCGCTGGGATAAAGAGCGGATCCAAGAATGCCCCAGAGCATCCCCATCGCACCCGCGCCGCAGATAAAGTAACTGCTCCACTCGCGCGCGTCCGACTCCGGCGGACTGCGGCGCTTGTACTCGCGATAGAGGACATAGCGGGCGGCTGTCACGCCGACCACTGCGATAGCCCAGAGCCCCAGATGAAACAGCGGCACAACCGCCCACAGCGCAACCACGACGACGAGGGCCGCGAGCAAAGGTGCAACGTATGCGGAACGCGAAAGGCGATAGAGTTGGCGGACCTGCTCGGCGTACAACACTTCCGCACGCACGAAGCCGGTCGGGGCTGCAGCCGTTGCCGGAGTGCCATCCAAAGCAGTAGTGGAACGCTCAGCCATGAGTCGGGCTTGTGCCCGCAGATCCCCTGCGAATCAAATCATTTTGTCATGAATCGCCGGGGTGGACATCCGACAACCGACTTAGGCCGGCGGCTGCGCGGCGTGCGCGATCGCCTCCGCTTTGCGCAGGAGGTTCTCCGACATCCGGATGTTTGCCAGATCGACCAGACGCCCGTCGAGCTGTACCGCGCCCCGCCCTTCGCGCGCCGCTTGGGCCATGGCGTCCAAAACGCGCTGCGCACGCTCGATTTCATCACTCGTCGGACTGAATGCATCGTTCAGCGGCGCGATCTGCGACGGATGTATCGCCCATTTGCCGTCGAACCCCAACGCCGCGGCACGGCGCGCGGCCGCGAGGAATCCGTCCGCGTCCTTGAAGTCGCCGTACACGCCGTCGATCGGCCGCAATCCGTACGCGCGACAGGCGATGAGCATGCGCGTCTGCGCGGCATGCCAGGGGTCGGCTTGCTGAAACGTGCGCCGTCCCGAGCTGTCACTGTCGCTCAGCACACCGTAGTCGGGGTGCAGCCCGCCGATCGCGGTCGTGCGCGCGCGGGTGGAGGCAGCCAGATCGCCGGAGCCAAAACACATCGCCTCCAGGCGGCGGCTCGACTGCGCGATCGCTTCGACGTTCGCCAGGCCCAGTGCGCTCTCGATGAGGATCTCGAAACCGATGCGCTTCTCGCGCCGCGTCGCCTGCTCGATCTGCGTCACGAGCACGTCGACGGCATACACGTCCGCAGGCACGCCGATTTTGGGAATGACCAGCAGGTCCAGACGCGGACATGCTTCGACGACCTCGATGACATCGCGGTACATGAACGGCGTATCGAGACCGTTCACCCGCACCGCCATCGTCTTGGTACCCCAGGCGATCTCGTTCACGCCCGCAATGACGAGCTTCCGCGCGCGCTCCTTGTTGTCCGGCGCGACAGCATCCTCGAGATCGATGATGACGAGATCGGCCTGCGAGCGCGCGGCTTTCTCGAACAGGGCGGGTGTAGCACCCGGCACGACGAGCTCCGAGCGTGCGAGCCGCGGTGTAACCGGATCGAATTGGGTGAAGCTCATGGTTTCCTTGTTCGGTTGTCGCCGAGGTTGAACGATCTGGCGTTCGTCGAGCCGCTCAGCGTTTTCGATCCGCCATCGATTCGAGCACGGTGATGAGGACTGACAGATCGCTGCGCGCTTCACCGCGTCCTACCAGCGCGTTGATATGCTGCATGACGAGCGCGCCAGCCGGCAATGGCTGGCCCAGCGCGTGCGCCAGTGCGAGCACGATATCTAGGTCCTTGTGATACAGCCGCGTCTCGATACCCGCGGCGAATTCGCGTTCGACCATGCGCTTTCCGAAGAGCTCGAGCACGCGGCTCGCCGCGACGCCGCCCAACAGCACTTCGCGCACTTTGGCGGGGTCGAGCCCGCTCGCGCGCGCGAGGTTGAGCGCTTCCGCCGCACCTTGCGCAGTGATGAGCAGCGCCAGCTGATTGCATGCCTTGGTCGTCTGGCCCGCGCCGCTCTCTCCCATATAGACGATCGTTTTCCCCATGCACTCGAAGAGTGGCTTTACGCGTTCGAAGAGATTCGGGTTGCCGCCCGCCATGATCGACAGCGTCGCATCGCGTGCCCCGCCCGGCCCCCCCGAAACCGGCGCGTCGATCATCCCGATGCCTTTCTGCGCGAGTCGCGCCCCGATCGTGCGCGCGACCTCGGGAGAGATCGTTTCCATATCGACGAGCACCGAGCCGGAGGCAGCGCCATCGATGATGCCGTTTTCACCGAGCGCGATCGCTTCGAGATCGCTCGAAGCCGTGACCATGGTGAAAACGACCTCGGCGCTCGCGGCCACTTCGGCGGGAGACGCACAGCGCCGCGCACCCGCTTCCACGAGCGGCGCGGCGGATTCCGCGCGCCGCGCATAGACGGCCATTTCGTGGCCGCGCTTCATGAGGTTGAGCGCCATGGGTCTTCCCATCACGCCGAGTCCGATGAATCCGAGTTTCATCTTGTTTTCCTAATCAGTCGTCAGCGAATCAATCCGAACGCCATGACCGGCAGCATCACCTCGATCATGAGGTCGAAAAGCCCGGCGACGAAGCTCACTAGGACCGACTCGTAAGATCGGCAAATGGCAGGTGAGACTCGCACCACGCCGCGACCGCCAATGTCGCG
>DATLEF010000005.1:0-4572 GCA_035525455.1 Burkholderiales bacterium
TGTACTCTCCGACGGAATGACTGCGGCAGATTATCGCAAGAACACAGGTCTGCTACAGCATCCGGTACTATGCGTGCTGTTGCAGAGATTTGCGGCAGCGCCGATGATCCTGGCCGAACCGCGTTTGTTGCATCTTCCTACATGAATGCCTCGTTGATCGCCTGTCCGCATTGCGACCTGCTGCAACGGCCCGTTCCCGTTGCCCGCGGCATGATCGCGCGCTGCGGACGCTGCCGCATGGTTCTGTACCGGCCTTACGACGAGAATCTCGATCGCCCGCTCGCTTTCACGCTTGCCGCCACGGTGCTGTTTGTGGTCTCGAACGTCTTTCCCATCGTCGGGCTCGAGCTGCAGGGTCAGCATACGACGGCAACGCTGTTCGGCACGGCACGTGCACTCTTCGACCAGAATATGCGGATGCTGGCGGTGATCGTTTTCTTTACGACGATACTCGTGCCCGCCGTGCAGCTCTCGGCGATGGCCTATGTGCTCGGTCCATTGCGCTTCGGGCATATACCGACACATCTTCCGCT
This sequence comes from Burkholderiales bacterium, assembly GCA_035525455.1. Classification (GTDB taxonomy): domain Bacteria; phylum Pseudomonadota; class Gammaproteobacteria; order Burkholderiales; family SG8-41; genus JAQGMV01. The sequence continues at coordinate 534 of DATLEF010000005.1, forward strand.
GGCGCTGCGCGCGCTTCAGGCGGTGCGTCCCTGGGGCATGGTCGAAGTATTCATACTCGGTCTCCTGGTCTCGCTGGTGAAGCTCGGCGGCATGGCGCACGTGGTGCCGGGCACCGCCTTGTGGTCGTTCGGCGCACTGCTCATGATGATCGCTGCGGCGGTGGCTTCATTCGATGCGCGGGCGATCTGGGCGCGGCAGGAGCTCCCGGGATGAGCCTGCGCACGCTCACTGCGGCCGACGCGGGCCTGCTTGCGTGTCTCACGTGCGGGCTGCTCTCGCGCTCGCCGCGCGGGAGCGCGGCGGCGTGCCCGCGTTGCGGGAGACACCTGCACCCGCGCAAGCCCGCCGCCCTGCTGCGTACCTGGACTTTCCTGGTTTCCGCGATGGTGCTGTACCTGCCCGCGAATATCCTGCCGGTCATGGAATCGGAATCCATCTTCGGATCCCAGCGGGACACGATCCTGAGCGGCGTCGTTTTCCTCTGGTCCTCGGGCTCGTGGCCCTTCGCGATCATCGTGTTCGTCGCGAGCATCGTGGTACCGCTGCTCAAAATGCTCTCGCTTATGACCATACTGATAGCTGTGCACCGCGGTGTGCAGCGGCACTGCGAAGACCTCGCGCGCCTTTACCGTCTGCTGGAAGTGATCGGCCGCTGGTCGATGCTCGACGTCTACGTCGTCGCGATCCTCGTGACGCTGGTGCAGATCCAGTTACTCGCCACGGTAACCCCCGGCAAAGGCGCGGCTGCGTTCGGCGCCGTTGTCGTGCTGACCATGCTCGCCACAATGAGCTTCGATCCGCGACTCATCTGGGATTCGGCACGCACGAAAAGAAGTCATGGCCGAGCGCACTGAGCCGCCCGAGTTTCAGGACGTGCCGGAGGCCCTTGCGCTGCCGAAGCGGCGCTTCGGCTTCGAGTGGGTCTGGCTGCTGCCGATCGTCGCCGCGGTGATCGGCGGCTGGCTAGCCGTGCGCGCCGTGCTCGCGGACGGGCCGACGATCACCATTCACTTCAAGACCGCAGAAGGACTCGAAGCCGGCAAGACGCGCATCAAGTACAAAGACGTCGACGTGGGCCTCGTGAAGCACATTACGCTCTCCAAAGACCGCGCCGGCGTCGTCGTGACGGCCGAGATGTCGAAACCCGCTCAGGACCTGCTCGTCGCGGATACCCGCTTTTGGGTCGTGCGCGCGCGCATTGCCGGCGGGACCATCTCCGGCATCGGCACGCTGCTATCCGGATCCTACGTCGGTATGGATCCGGGAAAATCGACCGACTCGCAGCGCGACTTCATCGGACTGGAAACGCCGCCTGTCATTACCACCGGGCTCACGGGAAAACAGTTCGTGCTGCGCGCCGAAGATATCGGTTCGCTCGACGTCGGCTCTCCGGTCTATTACCGGCGGCTCGAAGCGGGCCGCGTAGTCGCATACGAGCTCGACAAGGAAGGCACCCGAGTCCTCGTAAGGATCTTTGTAAATGCGCCTTACGACTCCTATGTAACCACGAATGCGCGGTTCTGGCACGCGAGCGGCGTCGACGTCGTGCTCGACGCAAACGGCCTGAAGTTCAATACGGAATCGGTCGCGTCCGTTCTGATCGGCGGCATCGCTTTCGAGGTGCCCGACGAGGCTGCGACGCAGGCGCCCGCCGCCGCGTCGAGCGTGTTCACTTTGTTCGACAATCGCGCGCAGGCGATGAAGCCGCCGATCAGCATCCGCGAACGGTACGCATTGGTATTGAACGAATCCGTGCGCGGACTCGGCATCGGCGCGCCCGTCGATTTCCGCGGGCTCATCGTCGGGGAAGTGAAATCGATCAATCCCAATTTCGACCCGGTCAAGCGGCAGTTTTCGCTCATCGTCGAAATCGATTTCTATCCCGAGAATTTATTCCGCGGACGTGCGCGTCGAGGCGATCTGGCTCAAGGAGGGCCACCTTCGCTCACACGGCTCGTCGAGCGCGGCCTGCGCGCGCAGTTACGCACCGCGAACCTCCTCACCGGGCAGCTTTACGTCGCGCTCGACTTTTTCCCGGCATCACGCAAGGTCGCGCTCGATACGTCCCAGCAGCCGCCGCAGCTGCCCACGGTCACCGGCAGCACCAACGAGCTGCAGGCGAGCATCAGCTCGATTGCGAAAAAGCTGGACAGCGTTCCCTTCCAGGAAATCGGCATGGACTTGCGGCGCACATTACAGATTTCCTCGGCGACGCTCGAGCGCATCGATCGCGAGATCACGCCGCAGGCACGCGACACCGTAGTCGAAGTGCGGCGGGCGATGACCGAGGCACGCGCGGCGATGGAGGAAGCGCGCAAGGCGCTCGCTTCGGTCGAGCGCACGCTCGTCGCAGCCGAGCCGCTGCCGCTCGAAGCGGGCGACGCCATGCGCGAGATTGCCCGCGCCGCACAGGCGTTCCGCGTGCTCGCCGATTATCTCGAGCGCCATCCGGAGGCGTTGATCCGCGGAAAGAAAGAGGAACCAAAATGAGATGCCCCGCCGGCGTGCTGCGCAGCGCTTTGCTCGCGTGCATCGCCTTCGCCGTATCCGGCTGCGGCACTTCGCCGCCGGTGCGCTACTTCACGCTCGCATCCGAGCCGCCGTCGCAGACCGCTCGCGGGGCAGAGGCCACGATGAGTACGTACGCGATATCAGTGGGGCCCGTTACGGTCCCCGAGCTCGTGGACCGGCCGCACCTCGTGCTGCGCACGTCTGCGACACAGGTGCAGGTCGCCGAACTGGCGCGGTGGGCGGCTTCGCTCAAGAGCGAAATTCCGCGCGTGATCGCGGATCAACTCGCGCACCTGCTGACCGGAGCGAGCACGGGGACTTCTTCGCAGCGCGCGGTCAGCGCACCCGACTATCGCGTGCTGGTCGATATCCAGCGTTTCGATTCGACGCCAGGCGTAAGCGCAGAGATCGAAGCGTCATGGACGGTTCGCGCCCGCGACGGTGAGCTGCTCGTGGGGCGCTCGGTCGCAGCCGAACCGTCGCGGCCCGGCTACGATGAGCTCGTTGCGGCCCATAGCCGCGCGCTGGGTGTGGTCAGCCGTGACATCGCGAATGCGATCGTGAAACTGCGCGCGGGCCCCGCGCCGGGCGCCGAGCCGAAATAGGAAGTGCATGTATATCCCGAAGCAATTCGAAGAGACCCGAGTAGACGTGATGCACGAGCTCATTCGTGCACGGCCGTTCGCGACGCTGGTGACGCTTGCGCCCGATGGTCTTACTGCCAACCACATTCCATTTCTCGTTTCAGAGCAGCCCGCGCCTTTCGGCACCTTGCAAGGTCACGTAGCGAGGTCAAATCCGCTGTGGAAAGAAGAATCGCGCACCGGTGACGTGCTCGTCGTGTTCCAGGGGCCCCAGAGCTACATCTCGCCGTCGTGGTATGCAACGAAGAAAGAAACCGGAAAAGTCGTTCCCACCTGGAATTACGCCATCGTCCATGCTGCCGGGCCGCTGCGTGCGATCGAAGATCGCGCGTGGCTGCGCGCTTTCGTCGAACGTCTGACTGCGCGCAACGAAGCAAGCGTTGCGCAACAGTGGAAAGTTTCGGACGCGCCCGAGGAATACCTCGAAAAGATGCTACAGAACATCGTCGGCATCGAAATTCCCATCGCCAGGCTCTCGGGCAAGTGGAAAGTCAGCCAGAATCAGCCGGCCGCGAACCGCGCGAGTGTCATCGAGGTGTTGCAGGCATCCGGCCAGCCCGAAGCCGCCTTGATGGCACAGTTGATCGCCCGAGGTACCGCGAACGCGTCGTGATGCTCTTTTAAAAACCGGAAACGAACAGAGGGGCACCTACGGTTCCCATTTTCAAAAACAATTCAAACGAACAGAGGGGCACCTACGGTTCCCCTCCGTTACCTCCCCCTCCTCGACATTCCAGCAAGCCCGCGAGTTACGCTGACGTGATCGGACGCGGCGGAGGGCACTTACGGTTCCCTTCGCTTACCTCCCCTCCTCGACATTCCAGCAAGCTCGCGAGTTACGCTGACGTGATCAGAGCCGCGGCGAACAGAGCGGCGCCTACCA
>DATLEF010000037.1:0-5392 GCA_035525455.1 Burkholderiales bacterium
CGTGGCCTGCGTCCACAATCCGATGATCGGCACCGAGTTCGAAGCGCTCGAGTACGCCGAGCCACAGTTGTTTCCGGAACGACGTACGACAAATCCTCAGCGCGTGCTCGTGCTGGGCGCCGGCGTGAGCGGCGCCGAAGCCGCCCGCGTTCTCGCTGCGCGCGGTCATCGTGTCGAAGTGTGGGAGAAATCGCCGCACACGGGCGGACAAATGCCGCTCGCGACTGCAGCGCCGGATAAGCGCGAAGTGGAACCCGTATGGAGCTACCGCGCGCAGTCGCTCGACATGCTGGGCGTGCACGTCAAATGCGGCGTTCAGGCGAGCGCGCGTGCGCTGCGAGACTACGCCCCGGACTTCGCGATCATCGCAACCGGCGCGCGCCCACGGCCGTGTCCGTTCGATGTGAGTCGCCTGCGGAACGACATCAGCGTGGTGCACGCGTGGGACATACTCGCAAAGCCCGATTGCGTACCACCAGGCAGCAGCGTGACTATCGTCGGCGGCGGCATGGTTGGAATGGAAACGGCGGATCTCCTGAGCGTGCGCGGTGTGCGGTGTACGGTCGTCGAGGCCCTGCGAACCGTCGCCGAAGGCATGGCGCGCAACAACCGCATGGAGCTGATCGAACGCGTCGCGGAGCGCGGCACGCGCATGCTGACCGAAGCGCGTGTGGTCGATGCTCGAGATGCTCATCTGGAGCTGGAAGGTACTGACGGAGCGACGACGCGGCTCGATATCGGGAGGTTCCTTATCATCGCGATCGGGCCTGCGCCCGATCGGGAAGCCGCGCAGATGTGCGAGGAGGCGGGCGTGCCCTACGCGCTCGTAGGAGATGCAAACAAGCCCGGCGATTTCCTGACGTGTCTGCGCGATGCTTGGATGGTCGCGCTGAGCGTCGATCATCGGTTTCGTCAACACGCCCCGCTGGGTACCGAGCGCTTAAACTCTACGGACCAGCCACAAACAACCATTCACCACTGATGTCTCACGATTATTCATGACCCTCCCCACTTACGAAGTCTTCGCGATTAAATACGCGCAGCGTGACGCGCGCCGCACCAATCACTTCCTCGGCGGCGACCCGCACGATGCGCCGATGCCGATGGATTATTTCGTCTGGCTCATCCGCAACAGCGATCGCACGATCGTGCTCGACGTCGGTTTCACGGCGGAAATCGCGGCGCAGCGCAAGCGCGTGCACCTGCGCACGCCTGCCGCGGGACTGCTGAAGCTCGGCGTGAACGCGGCCGAAGTGCGTGAGGTCGTCGTGAGCCACATGCATTACGACCACATCGGCACGTTCGGGGATTTCGCGAAAGCACGCTTTCACCTCCAGGACGACGAGATGACGTTCGTTACGGGACGCCACATGTGCCACAAGCAGTTGCGGCACAGCTTCGAAGTGGAAGACGTCGTCGGTGTCGTGCGCATGGTGTACGACGGGCGCGTGGAGTTTCACGACGGCGATGACGAGCTCGCTCCGGGCATTACGGTGCATCGCATCGGCGGACATACGGCGGGCCTGCAGTGCATGCGCGTGCACACCAAGCGCGGATGGGTCGTGCTCGCGTCGGATACGAGTCACTATTACGAGCATTTCGAGCAGGGGCGGGTGTTTCCCACGACGTTCGACATCGGCGGCGTGCTCGAGGGCTATCGCAAGCTCTTCACCCTCGCCGAATCGCCCGCGCACATCGTTCCGGGCCACGATCCGCTCGTGATGCAGCGCTATCCGGCAGCCTCGGGTGCTCTTGAAGGCATCGCGGTGCGGCTCGACGTGATGCCGAAGTAAGGGGGACAGACGCGATGAGCACCACCCAAGCCCCTTTACTTGAAAACGCCACGCGCGATCTCGCGCGCTTCGGCTCGGCGCTGCGCTTCGAAGACCTGCCGCAGGACGTCGTTGAGCGCATCAAGCTTTCGGTGCTCGACAGCATCGGCTGCTGCCTCTTCGGCGCGACGCTGCCGTGGACGCGCAAAGTCGCTGAGATGGCGCTGGCAGAAGGCGCGCGGCCCTCGGCATCGCTCATCGGAATGGGCAAGAAAACGTCGGTGTCGCTTGCGGCGCTCGTGAACGGCACTGGCGGCCACGCTTTCGAGCTCGACGACATACACAAGGAATCGATCATCCACATGGGATCGCTCGCGACCCCGGTCGCGCTTGCGTTCGCAGAGGAAAAGGGTGCTTCGAGCGGACGCGACGTGATCACCGCGATGACCGCAGGCTACGAAATCGGCGCGCGCGTGGGCAATGCGGCGACGATGAGCCTTTTCTTTCGCGGCTTTCATCCGCAAGGCACGTCCGGCGCTTTTTGCGCCGCCGCGACCGCGGCGCGCATGCTCGCGCTCGACGCCGGCCGCTTTCAACACGCGCTCGGAATAGTCGGCTCCCAGGCAGGTGGATTGATGGCGGCCCAGGAAGGCGCGATGGTGAAGCGCTTCCATTCGGGACGCGCTGCGCAAAGCGGCGTGTATTCAGCGTTGCTCGCTGCAAACGAATTCACCGGTATCACCGACGTGCTCGAAGCACCTTACGGCGGATATCTCACGTGCTATTCGAACGAGCCGAATCCATCGCGGCTTACGGCCGGGCTCGGCTCCGCGTGGGAAACGCTCAACGTCGGCTACAAACCTCACGCGAGCGTGACCAGCATCCACACGGCGCTCGACGGCCTGGGCGAGATCATGCGCGAGAACAAGCTCCGCGCCGAAGACATCAAACACGTGGACGCGGGCTTAAGCCCGATGACGCACGTGCATTGCGCGTGGACCTACAAAGCTCAAGGCGTCACCGCGGCGCAGATGAATCTCTTTTACGGGCTCGCCGTAATCGCACTCGACGGCATGGCGTTCACCGAGCAGTACCGCGAAGCGCGCCTGAAGGACCCGAAGATCCTCGATTTCATTGCGCGTACCAGCGCCCGAGTCGATCCGGAGATCGAGGGCATGGGCGCACCGTTCCGGCATGCGGCGCGCATGAAGGTCGAGGCGAAAGACGGCCGGACCTTCGAGAAGCTCCTCCTGCACCGGCGCGGCAGCCCTGAACATCCGCTCAAGCCCGAAGACATCGAATACAAGTTCCGGCACGTCGTGAGCCCGTGCGTTTCCAAGGCTGACGCGGACAAAATCGTGAAGGTCGTGGCATCGCTCGAGAAGCTGGACGACTTATCCGATCTCGTGGCGATCATCGCCGCACCCACCACCTGAATACGGTCATCATGGCAAAAGACACTTACGCTCAACAACTCGCCGCGCGCTTCGCAGGCCTCACGCTGAACCAGATCGAGCCTTCGTCGCGGGCGGCAGTGAAGCGCCTCCTCATGGATTATCTCGGGGTTGCGCTCGCAGGAAGTCAGAGCGAGAGCGGACACATAGCCCGCCGGTTCGCGAAAGAGCACGGCGCGAAGCCGCAGGCGAAACTGATCGGCGATAACGCGCGCGTCGACATTACGATGGCGGCGTTTGCGAACGCGATCTCGTCGCACAGCATCGAGCTCGACGACATTGATGTGCTTGCGCTGTTCCACTTCAGCCCGCCTGTTTACTCGGCTGCGCTCGCCGCTGCGGAATACGCGGGCGCAAACGGCAAGCAGCTGCTGACGGCGCTGGCCGCGGGCTGCGAGATGATGGAGCGTGCAAGCAAAGCGACCAATCCGTCGCTGCGCAATCGCGGCTTTCACACGACGCCGTCGTGCGGTGTCTTCGGCGCGACCGTTGCGGCAGGAAAGCTCCTCAAGCTTCCGAAAGACAAGCTCGTCTCCGCGCTCGGTATGGCCGGCGCACAGGCGTCAGGCCTCATGGAGATGTATGGCCCGTCAATGCAGAAGCGCTTCAATCCCGGGCCGACAGCGCGCAACGGCGTGACGGCCGCACGCATGGCGCAGCTCGGATTCACGGGCGCAGACACGATTTTCGAAGGCGAACGCGGCTTCCTGAAAACCTTCAGCGACGTGACAGAGCCGAGTGCGCTGGGCGAGAACCTGAAGGGCGCGTACGAGCTCCTGATCGAGTTCAAGCCGTACTCGTGCGCGCGTCCCATACACAACGCCATCGACTGCGCGCTGGACGTGCGCGGGAAGGGCGTGAAAGCCCGCGACGTCACGAAGATCGATTTCACGCGCCATCCCGACTGGGCGCGCTATCACCAGAACAAGGCGCCGCGCACCTATCACGAGGCGCAGGTGTCGCTGCCGTTCTCGGTCGCGATGGCGCTGATCGAAGGCAAGGCTCTGCTGGAGCAGTACAGCGACCGCAACATCCGCAACACCGAGGTGAAGCGATTGATGGGGATCACGTCGATCTCCGAAGATGCATCGCTGCCGCGCGGCGTCTCCTGCAAGATGACCGCGACGCTGAAAGACGGCCGTGTGCTCACTTCACAGGTCGACTATCCGAAAGGCTCGATCCAGAACCCGATGACCGATGCCGAGCTGCGCGCGAAGTTCGACAGTCTGGCGGGCCCGGTGATCGGCGCGAAACGCGCGGCTACCCTGGCGGAGCAGGTGATGGACCTCGAAAAGCTGCGGGACGTTGGTGAATTGATGAAGCTCACGGCAGCTCGCTAGGCGCGCCCTTATCGCTTGTCGTATTTAGTCGCGCGCCCGCGAGACTTCCGAACCGGATATTTTTTCGCGTTGAGCGCGAGCTTGCGCTCGGCGGCATCGGCGAGATCGATGCCGAGCTTGTCGCACAGCCGGATCAGGAACAGCAGCACGTCGGCTGCTTCGAGCGCGACTTCTTCGCGCGTTGCGGCGGACAGGTTTTCGGCCTGCTCGAACGTGAGCCACTGGAAATGCTCGACGAGTTCGCCCACTTCACCCGTCAGCGCCATCGCGAGATTTTTCGGATTGTGAAACTGGTTCCAGTCGCGCTCGGCCGCGAACTGGTCGAGACTCGCTCTCAAGGCTTCCAACCGGTCTTGATTTTTCGGCATGCGTGGTCGCTTCCCTTGCGTCGTGATCCCGGATTCTAATTGCCTGTGACCCAGCGGCGCTTCGAACCTTATCGCAGCGACATCCCGGCGCGCCTCGACCGCCTGCCGTGGAGCCGCTTTCACTGGCTCGTCGTCATCGCGCTCGGCGCGAGCTGGGCAATCGACGGGCTGGAAGTGACGCTGAAAGGCGCCGTCAGCGGCGTTCTGCAGGACCCGGGGACGCTGCATCTTTCGAGCACCGAGATCGGCCTTGCGGCTTCGTCCTATCTGCTCGGTGCGGTCATCGGGGCGCTTTTCTGCGGCCACCTGACCGATCGCTATGGACGCGCGCGCCTCTTCTTCATCACCATGGGTATCTATCTCACCGGCACGCTGCTGACGGCGTTTTCGTGGGACCTTGTCAGCCTCGCCGCTTTTCGCTGGATCACGGGTTTCGGCATCGGCGGCGAATACGCAGC
>DATLEF010000043.1:0-31705 GCA_035525455.1 Burkholderiales bacterium
ATACTGCTTCTGCAGCGCTTCTATCCGCAGCCCGTCTTCGAGCGTATGGGCAATCGGCTTCTCGGTGTAGATGTGCTTCTTCGCTTTTGCGACTTCCTCGGCAACGGGCAGGTGCTGCTCGTTGGGCACGGTCAGGATGACGCCTTTCACCTCGGGGTCGGCCAGCAGCGTCTTCAGGTCCGGTGCGGCGCGCACGCCGAGCTCCTGCTCAAACGCCGTGCGCTTTTCCTCGGAGCGGCTGTAGCCGGCGACGATCTCAAGCTTGTTCGATTTGGCTGCGGCGCGGGTGAGCACCTTGGCCCAGCGCCCGAGACCCACGATGCCGACTTTGACGGGATTGCTCATTGAATTCTGACTCCTGGAATGGAGAGGCGGTGCGGAAACGCGTAATGATATCAATTCACAGTGCCAAAGAGCACACGGTCACTGAAGTCACAGCGTGAACTCAGCCGTTCATTATTCGCGCAATCCACGGCAGCACCACTTCATCCGCGATCCGCGAGCTCGGCCATTCGATTGAGCGTCCCATGTGGCCGCCTGCAGGATTGACCCACGCGTCTTTGGCGCTCCCGTGCTCGAGCAGCAGAAAAAGATCGCCGATGGGAATCTGACTATCGCGCGCGCCGTTCACGAGTAGCATCGGCGCCGAAGGCTTGTCGAGCAGACCCAAGTCAAGCAATGAGAATGCGCGTGCGCGTTCGAGCATGATTTCCAGATTCGTTGCACCGAACATCGCGCATTTCGCTTCGAGATAGTCGTACAGATATTCATCGGTCTCGAGTGAGCGCTTGAGCCACTCCGGCTGGAAATAATGATGTATCGGTCCGCCGTGCATGACACAGCCGCGCAGACGCGTGCTTTCCGTCACCGCGAGCTTCGCCGCCCAGTAGCCGCTCCAGCTGCGGCCCTGCACGACGATGCGCTGAGCGTCTACGTCGCTGCGCGTCGCAAGATAATCCAGAGCCACCGAAAACAGGCGATCCGCATCGACCGACGAGGGTGCGATGGGTGACTCACCGGTTCCGGGCAAATCGACCGCGAAGAGACCTAAGCCACGTTTCAGATAGCCCTCGGTATGCGCGGCGACGTCCTCCTTGCGTGAATCGAGTCCGGCGATGCCGAATACAAGCGGCGCCGGCGCGGTGGCAGGCGGCAGCCTGAGGTAGGCCGGGATATATCCGCCCTCGAAGGGGATGTGTACGCGTTCAATCGGTGGATCCACGAGACTCGCGTAACGTGCGAACGTCTCGAGAGCGCGCTGCTTCGCGTGACGCCTGACAGGCGAATTCTCGGTCGGCCAGCGCGCGAAATGGTAAAGCCGCCATGCGTTCCAGCAGGCGCGGGTGGCCCTGTGTGTGTCTATCTGTTCCAGGCCCTGCGCGTCCGCCGCGTATCGGTCTGCGACGTCGCACCACGCGCGCGCCCAGCCGTCGCGGTCGAGGCTGTCGATGCGGGACAGAGCCGCGCGCGCGTCTACCGCGGCAATACCGCCTAACGGCGGAATCCCACGATTTGCGCGACGTTGCACTTCTTCCTTCAAGGCCGTGAGATCGCGCCGTCCGCCCGGTACCAGCACAGCGGGTTCGCGACTGTTGTACTTTTCCAATGTGCTCTCCGCGCCGGTTCGAGCAGGTATTATTGCGGAGCTGCGAAGCATCGCGTCAACCCGATATCTATCAGCCCGAGACTCCCATGAAAATAACTCACGTCGAAAGTCATATCGTACGCCTGCCACTGGACGAGCCGCTTGCGGGAGGTCCGTCCATGCCGGGTGCCACGCAGAACTTCGTGACGCTGCGTCTCGGCACCGATGAGGGCGTCGACGGCATCGGCATCAGCTTCTTCGGCGGCGGCGCGATGAGCGGCTCGCTCAAGGCCGCAATCGACGGCCTGGGGGCGCTCGCCATCGGAGCCAATCCGCTGGACATCGAAGCGATCGTGGGCAAGTTGCGCGGCGCAGCAGGTTCGAGCGGCCCCGGCGGCATATTCACGCTCGCGTTGTCGGCAATCGACATCGCGCTCTGGGACATCCGCGGCAAAGTGCTCGGCCAACCTGTCTCGCGGCTGCTCGGCGGCTTTCGCGAAACGGTGCCGACGTACGCAAGCGGAGCGTTGATGCGCGGCTTTTCGCTCGCGCACGTGGAGAAAGCGGCCGCGCGTCTCGTCGAAAAAGGTTTCAGGCAGATGAAAACGCAGCTCGCGCTGCCGGGCGATACCAATCCCGAGCTCGAGGTCGAGCGTATCCGGGTCGTGCGTAATGCGATCGGACCGAAAATCGATCTCATGTGCGACATCAATCAGCGCTGGGACGTGCGCCAGGCGATATCGATCGGCAGCCGCGTCGAAGAATATGGATTGTTCTGGCTGGAAGACGTCGTGGCGCACGATGATTATCCCGGCCTTGCGAGCGTCGCCGCGGCGCTCGCAACGCCGATCGCGGCGGGCGAGTACGTGTACGGGCTCGTGCCGTTTCGTCACATGCTTGAAGCGCGCGCGGTCGATATCGTGATGGTCGACGTATTGCGTGCGGGCGGCATCAGCCAGTGGGTCAAGATTGCAGGCATGGCCGAAGCATTCAACCTGCCGATCGTGAATCACCTGGCGCCGGAAATTTCAGTTCACCTCGTCGCCGCAGTGCCAAACGGGCTCACCGTAGAGTACATGCCCTGGTCGTCGAAGCTGTTCAAAGAGGTGCCGCAGCCGGTGAACGGTCAGCTGACGGTGCCGAACAAGCCGGGCCTCGGACTCGAATTCGATCCGGAGGCCTTGAAGCGTTACGGCGCTTGAGTTTATGTCTTCAGGACTCGACCAGGCGCGAAAGCTGATCGATTCGGCGAAGCGCATCGTCGCGCTGACGGGCGCGGGAATCTCTACGGATTCCGGAATACCCGATTTTCGCGGTCCGCAAGGCGTGTGGACGCTCAATCCGAAAGCCGAGCGCATGTCGGACATTCGCTACTACGTGGCCGATCGCGAAGTGCGCAAGCTCTCTTGGCAGAGCCGCCTCGCGCATCCGGCGTGGAAAGCGCAGCCGAACACCGGGCATCGGGCGCTCGTCGCGCTCGAAAAACGCGGCAAGCTGCACGCGCTGGTGACGCAGAATATCGACGGCCTGCATCAGCGCGCGGGCAGCAGCCCCGAGCTCATTCTGGAAGTTCATGGAAACCTGCATCAGGCCGTGTGCCTGGGCTGCGGCTGGAAAGGCCCGATGCAGGACGTGCTCGAACGCGTTCGCAAGGGCGACGAAGATCCGGCGTGCGAAACGTGCGGCGGCATACTCAAAAGCGACACCATATCGTTCGGACAGTCGCTCGTGCCGCACGTGATCGAGCGCGCAATGCGTGCCTCGGCCGAAGCCGATTGCCTGCTGGCGGTCGGCTCGAGCCTGCAGGTGTATCCCGTCGCCGCCGCGGTGCCCAGCGCAAAAGCAGCAGGTGCTCACGTCATTATCGTGAACGCTCAGCCGACTGCGTTCGATGATATTGCGGACGTGAAGCTGACGGGCCCGATCGGCGAAGCACTGCCGTATCTGTGCCAGGGATAACGATCGTGATTTCCAAGCTGGCGCGAGAATAGATTGAGCGCGACGCTCGCGTATCTCGCGCGCGCCGGAAACATCAAAGCCGAATGACGTGAAGGTGTTCGCGTAATCAGCGCGTCAGCTGTTCGCCCAGCCACTTCCAGGCGGCCGGCGCCCATTCGCGCTCGTTCTTCGCGGCGATATGCCCATCGTCCGGATACACACGCGCGACGCGGCCCGTCGGCGGTCCGCTCTCGAGCGCGAGATACAGGTTGCCGATCGGTGTGAGGTGGTCCTGCTTGCCGTTGACGAGGTACATCGGCATCGTGAGCTTGTCCAGGAGGCCATGGTCCTTCAGCGACCAGCGCAGGAATTCCTTGCGCTGGTCCTCCTCGCTCATCTTCTTCTGCGGCGGACGCGTCGCGCGGGGACCGAACCAGTTCTTGCTGCGCTCGTCGACGTGCTTGCGCAGCGCTGCGCGTTCCTCGTCGGTGCCCCAGTAGCCGACGCCGCCGGGCGCGCACGAGATCAGCGCTTTCACGCGTGCGTCCAGCGCGGCAAGACGCATGACCCACAGGCCGCCGCGGCTCACACCGAAAGCGCCGAGGCGCTCGCCGTCTATCTCGGGTCGCTTCGCAAGCTCGTCGAGCGCGGCCTGCCACGCGACGATCGATTCAGGTGCATGTGGGAATGTGGTCTGCCCGGTGCCGGGCGCATCGACGACGAGCGCGGCCAGACCCGCCCCGAGCGCGCCTTCCGCGTACTTCTCGCGGTCCTCTTTGTACATGTCGCCGCCGCACATGACGAGCACTGCCGGCACGCGTACAGATGCTGATGCATGGCTGGGGACGCGTAAGTAACCGGTGGCCTCGTGCTCGCCACGCGCGATGCGCACCGTTTCCGGCGGCGTTTCCAGAAACTCCGCGGCGCGCTGGAAACAGCGGAGATAGTTTTCGTAAGCCCCTTTTTTGAGCGGGCCCATTTCAGGCGGGCAGATCGGCGAGCCGGAACGATAGGGCGCCGGGAAGCGCGCGAGGCTGTAATACGTTTTCGCCTCGAGAAAACCGCGCCGGGCGCGAGCGCGGTCGCCGGATGCGAGTGCTGCTTCGGCGTCCCGCTCGAAGCGTTGCGCCACGGCGCTCCAGGCCGGTACCCACGTTTCATCTTCGGTGCCTTCGAGGCGCTTCACGGTGTCGATGAGCGGCTGCAGATCGTCGAGTAGATTGAACCAGCGGCGATAGAAACCGCCGATCGTGACGGCAAACGGGTCTTCGTCGGGACGTACTGGTAGGGAAGCGAGAATCGCGGCTTTGTCGGACGGCGCGTTCATATGTGTTCTCCTGACGTTTGTTACTGTGACGGATTCCATCCGCCTCCGAGCGCGTTCATGAGATCGACCGTGTAGGCCAGATACGCCTGCCGGTTCCGCACGAGCGCGACCTGGGCGTCGTTCAGCGTGCGTTGCGCGTCGAGCACTTCCAGATATCCGGAGTACCCCGAGTTATAGCGCAGCGTTGCCAGCCGCAGTGTATTGGCCGCCTGCTCGACCCGAGTGCGCAGATCCTGCTCCGTGTCGGCGGAAAGGCGCACGTTGGATAGCGCGTCGGCGACTTCGCGAAACGCGGTTTGGGCGGTTTTTTCGTACGTCGCGGCAGCCTGATGTGCTCGCGCCTCCGCCTGTTGCGTGCGCGCGGCGTAGCGGCCCGAATCGAAAATCGGTCCGACCAACCCGAGTCCGATCGACCAGATTCCGGCGCCGCTCGAAAAGAGCGTCGAAAGCTCGCGGCTTTGCACGCCCAGGGCACCGGTCAGGCTGAACGTCGGAAACTGGGCCGCTTTGGCGACGCCGATCTGCGCATTGGCCGCCTGTAAAGTCGCTTCAGCCTGACGGACATCGGGACGCCGCTCGAGCAACGTCGAGGGCAGGCCGGCAGGCGGCAGCGGCGGCGCCGGAAGCTCGCGCACGTCGCCCGGCGCGACTTGCACGTCGAGAACGGCCGTCAGTAGACCGAGCTGATGGACTGCAGCGGCGCGCTGCCGCCGCAAATCCTTGATCTGCGCTGCGATCTGCGCGCGCGCCGTGTCGGCCTGGTTCACATCGAGGTCCGACACGAATCCGGCCTGGGCCCGCTTGCGCGCGATATCGAGCGAATCCTCCGAAGCCTTCAGGATTTCCTGCGACACGAGGATCTGCGCATCGAGCGAGCGCACCGTGAAATAAGTTTGCGCGATCGATGCGGCAAGGGTCAGCGCCACGACGTCGCGTCCGTACCGCGTGGCCACGTATTGGCTGCGCGCAGCCTCTCTCGTGCGGCGTAGCCGCCCCCAGAAATCGAGCTCGAACGACGTGTTCGCCGAAAGCAGGAAGTTGTTTCTGATCGCCGCGGCGCTGGGCGGCAACGTTCCGGTCTGCGTGCTCGAGCGCGAGCGCCCCGCCGCTGCGTTTGCGTCGATCTGCGGCAGGAAAGTCGCCGCGTTCGCTTCGCGCACCACCGCTTCAGCTTCCTCGATACGCGCGACCGCGAGTCGCACGTCGGCGTTACGCTCGAGCCCGGAGCTCACCAGCTTGTCGAGCGCCGGATCCTTATAGAGGCGCCACCATTCGGCTGGGACCGCGATTGTGGCTGTGCTGCCCGGCTCAGGGTATTCGCTCGGAAGCTTTACGTCAGGTCGCTTGTACGCCGGTCCGAGCAGCATGCAGCCGGAGAGGGTGGAAATCACGAGAGCGACTGATACGAACCGGCTGCATCTCACCCCAACGCTCTCTGCGCGTGCGCCGGACGAGAGAATCCTTGTTGTCTCAGCGCTCATGGAGATTCCTGCACCGGTTTAGCTTCGGGCAGTGTTGTTTCGCCCATCTTCTGGCGCCGCGCGAGCCACACGAAAAAAAGCGGCACGAATATCGTGGCAACGAAGGTCGCGGCCAACATGCCGCCGACCACGCCGGTGCCCATCGAGCGGCGTGCACCTGCACCGGCGCCGGATGCGATGGCGAGCGGCAGGACGCCCAGCACGAACGCAAGCGAAGTCATCACGATCGGCCGAAAGCGCAGGCGCGCCGCCTGCATCGCGGCATCGACCGGGCGCATGCCGGCAAGAAGACCCTGCTGGGAGAACTCGACGATCAGGATCGCGTTCTTCGCAGCGAGGCCGATCAGCACGACGAGACCGATCTGGAAATAAATGTCGTTCTCCATGCCGCGCAGCCACACGAAGAGCAAAGCCCCGGCGACCGCGAACGGTACAGCGAGGACGACAGCACCGGGCAGACGCCAGCGCTCGTAGAGCGCTGCCAGGATGAGGTACACCATCACGATGGCGAAGCCGAACGCGAAGAGCGATGCGCTTCCGGTGCGCTTTTCCTGAAAGGCCTGGCCGGTCCACGCGGTGGTGTATCCCGGGGGCAGTGTCTGTGCGGCAAGACGCTCGACGGTTGCGATCGCCTGGCCCGAGCTCACGCCCGGTTTGCCGCTGCCGAACACTTTTGCCGACAGAAAACCATTGAACCGCTCGACTTGCTCGGGGCCCACGACATTCGACATGCGAATCAGCGCTTTCAGCGGGATCATTTCGCCGCTCGTGTTCGAGCGCACGAACACCTGTCCTACGTCGTCGGGCTGCGCACGATAAGGCGCATCGGCCTGAACCTGTACTCGATAGGTGCGCCCGGACATGTTGAAGTCGTTTACGTACAGCGGACCCATCGTGCTTTGCAACGCATCGAACACGTCCGAAACAGGAACGCCGAGGGCCATCGCCTGCTCGCGATTCACCTCGACCAGAAGCTGCGGGACGGTAGGACGAAAAAAAGTATTGATCCCTTGCAGGTCGGCGTGTTTCGACAGTGCCGCCGTTAGACCTTGAACGGCCTGCGAAAGCCGCCTTGGATCGGAATCTGCACGCGCCTGCACGTACAGCTCGAATCCGCCTGCGCTGCCGAGACCCCGTATCGCCGGCGGATTGAACGCGATCACGATGCCGTCCGGGAATGTGAATCCCATCCGCGACACTTCCGCTGCCAGCTGCGGCGCCGTCTTCTTGCGCACGTCCCAGTGCTTGAGCAGTATGAAGCTCGTTCCGGCATTGGGCTTGTTGCCGCCACCGATGAAGTCGCGGCCCGGGGCGACGAACATATGATCGATAGCGGGCTCTTTGGCGAGACGCTGCTGGAGTTGGGCGCCGGTCTTCGCGGTGCGCTGAAGCGTGGCCGCGTCAGGCAGCATGATCGAGCTGATGATGTAGCCCTGATCTTCGGTCGGCACGAAGCTCGTCGGCACGCGCATGAACAGAATCGCGACTATGGCGATCAGCGCGACGAATATGGCCGCTGACAAAAGCCGGCGACGCAGCGCCTGATCGACCGACCACAGGAACGTGTTGGTCAGCTTTTTGAAGCCGACGTTGAACGGCCGGAAAAAGCGCGATTCGTGATCGCCCGGTTTCAGGAGCAGTGCGCACAACGCAGGTGTCAGCGTGAGCGCGACGAAACCGGAAATAACGACTGAGATCGCGACCGTCACCGCGAACTGTTTGTACAAGACGCCCGCGATGCCACCGAGAAAGGCGACCGGGATGAAAACGGCGCACAGCACGAGGACGATCGCCAGCACCGCACCGGACACTTCGTCCATGGCCTCGATGGCGGCCTGTTTAGCGCTCATGTTCTGCTCGCGCATCAGGCGTTCGACGTTCTCCAGTACCACGATCGCGTCATCCACGACGATACCGATCGCGAGCACCATCGCAAAGAGCGTCAGCGTGTTGATCGAAAATCCGAGGGCGTAGAGTCCCGCGAATGTCCCGATGAGCGAAACCGGCACGGCGAGCATCGGGATTAACGTTGCGCGCCAGTGCTGCAGGAAAACGAAGACGACCAGTATGACGAGCACCGCGGCCACGCCGATGGTCACCACGACTTCGTGTATCGATGCCTCAACGACGCGGGTCGTATCGAACGGGATCAGATAATCCATATCGGGGGGGAAGGCCGTCTTCAGCGCCTGTATCCTCGACTTGACCGCAGCCGCAACGTCCAGCGCATTCGCGCCCGTCTGCAGGAAGACCGCCATACCGACTGCGGGATTGCCGTCGACGGTCGTCGAGGTGTCGTAGCTTTGCGCTCCGAGCTGCACGCGCGCGACATCCTTGATGCGCAACACCCCGCTCGAGCCGCCCGCGCGCACGACGATCTCTCCGAACTCTTCCGGGCTCACGAGCCTGCCGCGCGCGGTGACCGTGTAATTAAGCGCCTGGCCCGCAGGCGCTGGTTCGGCGCCCACCTTACCTGCGGCGTATTGCGCGTTTTGCGCGCGTATGGCGTTGGCGATGTCCGTCGGGGTCACGCCGAGCCGCGCCATCTTGTCGGGCTGCAGCCAGATCCGCATCGAGTAGCCGGAGCCGAATAGCAGCACGTCACCCACGCCTGCGACACGCTTGATCTCGTCGATCAGGTTGACGGTGGCGTAGTTCGCGAGAAACGTAGTGTCCAGTTTTCCATTTGGCGACTGCAGGCCGATCACGAGCAGGATGTCGTTCGATCGCTTCTGCACGATGACGCCGTTACGGCGGACTTCTTCGGGCAGGCGCGGGAGCGCGAGCTGCACCCGGTTGTTCAGCTGGAAAACCGCTTTGTCGACGTCGGTGCCCACTTCGAACGTCGCGGTGATGGCAACCGTGCCGTCGGCCGCTGCGCTCGAGCTGAAATAAATCATGTTCTCGACGCCGGAGAGCTGTTCCTCTATCGGTGCGGCGACGGTTTTTGCCAACGTCTCCGCACTCGCCCCGGGATAGCTTGCAGTGATCGTTACGGTTGGTGGCGCAATCTCCGGGTACTGCGACACCGGAAGCACAGTGGACGACACGAGTCCCGCAAGCGTAATGATGATCGAGAGCACGCTCGCGAAAATCGGACGCTCGATAAAGAAACGGGAGAATTTGCCCATGCGGCTATGCTTAGCGCGACGATTTCGCGGCTTTGGCGTCGGCCCCTGCTTCCCCTCCCGGCGCGGCTGCGGGCGGGGCTTGCGGTCCAGCGCCCGGCGCGTGAGGCTGAACCGGAGCCCCGGGTCTCATTTTCATGAGGTTGTCGACGATGACCGCGTCGCCCGGCTTGAGTCCCCCGGTCACGACCCAGTCACTGCCTACCCAGCTCGCAGTCTGTATCGGCCGCATGTTCGCTTTGCCATCGGCCTCCGCGATCCACACCATGCGCGCCTGTTCGGTCTGGACGACGGCGGATTGTGGCACGACGAAGGCGTTCTGCTCACCGGCGAGGATGTGCACTTTCACGAACTGGCCGGGCAGCCACTTCAACGTGGGATTCAGAAATTCCGCGCGCAGCTGTACCGTGCCGAGTTTCGGGTCGACGGTCGATCCTGAGAAGTTAACGCGCCCATTGTCGGCGGCCACGGATCCGTCCTGATTGAGCATTTGCACGCGCGTGCGCTTCTCTGCGCCGCGTATGCGCTCGAAATCGCTTTCGGCAAGAGAAAACCGGAGCCAGATCGGGTTCACCTGGGTGAGCGTCGTGAGCAGATCGGTGTTCGCCGCCACGAGGCTGCCCTCGGACTTGACTGCGCGGCTGGTGATGCCGCCGATCGGTGCTTTAACCCGAGTGTAGGACAGATTGAGTTGGGCTTCGGCAAGCTTGGCTTGCGCACCTTCGATCGCCGCCGCCGATTGCTTCTGCTGCGAAACCGCTTCCTCGAATTCACGCTGGCTGATCGCTTTGCTCGCAGCGAGCGATTTCAGGCGCTCGGCTTCCCTTTGCGCCTGCTCCTGGCGCGCGCGCTCCTGTGCCAGTGTCGCTCTGGCCTGGGCGACGGCGATTTCGTACTGCGCACGATCGATGTGGAACAGCGTCGAACCTGCGCTCACAGGGGCGCCTTCCGTGTACAGCCGCTTTTCGAGTATGCCGGACACGCGCGCGCGCACCTCGACTTCGCGTGATCCTTCCGCCTGGCCGACCGCTTCAAGAACGATAGGCACGCGTTGCAGCTCCACGCGATGCACCGTTACGGGAAGCGCAGGCGGCGGACCGCTCGCACCGGGTGCACCCTTTTTGTCAGGCCCGGGAGCTTCCTTGCTGCATGCGACGAGGAGGAGAGCGGCGCACGCGTACTTCAAAGAACGGGAGAGCGAGAAGGTGCTGCACGCATTGAAGCGATGAGCAGTCATTAGTGGGGACGGAGGTCGACGGGGCAGGCGCTATTATAGATACACGGATGCATGTAAACCGAGCCATATCCGGCAACGTAGAATAGCGGCTCCCGCAAGCAGAGGACCTTTCGATGGACCAGTCGAACTCCGCCGCCCGCGCGCATGCACCGATCGCATCCGAGCTGCCGTCGCACGGCTACGTGATCACCAAGACGGTGCGCGGCTCAGATATACCGGCCGATTACACCTTTGTCCTTACGCGCGACGAAATCTACGTGCCGATTGCGGTGCGCAAGCCGCACGGCGCCGGACCGTTCCCGATGATCGCGATCGGACGCGGCAACGGGCGGGCCGGACTGCCGCACGTCGAAGCGCAGGTCGAGCGGCTCGCATCGATGCAGGATCGCATGCTCGCGCGAGGGTTTGCAGTCGCATACGTGAGCTATCGCAATGAGATCCCCCACGCGTACAACCAGATCGAGCGCGCGCACAACATCGCGGACGATGTAAGCGGCGAAGGACGCACGCTTAAATCGTCGCCTTCGCTCGATTCGGACGACATGATCGCAATACTGAGTTATCTGAAGAACCTGCCCTTTTTGAAAAGGGACGCGCTCGGCTGCGTCGGCGTGAGCCATAGCGGTGAGATGATCCTGAAAGTCGCGGCCGAAACGGATTTTACGTGCGGTGTCGCGATCGAAGGCGCGTCCCACGAGTTCCTGTGTGTGAACACGGGCCCTGAAGCGCCGCGCAAGAATGGCGTGCTGCAATACCAGGACAAAGAGCTCGTGCGTAAGAACGCGGACAAAAAACGCGCGATGGAACGCATACGCCGTATCAACACGCCTATCCTGCATATCGGACGCGATCGCGATCACTTGCAGGGCATTTTCCAGCTCGCTCACGAATGGATGGTGGAAGCGGGAAAAGACAGCACGTGGGTGAGCCTCGATCACCCAGACCATGGCTATCCCTATCTCTATCGGCAGCCCGACGGCGCCTTTCAGCCTGATCCGGTGCAGGAGCAGGCATTCGATACGTTCATGGCTTTCTTCGACAAACACCTGAAGGGCGCGTGAGCTTTGAGCGACACTCGAAACCCCGCGCAAGAGCGCATCGACGCGGACAGCCCGGACAGCGTACGCCTCACCGTCGCTGAAGCGACCAAGATCGGCGAGCGCGCGCTGCAGCGCGTCGGCTACAGCGGCGAAGACGCGCAGATCATCGTCGGCCAGCTGATCGATAACGCGCTGTGCGGTTACAAGTTCGCGGGGCTGCCGCGCATTCTTGCGATTGCAGGCGACGAGAAAACCGGCAAGGCGCGCACGCCCGTCAGGCTCGTGCACGAGAGGCCGCTGTCCGCGCTTCTCGATGGCGGCAACAACGTGGGCTATATCGTCGCGTACCGTGCGGCCGAGATTGCAATCAGGAAAGCCCGCGAGCACGGCATGGCGTCGGTGGGCGCCTACAACAGCTATTACAGCGGCCGCAATGCGTACTTCGTCGAACGCGTGGTGAGCGAAGGCCTGGTCTGCATGCACATCGCGAGCGCAAAGCCGCGCGCGATTCCGCCGGGCGCCGCGCGTCCTGCGCTGGGCACGAATCCTCTGTGCTTCGGGTTTCCGTCCGACAACGGCCCCGTCATATTCGACATGGGCACCGCAGCGCTCATGTGGGGCGACATCATGCTCCACGCCCATCTCGGTCAGCCCCTGCCGGAAGGCGTCGGTTACGACGAGAGCGGGAAGCCGACCTGCGATGCGGCCGCAGCGCTGCGCGGCGGCGTGGCCACGTTCGGAGGCCATAAAGGCTTCGGCCTTTCGTTTGCGGTGCAGGCGCTCGGGCTGCTCGCGGGTGCGGCGCTGGCGCGCGGCGAGGTCCAGGACTACGGATTTCTCTTCTGGGCGATCGATCCGGACATCATGCTGCCCGGCGGCGAATTCAAGCACCAGATGGCGGAGCTCGTGGCAAAAATCAAAGCGACGCCGCGCCAGCCTGGAGTCGACGAGATACGGATCCCATCGGAGCGCGCGTACCGGGAGCGCGAGCGCCGCCGCCGCGAAGGAATCGTGCTCGAGCGTAAAGTCGTGGACGCGCTCAACGCGCTCTAAAGCATTCTGACAGCCATGCAAAAGCTCACTATCCTGAATCCACGCGTCGCGGAACGTGCCACGCACACACCAATTGCGCCTGAGCTCGCGGCGCTGCGCGATGTGAAGATCGCATTCGTAGACAACAGTAAAGTGAACGCGGATGTTTTTCTGTCGCGTGTCAGATCGCTGCTCGAGCAGAAATACGGCGTGCGTCCGGGTCTGACCGTGCGCAAGCTCGCGCCCAAGGACGAGTTGACCGCCGCTGACATGAAACAACTCGCCGAGCACGATGCCGTAATACAGTGCTTCGGCGACTGCGGCACGTCGACTTCGATCACCGTCGCCGACGGCGTGAAGCTGGAGCGCATGGGCGTTCCCACCGCGACCGTCATAAGCACGGCTTTCTCACGCGCGGCGAGACTGCAGGCGGCGGGACGCGGAATGTCCGGGCTCCCGATCATCGAAATTCCGCACCCCATGCATACCGCGCCGACGAGTGCAGTGTATGAACGGGCGGAGGCGATCGTCGCGAGCCTGATGGCGGCCTTGACGCAACGCCATGCCGCCGTCGACACGCTGACAGAAGAGATCTGGCAGGAGCGACTGACGCTCGATGGATCCCCCGATACGTTGCAAGAGTTTTTTTTCGAGCGCGGATGGACCGATGGCCTGCCCGTCACACCCCCGACCGAGGCCGCGGTCCGTGCGATGCACGCGAGCGTCAAGCGCGACGCTGGGCAGGAGATCGGACCGATTCCACCTTGCATGCGCATGGCGAGCGTCGAAAAGCTCGCGATCAACGCAGTAATGGCCGGCTGCCGCCCCGAGCACTTTCCAGTCGTGCTGGCGGCGATCGAGGCCGCGCTCGACGAAGATTGCCGCCTGTACGGCATACGCACCGCCACTAACAACGGCACGCCGCTCATCATCGTGAATGGTCCGATCGCACAGCGGCTCGGAATCAACGCCCGCGGCAACGTGTTCGGCCAGGGCTGGCGCGCCAATGCGACCATTGGTCGTGCGTTGCAGCTCGTGCTGCGCAATGTCGGCGGCGACATGCCGGGCGAGACTGATCTGTCGACGCAGGGGCAGCCCGGAAAGTTCACGTTCTGCATCGCGGAGAACGAAGAGGAGAGCCCGTGGGTGCCTTTTCACGTCGAACGCGGCTATTCCGCAAGCGACAGTACCGTGACCGTCATCGGCGCGTCGGCCGGACATAACGTGTTCACCTATGGCTGCGAGACCGGAGAAGAGATCCTCGACCATTTCGTGGGCGCCATGACTGCGCTCGGGCACAACAATGTGCTGTTTCCGACGGGACCGCTCATCGTTTTCGGACCCGAGCACGCCGGCGTTCTTGCACGCGATGGTTATGACAAGCCGAAAATTCGAGAGTATCTCTTCGAGCGCGCGCGCATTCCATTGTCGCGTTTTCCCGAGCGCACGGTGCGGGGGCTCAAACACCGGCGTGCGCGCTGGTTCGAGCAGGCCGGCGACGCCGACCACATCGGGGTTGCGGACCACCCGTCACACATCAATATCGTCGTCGCGGGCGGCGCCGGCATACATTCGCAGTTCGTGCCGACCTCGTTCAGCTATCGCGCCGTCACGCGCAAGATCGAAGCATGACCAAAAGGATGCGTCGTCGACGCGTCCCACGATAACGAGGCGTTTACACGCCCACGAGGAGGCGCTGTGCACCGAACCCACATTGCGATTGCCACGGCAGTCGCGCTGACCATTGCGAGCGCTGCGGGTGGTGCTTCGCCGGACCGCCGCTTGGAAGCCAATTACCCTTCCAAGCCGATCCGTCTCATATCGCCTTTCGCTCCCGGCGGCGGAGCCTCCACTGTTGCGCGGCTGATCGGCCCGGAGCTCACCGAAGCGTGGGGCCAGGCGGTCGTCGTCGACAATCGTCCCGGAGCGGGCGGTTCGATCGGTACCGAAATGGCGGCACGTGCGCCGGCAGACGGCTATACGTTGCTCATGGCGACCGCGAGCACGATCGTTATCAACCCGCTGGTGGGTAAAGTGCCGTTCGACCCGATCAGGGATTTCACGCCGATCGTGCACACGACGACCGTGCCGCTGGTGCTCGTTGTGCATCCGTCGGTGCCGGTGAAATCGGTCGGCGAGCTGCTCGCGTACACGCGCTCCCCGGGTGCGCGCGTGAACTTCGCTTCATCCGGCGAAGGCACGACGAGTCATCTCGCGATGGAGCTTTTCGAGACAATGGGAAAAGTGGATATGACCCACGTGCCGTACAAGGGCGGTGGCCAGGCGGTGATCGACCTCGTTGCAGGCCACGTGCAGACCGGCTTTGTGAATATCCTCGAAGCGCTGCCGCAGATCAACTCGGGCCGGTTACGCGCGCTCGCAGTTTCCACGACCCGACGTTCGGCCGTTGCAGCGAATATTCCGACCGTGGCTGAAGCGGGTGTACCCGGTTACGAAGTGATCCAGTGGAGCGGCGTGCTGGCGCCCGTTGGGCTGCCGCGGGAGATTACGGCCAGGCTCAATACCGAGATCGTGCGCATCCTCGCACGGCCCGCGATGCGCGAGCGCCTGGTAAGCGGCGGCGCGGAACCGGGCGGCGGCTCAGCCGATCAGTTCGCAGCGCTGATCCGTACGGACATTGCGAAGTGGGCGAAAGTGGTTAAAACCGTGAGACTCGAGAAATGAAGCGACGTGCTTCGCTCGCGCGCTCGAGCGCGCCGAGGCTCAAAACATCATCTGGCCGCCGTTGACGTGGATCGTCTGGCCGGTGATGTAACTTGCTCCTGGTCCGCACAGGAATCGGACGGTCGTCGCGATCTCCTCCGGGGCGCCTTTACGCTTCATCGGAATGAGCTCGTCTCCAGGGCGCGCCGCACGCCCGGTCGCGCGCGTCGTGTCCATCAGGCCCGGTGCGATGCAATTGGCCCGAATCCCGGTTTCCGCGAATTCGCGCGCAAGGCCGCGTGTGAAGCCGACGAGACCGTGTTTTGCCACAGAGCCGTGGATGCGTCTTCTGGCGCCTGAAAGAGACTGCATGCCGCCGAGCGTCACGATGCTGCCGCCGCCGTTCTGGAGCATCGACGGTATACACGCCTGCGCCAGATAGAATGCGCCGTCTAGCGTGATCGAAAGCGGTGTGCGCCATTCCTCATAGGTGAGCTCAAGAAAAGCGCGCTCGGTGCGTACCGAGGCGTTCAACACGAGAAAATCGATGCGGCCGAACTGACTCAGCGCGTTCGCGACCATCGACTTTACGGCAGTCGCATCGGCAATATCGGCCATGCACAGCTCCGCCTGGCCGCCCCCGTTCCGGATGTCCTGAACGACGCGCTCGCCCTCCTCGCGGGACGCCCGCGTATTTACTGCGATCGCAGCGCCGGCATTCGCGAGCTCCAGTGCCACCGAACGTCCGATGTTTTTCGCCGCGCCTGTGATGAGCGCAACTTTCCCCGCGAGCTCCTGCGTTTGCGTAGCGGCCATCTGGGTCCCTTCGTATGGAGTGAGAGTTGCGGCAAGCATAGCGGATTTGTATGGGCACGGCTCGAGGTGGCGCGCGATGGAGGAGTTCGCCGACTTAATCCGCCGCGAGTACGCGCGCAACGCCAAAGTCGTAAAAACGGCTGGTGCGAAAATAGACCGATTTACGCGGCCGGCGGTTTATCTCGCGTGCATTCGATGTGGCCGCATTGACAGCCCTGCCCACCCAGAATCGCGGCTGCTAGCTTGCGCTCGCGATGATTGCTGCAATTCGTGTATTGGCCTTGCACGGTGCAGCCGCAAGCGGAATTGCGGCACGTACGAAAATCGGAAAGCTCGGGCGCAGCCATGCGCAAGCGTGCGCGATTTGGCGCCTAGTAAAACTTACCGTCGCTGCCGTTCGTCAGCTCGTCGCTGCGACGCATGAGGAACTGAAACCGGTAACCTTCACCGCACTCGTTGCAGCAGACGTATACGCCGCTGACATCGCTGACGATTTCAAGATATCCGGTGCACGCCTCATGCCGCCGCGTGCCATCGGCGTTGAAGAGGTGCCGATACTTTGTGGGAATGCGCTTCATGCCCGTTATCTGAGCAAGGATTGGGCCAGCCATGAAACCGGCCCTCAAACCTTCAGGCATGAAACAGCCGCGAGCGCGGCTAGCGTGGAAATTCTGCGGGCTGGTCGAGCGAACTGATACCTGTCGTGCCGGTACTCGTTACGCCTCGTGTGGCTTCGCGCTGTGCGACTGCCGCGGACTTGTAGTTTGCCGTCAGAACGGTACCGGCCTGAGCGCTGAAACGAACGGCAGGCTCATTGGCGTAGAACGTGATGGGCACGGACTCGCGGCTAACTTTGCCATCGGTCACCGTCGGCTGCGACACAATGAAATGCAGATGCGGACCGGAGGAGTAACCCGTGTTACCCGAGTATCCCAGCAACTCTCCAGCGGCTACGCGCTGCCCGACGCTGACGAGCTCCGGCCCGAAAGACAGATGCGCGTACTCGGCGACAGTTCCGTCGTCGTGGACGATTGCGATCGTGTTCGCCTTGTCGAGGAAGCTCACGTCGTAACCGCCTTCACGGTGGCGCAGAGTAACGTCGATCACGACGCCCGCGCGTGCCGCGACGACGCCTTGGCCCACCGGCATCGAGAAATCGATGGCGTACAGGTTCTCGCGGTTATTGTGGCTCGAGAGCTTGCCGCCGTGGGCCTGGCTTACAGCGTATGAGTGCCCTTCCTCGAACGGCAGGCGATAGGCCGCTTCCGGATCGTGTACCGCGTCGACGCGGCCAAAGTGGTGGCTGTAACGGAAGACAAAGTTGTACGACGTGCTCTTGTCAGCTGCATACACGCGACCCAACGGCATTGCAGTGTACGCAGGCACGACGATCGTGGCTGGCCACGTGCGATCGGAAGCGAAATTTTGACCGGTCAGAGCAACATGCACCGTGATCGGTGCCGGGCCTTTGTTGTCGGCCACAACCTGCTGGTCGGGCCCGTCGGTCTTTGTAAAGAGCTTGAACGGGTAATCCGTAACGGCCGCAGCCGCCGGACCCAAGCCAAGGCCTATCAAGGCGCTAGCGAGCGCAACCCATCTCAGGAGAATGTGCATTTTTCAAAGTAGTTATAAATGCAGGCCGAATTGTGCCATGCAATGCTTTTGTTGCAAACGGGCGACAGCTGAGTTTTATTGCTGCCTTTTCCTCCTCAAGTTTGGCCAGCTACGCAGTGCAAGTGGCTCGGGTGTCAGTCGTCTGTAATCATAAGTTTTATTGTACTGAAGTCAAAAGAAGGGCGGCCATCGGCCGCCCCGAACACAAGAATGTGACTTAAGGCCTAAAACTGGCTACCCAGCAGACCGCCTATCGCGGCGCCAACAGCGGCGGTTGCACCGCGGTTGTGCCCGTAACCGACCTGGCTGCCGATGACCGCACCGATTGCCGCGCCGGCTGCGGCCCCGATGACATTGGTCTCACCATATCTGCGCGGATAGGCAACCTGTGCGGGGTAGTAGTCTGGCCCTGGATAGGCGATTGCAGGCTCGTAGACCGGGCCATACACGGGCTGCTCGACGTATACCGGCCGTTCGACGTATACGGGGCGCTCCACGACAACGCGGCGCGGGGCATATATCGGCCGCTGCACGATTTCCCGCGAGACGTGGCGCTGTTCGTATGCGCGGTGTCCCCAGCGGTCGTGTCCGCGGTCGGAGCGGTTATCCGCGAATGCCGGCAGCGAGGCGGCGATCAGCGCGCTTGCGGCGAACACCTGAATCGTGGTTCTGAGTGACATGGCAATCTCCTTGTTGCTCCGGATAAGCAGTTCCATCCGTATGTGCATTAAACGCGCGGTCGAACCACGGTGTCGACTGATAAAGTGCAACAATCTGTGACACCCGTTACAAGTGTTTCCGGTACAAGAGGGCACGCACGTTGTGCTTTCAAACGGTGCGCAGGTACGCAACTTGTAGCTTCCGGCCTTTGAAAGGAGCGCGAATGGCACACCTCAGCATCTCCCAGTTGAAGTCGCTCAAGGCGAAGTTACTGGATCGTCAGCGCGTGCTCACCGAAGAAATCAAGGCGAAACGCGAGCGTACGGCGGCGGAAGGTAACGAGGACGCGATGGGCGTCGTCGGTGACGCGGGCGACGAATCCGTCATGCGCGAGATCACCGATCTCAGTCTGCAGGAAGCTGGCCGGGACATGGAAGAGCTGCAGGAGATCGACGCGGCGCTACGCCGGATGGATGACGGAGATTATGGCGATTGCGAGGAATGCGGCGGCGAAATCGATTTTCGCCGTCTCGAAGTGCAGCCTACCGCCAGTCGCTGCGTGCCGTGCCAGTCACAGCACGAGAAAACCTACGCGCATAAAAACATGCCGACGATGTAAGCCTTTGGCGTTATCACGGCGAACAAATATGCGCTCGGTCAGGCATACCTTTATCAGCGCGGCGTCGTGCTTCAGCGTCAGCATCGCACCTGCTGCTTGCAGAAGCTTTCGAGCTCGCTCACAACGCTCGTGGCGCCGATCGGCTGGCGGGCGCGACTGGCGTAATCGAGCTCAAGCTTCAGCTGATATTTTGCAAAAAACGCGTTGTAGATGTCGCCGCCCAGTGTGCCGATTGCATAAAGCCCGTCCGTCGCCGGCTCGTGCTCTAAGAGAATAGCGGCGAGCGGCTGCGGCGCAGGGCCGTTGAGAACGCGTGCGCCTGCTGCAGGATCGTATTCGCTGTGCTCGGAGCAGCAATGGATCGCATTGGCGTGCGCGGCCGAAGAGACGCGCGACTGCTGGCGATAACTGATGAAGCTGATCTGGCGCGTCGGATAGGTCATGCGGTGAGTGCAGATAGCGGAATAAGCGACGATTGCGCGCTGGGGTCCCGCGCCGCCGGGCCATTGATAACTGGCGCCGCTCTCGGTACGGAGATTAACGTCTCGTCCTGTCGGCCTGCCGAGATTCAGGAGAAAGCAGGGCGTGCCTTCGAACGGATAGTGAAAGATGTAGTTTTGTCCGACTGTCAGTTTCGCCGCGCGTATGGGCTGCCGGCGCTCGTCAGTCAGCTGCGCACGGGAATAAAAGCGCGGCCGGAGCTCGGCCGCTGACGTGGGCGCAGCCGCGTATGCGGCACACCCGGCGCACATGCGTAGAAACCCTCGTCGGCGCACGCTGGCTCCGGTCTATCCAACCATGAAGCCTCATGATGCCAGCGCGGGCAGGCCGCCCGCAACCGCCAGGGAGGCGGTTGCGAATGGAAACTGGCGGTCGCTCAGAAGTTACCTTGTTTGTACCAATAGACACGACTTCGCTTCGATTGTACCGGAGGCTTCGGACGCTGCGCGCCTTGGGGTATCGAGCCGCCAGTGCCGTCGAGGTTGGCCGCGCCAATCAAGACCAACTCGGGTTTCCCGTCTGCGCCGATCGGCAGCGTGGCAGCCACCGGTGTGGGCGGCAGGCCGCCGCCGACGAACAATCCGAAGCGGTTCCCGCCGCAAATACCCGTGGCTCCGATCGAGCCTGAAGCATTCAACAGGTTGACTGCATAACCGCGGGCTTGCCCGAGATCCGATCCGCACTGGTTAAGTGACGGAGGGCTCGGTGCATTGGTATTGAAGAAGATCAGGCCGCCGAAAATGAGCGCAGAGCTTACGGTTTGTTCGCCTTGCGAGTTGTTGATGCCCATGAACCAGCCCAGCGAGTTCGTATTGACGGTCGTATCGCAAGTTGTGTTCGTCGTAAAATTCGCGAGCTTATCCGTATCATCGAGATTCACCGGCGTGGAGTTGAGTGCAGGGAACTTGTCGATGAACATGTAAAAGCGGTTTTGGACGTCCTGCGCGTAAGGATAGTTGCTGCGCAGTGGCCGCTCGCGATCGCCCGAGCCAATCGCGAGGTACACTTTGGTCTTGGTGGCGAGCACGCCAGGCGCTTGCAGGAATTTGCGACCCTCTGCCGCATTGTTCGTGTACGCAATTTTCGTCATTTTCCAAGCCGTGTTGAGGAGCGGCTGGAACGTCGATTTGTCTACAAAATCGATCCGGAAAAGGTTTCCGCCCGTATCGGCAACGTAAGCGTGATCCACCATGCCATCTCCGTTCCGATCGACGAAGGCAACGTCGGCCGGCACACTGCGCCCGGCCGGGCCTGTCCCAGTTCCGTTTGTTGTGTTTGATGTACTGCTCGTGCTTGAGGAAGTCGAGAAAACTGCCAGCTGCGTGCCGAGGATAGCGTCGATGACGTACACGACGCGTCCCTTGGCGCTGCTGCAATTCGGTGTTTTGCTGTCGGTGTCGTCGCACGTGTCGTAGCCGCCTCCCATGACGATGATCGGCGAGGTGCCGCTCTGGTGGCCGGCGACGCGAGCAACGTTCGGCGCGGACCAGGTCTGGCCGATCTCCGAGAAGCCCGACGTGCAGGTTCCCGTCTCATCGCAGCCCACGCGCCATTTCACCATCGGAGTAGTAGGGGTTGTGACGTCCAGCGCGTACAGCATGCGGCCGCCGCGGCGCATGGTCGGATAGATCATGACTGTGGTGTTGTTCGCGTTTTGATAAAGCCCCGCAGCCCCGTCGAAAAAGTAGTCTTTAGGCGTGGGCGTGGGAGTGACGCCGGTGGTCGACATTCCGGCATACAGCGTAAGCGGTGAATTGTCCGTCAATCGCTTGAGCTTGCCATGGTGCTCCGGCGCTATGAAGCCCCACAGCTCCTTGCCATTGCTGCCTGAAACGGCGCGAAACGGTCCGTCGTTCGAGCCGTAGTAAAGGACGACGCCTGTCGGCGCGCCGTAATTGACCGGAACCACTCGCGAGTGCACGACATCACCGTGTATGGTCGAGCGCGTTTCCGTAAAATTGCTATTCCCATTTTCATCGTTCACGTCGTGGCCTTTCGTGTGATCGATGATGTTCGTGTGCTGGGCGGCGGTAAGCGATGTTCCGAGCCGCGAGGCAACCACGTTCGTCGAGTCAAAAGTGACGCGGCCCGTCGCACCAGTGGGACACGTGTCAGACGAAGCGCAGGTGTACAGCGTCCGGAACACATTCGTCGTCAGCGTGCCGGCTGGATCGTTGCCGCGGCGCAGGACTTCTGCAGCACCGCCTTTGCGCGTAAATCCGGAATCGGGTAGGTCGGAATACACGTCGGTGCTGTATGTGCCGGTCGGGCAAAGTCCTTTTGTAGTGGTGTCGAATGCCCAGTACCCGCCATTGACGAGACTGTTGGTAAGATTATCGGTAGTCCAGAAGCTCGCTGAACACGCGTCGAAGGCTCCACCGATCAGCGCCTGGTTGCCATTCTTGTCGGCCAGCCTGACTTCGTTACCGAACATCTTGGCCTGGTATTTTTTCAGATTGCCGTACCAGCGCGGCTTCGCCTCGTGGTCGGGAACGAAGGAGCCGAAGTAGATTTCGTTTTCCTGCTGAACGCGATTCGCGGCCGTTACAGGAACGGTAGCTGACGTGAACACGCTGTTCACCGACTGTATGTCGATCATGATTTTCTTCAGGGCATCAAGGATCTGGCTTTCGCTTTTCGCGTCGTGGTATTGGCTCAGGTCTCCGCCCGCCTTTGCGATGCTCTTCATGAGGCGAGTCTGGTCGAGATCCTGCTGATCCTTGAAAACGTCGATCGTATACGTGCGGACGTTTTGCTGCCCTTGTGCGCTACTGACGTCGGTCTCGAACAGAAACTTCGCCCACTCATCGGCATAGCGAACCCGGTTCGACGCCGGGACTGCGTCCGCGGTTGGCGGGGTCGTGACGATCGCGGCAGGCATCTTGAGCTGGGTAGTCGATCCCCCGACGCCGCTCAACACTGTCGCCGCCGCATCCGCATTCGGGAAGCCATTTCCGATCAATATGACGTGATTCGAGGTGCAGCTGTTGTCTGCGTCGATCGGCGGGTTGTACGTAGATTTCGACGCGTCGGTGTATGCCGCAGCATCGTACCGTGAGCTCGGATTACCCGAATAGCGTTGGGGTCCCCACGTTGTCTGCGAGAAGGTGCCCCCGGGCTGGTTAATCAGCGCCTTTGCAGGACTACTGTAACCGCCAAGGTACTTGTATGCCTCGAACAGTGTTGCGCTGTAGTCGGTCTGTCCGGTAGCTACCTGCTCCGCGCCACTGAAATTCTTGTAGATGCAGTTGGGCGTGCCGTTCAGGCTATTGGGCCCGTCGACACAGCTGTCGGTGCCGATCAATTCCACCAACGCGGCCTTGTTGGTGGCCGTCATCTGCCGCATATGAAATCTGATGTACGCGCCGTCACGTCCGCTGCCGCCGCTCCCGGAGCCCGACACGAGCATCATGATGCCGATGTTAACGCGGTCGTCGGAATCCGTGATGAGCTGCCGCAAAGCGCTCAACTCGGACTGCCCCTGTTTGACTCCGCCCGGCCACCCTTGATTCGCAGCGTTCCAGTTGGCGCTGTTGTCGAGGATGATAAGAATATTGGGCCGGCTGTTCGCCCCTGAGTTTCTGGGCTGCGTGAAAAGGTCGATGTCTTCCGCGCTGCTCGGCGATATGGGGACCGCAACGAGCGCGACACTGACCAGCAGGCAGAGAAAACGGCGTATAGAGATATTCATCATGGCTCCGGAGTGCTTCAGCTACAAAATGGGGACAATTCAACCTTGAGCGCTCGAACGCCGATGCCCTGGGAAATGCTTACCTTGGTGCCGCTCGTGGACGTAGCTTCCGCGCTGACGTCCCACAGCGTATTGACGCAGAGCGAATACGTGGACGCGACGTCGATGCCGGCTACGCCCATCTGCTGCGTGGTGCCTGTTGCGCAAGCGAGCTCCGAAGGATTGTCCAGATTGAGGTCGGTGTTGGTGAGCGTGGTGATGCCGATGCACTTGGGCGCAGGGGTAAGCGTGACCGTATAGTCCGCCAGCGCGGGATTCGTCACGATGCCGCCGCCGCTCTTCAGATCCACACACGCCACGTTAGGCGTTGCGCAGGGCAACAGGATCGCGGCCGCGGGGCTCGTGATGAACGTCGAGCTGCTGATGACGGTGTCGATCACCTGCTGCGCCGCGTTCTGGGCCTCCTCGCGCGCCTGCATATTGCCGACGGTCTTCAAATTCGTGCTGCTCGTCTGAAACGCCGATAGCGCGAAAAGAGTGAGGACGACGAGCATGACGAGGCCGATGAAAAGCGTCGCGCCGCGCTGGCGATGAAGTGAACTCATTGCGATTCTCTCCGTCCTGAAGGGTTGATCAATCGCACGACGCCGTTGAAAACGTGCCGCCGATAGCTGTTGTTGAACGGGCCCGCTGTGACGGGCAAACCGGCGGCGTCGTTACCCAGAGTGTAGGTTTTGGTGTCGATATAACCAGGCGATGGGTCGATCGATCGGGCCAGGGCATAAATCTTGATCGTAACGACGTTGCCCCACTCTTCCGGCGTTGCCGGGCTTGCCTTGTACACGTCGGGAGTACCGTTCCCGTCCGTGTCGACGCCGTATTCGAACTCGATGCGTTCGATGCCTTCCACCAGCGGTGTTTCGGTGAAGGCGGCGCCATTGAACTCGAGGCGCTTGAGCGTTGGCACCGCAACGCCAGACCCATTGTCGCTGCTGAGGAAATAAGTATTGACGACGTAGCGGCGCAGCCCGGCAGCGGTCGTGCAGTTAATCGCTGTCAGATTGAAATTGGCTGTGCCGGAGAGGCCGATGACATAGGGCGTTCCGGGCGTTGAGCATGTAGACGCCTGCACGTATGCCTGCCCGGCTACTACTGCGTCGCACCCCGCCGTGCCCGCAACGCACGCTTTCGTACGTCGCAATGTGAGAATGTCCGTGTTGGCGATCGTGGACGCGGGCATGCACGTCGGCGCGCCTGCGCCCTGATCGAAACCTTGTACGTGTACCGGCATTGCGTCGGCCCAGACGAGCGGGTCGGTCGAGCACGGATCGGGCAGCGCGGTGGGCGTGCCTGTGACATTGACCTCGCCGTAAAAGCCGGCGAGCTGCAGATCTTCGGACAGGACCTCGATTGCCGCGCGCCCGTTCTCGAGCTGCTCGCTGCCTCGTTCGAGCTCGCTGCGGCTTTTGCTGACGTTGCTGAACACCGTCACGAGCGCGGCGACGATAAGCAGCCCGAGCGTGATCGAGATCATGAGCTCGACGAGCGACAGCCCGCGCTCGCTGCGACTGACCCGCTGCAAGGGGCGCGAGATGATCATGGAATGCACGCCCCCGCCGCATCATTATTGAAGCATGCGATGGTCACTGACGCGATGAGCGCGCGCCGTTTACTCGCAGCGCCATACGCGCCGGTACCGCATGTAGTTGAGGCTGGGTCGATGGTGTCGGACATGCCTTGCCAGACGACCGACACCTTGAAAATATATGGCGCGGCGACGGATGCGCTTTCGATGCAACCGCGCGCCCCGGTCATCGCGCCGACGCTCGCGCCCCCGCTCGTCTCACTCGCGCCCACCAGAGCGTTGTTCCACTCGCAGAGATCGAGGGCTGCGCCCACAAGATTCGTGCAGCTCTGCAGCCCCACGTCGGTACCGCGCGGAGAGGCGGTCACGTAGGCAGCTGCGCCCGCACTGCTGGTGGGGTGTGCCGCATGCAGGCGAGACACCATATTCTTCAGTATCGTGACGGCTTGAGCGCGCTGGTAGGCTTCGACTTGCGCGAGCAGCATCCGCGCCTGCAGGCCTGCGAGGCCCAGCATTCCGAACGACACGATAAAAATGGTGATCAGCACTTCGAGCATGGTCACGCCACGCTCGCGCCGACGATGGCCGCAAATCATGTGCAGCTTCCTTTCTTCAGCTGTGGCCGGCCGCTCAGATTGAGGCGCACACATCGCTGGTTGTCCGTCAGCGCCCCGCTTGCTGTCACTGCGAACGGCGCAGGTACGGCAGTTGGTGCGCCGTTGCCGTTGAAAGTGACGCTTGCGGGCCCCGTGATCGTGATACCCGAGGGCGCGTCGGCTTTGCCAATCGAGGTCCCATCGGCCAGCGTAATCACCCAGCCGTTCAGCCAGCTGCCACTGACCGGCTGCACCGTGACGTTGGCGTTGCGTGTCACGGCTTCACTGCGGGCGCGCACGAGGCTCGATACCAGATTGAAGCTCGCAGTCTTGATCGTCTGTGATCTCATGAGATCGCGGAAGCTCGGCGCAGCCAGCGCGATCAGAATCAGCGTCACCGCCATCACCGCGACCATTTCGATCAGCGTGAAGCCGCGGACAAAATCGCGCGGTGAGGCGGCGGTCTGCATACTTACCATCCACTCGCGCCGTTACGGGTTTTGGCGCCGGTCGAGTCCAAAGTGAGCGCGCCATCGGCCACTTGGCTCGTACCCGCTTTGGGTGTTGCCGTGATCGTGAAAGTCGGCGGCGTCGGCGTTGCACCGGCCGCTATCGCAATGGTGTAAAACTTGGAAACGTCCGAAGGTATCGCGGCCTCGTTCGCAAATCCGAGTTGTGCGAGCGCTGTTGTCCCTGTGGCGTAGGTGCGCGCGTCAAGAAGGTATTGCTGTTCGCGACTTGCCAGATCCACTACAAAGGTTTGCGCGCTCGCTCTGCGCCCTTTGCGTAGTTGATTTTCATAAGACGGATACGCGACAGCCGCGAGGATTCCCACGACGACGACCGCGATCATGAGCTCGATCAGCGTCATGCCCGCGTACCTCCTGATGACTTTACGGCGGCTCAATGTCGTCTCCATTTCTTACGGCCCTCAAACACCGTGCGATCAGTTCGCGCCAGCGTGCAAAGTTAAGAACCGGGCACAAGGACTACGCCCATGCCGGCTCGGGTGAGGCGTAGTAAATCGCAATTGGACAGGCACGTCAGCCCTGTAGCCGATGAGCGGTTTAGGCCACGCGACTAACGGAGATGTGCCTCCCCTGCACGGCTACGTGCGCGTAACCAACTCGCACTTTTGCCGTGTTTGAACGGCTCTGGAGTGCCGGGAGCGCCGCTTGTGTCGACTACTTTAGCAACGCCGGCGTTTCAGCCGTGGCAGGGGAAAGGGTGCAGGAGGCGAACAGCTGTTCCATTTCGCGCCGAACGCGTGCCGCGTCCGTGGCGGGATCGGCAATGTCACTCCACGTCACGGTCTGTCCGCACTTCAGCGAACGGGTGAGATGGACCCGATGCGCAAGTCCGATCGGCAAAGCGCGCATACGCAGGGAATCTGGGGCACGCATGAGGCGCCCATACACGGTATAGCCGCCTTCGCCATCGAGCGTTTCTCCGATCTTGAGATCACGCTTTGCAACGGCGACTGCATCCGCCTGAAAATCGACTGGTGCGCCAGTGGCTTCGCGCCGCAGGCCTACGCTCGCGACCGATATCCCGAGCTCGAGACCGATCAGATGATAAGGCTTGTACATCGCCGCATAATCGCCGCTGTCATCGGTGACCAGACCGTATTCGCTGAAACAGCGCCGCACGTACTCGCCATCGGCGGCAAAGGTGACATAGACGCCCCACCGCAGATCGCGGAAAACAGGTACGCCGTCGCGCTCGAGACTCGATACGACTTCGACCTGCCCGCGTTGGTGGAGGACACCGCCCTCGGCGCGCGGCTTCATCACGCTGGCAAGCGCATCCACGCCGCAAGGCGGAAAAGCGAGCCCGTCCGGCCCGGCTGCGAGTCCTGTGGCATTGGCGACGGCGGCCATCTCGATCGCGGACTTCGTGCCGTCCAAAAACGAATTGAACATCTGCGCGTTGAAATCGCCGTTCGCGACGCGCTCGGCTGAAAATCCATAGTGCCCCCACACCGTGTCCGGCGTGGAACCATGATAGGAAGGCAGATACTTCGTGCCTTTGCCGGCAGCGACCACCTCGAACCCCGCCGTGCGCGCCCAGTCGACCATTTCGCAAATCAGCGCCGGCTGATCGCCGTATGCCAGCGAATAAACCACGCCGGCCTGCGCGGCGCGCCGCGCGAGGAGCGGCCCGACCAGGGCGTCGGCTTCGACGTTGACCATCACGATATGCTTGCCGTGAGTGCAGCATTCGAGGGCATGCCGTATGCCGGCACCCGGGTTGCCGGTCGCATCGATGACGATTTCGATCGCGGGATGCGCGATCGTGCCCAGGGCGTCGTCGGTGACCCATGTGGCGCCGGTTCGCAGAGCTTCATCAGCCGAGCGCGCCTCGTATTGCTGTGGTGGCCACCCCACCCGGGTCAGGCTCGCCCGCGCGCGTACGGGATCCAGGTCGGCGACGGCCGTTACATGTACCCCGGGGGTGCGCCGTACCTGCGACAGAAACATCGAGCCAAACTTCCCTGCGCCGATCAGTGCGACGCGAAGCGGCTTGTCTTCGGCCGCGCGGCGAAGCAGAAGACGATGCAGATTCATGTGACCTCGCAGGGAACCGGATAAGCGCTCGAACCGGTATCGAGCTCAAGCGCCTTCCGGCGACGCTAATCGTCCGAAATCGAGCACGCGATGATAAGCCGCATGCCGGCCAGTGTCATCCGGACGCGCGCTTCAGCGCACGACGACGGTGCCTATCATGCCCGCGTCGAAATGACCTGGAATCAAACAAGCGTAATAGAACTCTCCAGCCTTGGTGAATTGCCACACGATACGGCCGGTTGCGCCCGGGCGCACGTGCGCAACGTGTGCGCCCTCATGCATCATTTCGCCGGTCTTTTTCATCTCGGCCGCGTGGTGTTTCAGGTCGTCCATCGTCCCCAGCACCATTTCATGCGCCAACTGGCCGCGGTTGCGAATAACGAACCGCACCGTGTCTCCGCGTTTTACTTTGATCTGATCAGGAAAGAAGCGCATCGCGTCCGACATCTCGATACGGATAACACGATTGACCTTGCGGCTGTCGCCCTCGCGCCCGAAAGCGGCATCGGCGGCGCGCGTTTTCTTCTTCACAGGCGCTTGCTCTCGTGCAGCGGGCGCGCGCGCGCCACGCTCGGCGGCCACCGCGACCCCAGCCGTGAACAACGCAGCCGCCAGGGCGGCAACGATCGCCATTCGGCGGGACATGAAATGCACTGGGAGTCTCCTCAACGGCGCCGCTGTGCCTGGCAGGATGCTTGGCGGGTGTCGATATTGTGAGCAGTTACTATGCCGGAGCTCGGGCGCGATGGCGGGTGCACTCACGTGTAGTGCGTGAAAAACGTCACGATGCAAATCCGTCTGGTGATCCCGGGGTCGGGTTAGGCATGCCCCTTGCCTCGGCCACCCCGGCCCTCCAGAGATCGGACCCGGGTGGGAGAGTCCGACAAACGAGTCGACAACCGCTGCACACATGAATGAATCGCGAGGCGAGGTGGATATCACTCCAACCGAAAAAGCCAGCATATTGATCGTTGACGACCGCCCGGCAAACCTGCTCGTCTACCGCAGCGCGCTGGAAGACCTCGGCCAGAACCTCGTTACGGCCCAGTCCGGTTATGACGCGCTCAAACACCTGCTCGAACGCGACTTTGCGGTCATTCTGCTCGACGTGAACATGCCGGGCATGGACGGTTTCGAAACTGCAGCATACATCCGCGGCCGGGAGAAGAGCGCGCACACGCCGATCATATTCCTGACTGCCTATGCCGAAGAGATGCAGAGCGCCAAAGGCTACGCGCTGGGTGCCGTCGACTGTATCGTCACGCCGGTCATCCCGGAGATACTGCGGACCAAAGTGCAAGTCTTCGTGCAGCTCTATCTCATGACGCGCGAGAGCGAACGCGTGCAGGCCGAGCGCACGACCCAGGAGATGATAGAAGCATTGCCGAACCCGATTTTCTTCACGGGCATGGACGGACGCTATCGCGGCGTCAATAAGGCGTGGGAGACATTTTTCGGCATACCGCGCACGCATGCCGTGGGCAAAATGCCGCGCGAGCTTTTTTCCGAACACAAGGAAACCGGGGACTGGTCGCACGAGATGGACCGCGTGCTGCTGCTGCAACCCGGAACGCAGACGTACGAGGCTGTCGTTCCGGCCTTCGACGGCATGCTGCATAACGTCGTGTATTACAAAGCGACTTATGCCGGCCCGGAAGGTCCGGTGACCGGACTGATCGGCACCATCGTCGATATCACCGATCGCAAGCGCGCTGAGAAGCGCCAGAGCATGGAACACGCGGTCACGCGCGTGCTCGCCGATGCATCAACGGTGGATGAAGCCATCGCGAGAGTGATCGAGACGATCTGCACCGGTCTTGGCTGGCACTACGGAGTGTGGTGGCATTGGCATTCCGAGATGGGTGCGCTGCACCGGCGCGAAAGCTGGGGCATAGACGCACCGGAAATCCGCCGGTTCGACGAGGCCATCGCGCAGCTGCACGTGGAGCCCCGGCCCGATGGTAAAGGTCTTGCGAGCCGCGCTTTTGCGGCGCGAAAACCCGTGTGGATCGTGGATATCGCCAAAGCAGATGCGTTTAAACGCCAGGCCCTTGCGATGGAGGCAGGCTTACACTCCGGTTTTGCGTTTCCGCTGATGCGCGGCAGTCAGGCGCTCGGCGTCATCGAATTTTTTCATCGCGATGCCGGCGAGCCGGATCCGGTGCTCGTGAAGACCGCGGAATCTATCGGCAGTGAGATCGGACAGTATCTCGTGCGCATGCACGCGGAAGAGGCGGTGAAGTTCATGGCGATGCACGACGGACTGACGCGACTGCCCAACCGCGTCATGTTCAACGAGCGGCTGAGCGGCGCCATCGCACAGGCGCAACGCTATCATCGCAGTCTGGCTGTGCTCTTTATCGACCTCGACCGCTTCAAGATCATCAACGACACGCTCGGGCACGAGGCCGGAGATTATGTCCTGCGCGAAGCTTCGCAGCGCCTGACCGAAAACCTGCGCGCCGGGGATACGGTGGCGCGGCTTGGCGGAGACGAGTTCGTTGTGCTGCTCGAGCAGGTCGTGGATCCCGTCTACGTCGCGAGCGTCTGCCAGAAGCTCATCGAAGCGCTGGCAGCGCCGTTCGTCATCGCCGGACGCGAATACCGCATCACCGCGAGTATCGGCGTGAGCACCTATCCGGCGGACAGCTCGGATGGCGAGGAGCTCCTCAAGAACGCGGATATTGCGATGTATCGCGCGAAAGAACAGGGCAGAAACGCTTTCGAATTCTTTTCCCCGCAGATCCGGTCCGGCGCTCTCGAGCGCCTCAATCTCGAATCCGGATTGCGTCGCGCACTCGAACGCGACGAGCTGAAGCTTTATTACCAGCCGCAGATCGAAACTTGCACGGGCCGCATCGTCGGCATGGAGGCGCTCATCCGCTGGCAGCATGCCGAGTTGGGGTTGCTTGCGCCTGCACGTTTTCTCAAGCTGGCCGAGGAGAACGGGCTCATCGTGCCGATCGGTGAATGGGTGGCTCACGCAGCGTGCAAGGCCCACCGTGAATGGCAGAGCCTTAGGCTTGCACCGCCGAGGATCGCCATCAATCTCTCGCCGCGCCAGTTTCTGCATGCCGGCCTGACGCATGACATGGTGCGCGTGCTCGAGCAAACCGGCTGCAAGGCGAGCTACCTCGAGCTCGAGATCACGGAAAGCATGGTCATGCTCGATCCCAACGGCGCCGTCGGACTCATAAAAGAACTGAAAGAGATGGGCGTGCGTATCGCAATGGATGACTTCGGCACCGGCTACTCATCTCTTGCCCATCTCAAGTGCTTTCCTATCGACAGCCTCAAGATCGACAGATCGTTCATCGCCGACTTGCCGCATGACACCGGCAACGCCGCCATCACCGATGCCATCATTGCAATGGCGCGCACGCTGCACATGACCGTCATCGCGGAAGGTGTGGAAACCCGTGCGCAGTTCGAATATCTGCGCCGTCTCGGCTGCGATGAAGTGCAGGGATATTACTTCAGCCCGCCGCTCGCTTTCGACGAAGCGACCGATCTGCTACGTAACGGCGCGATGCCCGAATCGGACCCCGTCGAACAGGAAGCCGTACACGAATGACGCCGTAGGTTCCTTACCTGAGGAACGCCTCCGTCAGCTCGTGAGCGGGC
>DATLEF010000049.1:0-13406 GCA_035525455.1 Burkholderiales bacterium
TGTGCGGCAGCGCCACGGGCGTGATCGTTGGCCTGAATTGCGGTACGGCCGTCACACTTACTTCCAGAGCTGTCGCGGTCGTGTGGTCCGTCGGCGGTAACGCGCTCACGGGCGGCGCCAGTGGGGACGAGGCGGAAAACCCGAATCCCAACGGCGGCAGCGCCGATCGGATCTTCGTGAGCCGATCACGCTCTATCGTGGCTGCAACCGCTTTCGACGATGTCGTATCCTGGATACCTGTCAACATCGTCGCCAATCGGCTGCTCGCCTCGGGCCAGCTGCCGTAGTACTTTCAGCGCCATTCCCAGCGCTCGGCAGTTGTGCGCGAAGCACTACGTGCTGATGGGGCGTGCGTTGCGTCGAAACACACGCAGGCCGCGTTGAAGAAGACCGCCACGCATGAATACGCCCAAGGCAACGGCGGCAGCAGCAGCGAAGGCAACTGCAAGAGCCGGTTTGTTCCTGCGTGCGAAACTGACAGGTGCGGCGACCGGAACCGCGGCGTGAGGGCGATTCAAGCCATCCTGCGGCTCGAGCTGGTGCGCAGCGTATACGGTGGCGGCCGCGCGCTCGCGTTCGAATACGGCTGCACTCGGCACGTCGGGCATGCATACGTTCTCGGAAGGCGGGGCCTTCAAGTCGCTGTCGCTGCGTGTCGGCGCCGCGGCGCTGTCGGTCCTCGTTGCCGCCTCCGGCTTGGGTTCGTTGCGCCTGGAGCCGAAAGCATTCGCGTACACCCATGTGAATTCCGCCCCCAGCAGGAAAATTTGCGCGGAGTAGTACACCCACAACATGACGATCACCATCGATCCCGCCGCACCGAAGCTCGACGTCACGTTGCTCTTGCCGAGATACATGCCGATGAGGAACTTGCCGACGGTGAACAAAAGCGCAGTGACCGCCGCGCCGATCCACACGTCGTGCCAGCTCACGTGCACGCGCGGGATCATTTTGTAGATCAATGCGAAGAGGAGCGTCAGCAAACCGAAATTCAGCACGAGATCGAGGACGTACCCCAGTATTTCCCACGCGCCGAACCACGCGCCCCACCATTTGCCGAGCGTGGCAAGCGCTGCAGAGGTCACCAGCGAAACGGTGAGAAGAAAAGCGAAACCGAGGATCAAGCCGAACGAGAGCAGACGCGTGCGCAGCAGCTTCCAGATCCCGGCCTGCTTCTCGCGCGCCGGCGCCCGCCATATGCGGTCGAGATCACTTTGCAGCTCGTTGAACACCGTGGTTGCGCCGATCAGCAGTCCGAAGACGCTGATCGTGGTCGCAATGGCACCGGTCTTGGGGTGACTCGCGGTGGTCAGCATCTCTTGAATCGCGCGTGCGCCTTCGTCGCCCATCAGCGCCTGGAGCTGAGCGAAAATAACGCCGCGCACGGCGTCCGCACCAAAGAAAAGCCCCGCGACGGCGATGACGATGATGAGGAGCGGCGCTATCGAGAACAGCGTGTAGTAGGACAGCGCTGCACCCATGCTGGGTGCATAGTCGTTGCCCCACGAGCTCATGCTCTGCTTAATCAGGGACCAGATCTGCCTGGGGGTCATAGCGGCGCTTCCGCGGTTCGCGATACCCCGCCGGTGCAAAGCCCATGCCAGGCGCTTTGGCTATGTATCGAGGAGCTTCAGCCGCTGAACTTTCCCTGACGGCCCTTTGGGCAGTGCGTCCACGAGCTTCAGCACTTTGGGCGCCTTGAAGCTGCCGAGCTCGCGTTCTGCGAAGGCTTTCAGCTCTTCGATTGCGCAACACGCACCCGGCTTCAATACTACACACGCCATAATGTCCTGGCCGTAGAGCGCGTCGGGTATCCCGACCGCCGCTGCTTCCAGCACGGCGGGGTGCCTCAACAGCGCCTCATCGATCTCTCGCGGCGCGATATTTTCTCCGCCTTTGATGATGAGCTCCTTGATACGGCCGGTCACGAACAGGAACCCGTCTTCGTCGAAATAGCCGAGATCGCCCGAGTGCAGCCAGCCGTCCGGCTCGAGCGTCCGCTCGGTGGTTCGCGCATCCTTGTAGTAACACTTCATCACGTTTTCGCCGCGCACCATGATTTCGCCCGGTACGCCCGCAGGCTGTGTGGCGCCCGTAAGTGGATCGATGATTTTTGCTTCGTTGCCGTAAGCCTTGCCTGGGCTGCCCATCTTGCGCGCGCTCGCGTCGTAAGGGTTCGTAAAGCAGGGCGCATTGGTCTCGGTCATTCCGAACGTTTCAATCACGCTCAAGCCGAATCGCGCTTCGAAAGCGCGGTGAAGCTCGGGCGGCAGCGGGGCTGACGCGGAGCGGCAGAATTTGACGCGCGCGACGTCGAGGCCGTGATCCGCGGGCCCGGGCGCGTTCAGCAGATACGAGATGATCGTCGGCACTACATTGATCCACGTGCATCGATGCTCGGCAGCCAGCTGCCAGAAATTCGATACGCTGAAGCGTTGCGGCATCACCACGCTCCCGCCGTGGACGAGCGGTGCGACCGCCGTGACGATCTGGCCGTTGATGTGATAGAGCGGCAGCGAGCAGAGCACGCGATCGTCGTGCGACAGGCGATGCGCCGCCGTCGTGTAAAGGCCTCCCGTGATGACGCTGCGATGCGTATGGAGTACTCCTTTCGGAGTGCCGGTTGTTCCGGATGTGTACATGAGCAGCGACTCGTCCTCCTCGCGAACGGGTCGCAGGTCCGCGTCTGAAAACTCGGGACCGTTACGAAGGGAACGCGCATCCGGATCGATCACTAACATCTGCAGGTTTCGCGCGACTGCTGCCAGAGCTTCGTGCAGACGCGGCGCAAGCTCTTCGCTCGTGAATACGAGCACCGTGTCCGAATGCTCCAGGACGTATTGCAGCTGGGAACGCTGCGCGAGCAGGTTGAGCGGCACGGCCGTGCAACCGGCATACATGATTCCAATCAGCAGTCGTGCGGTCTGATAGCCGTTGTGCAGATAAAGAGCGACTTTGTCTCCCGGTCGAACGCCGTGAGCAAGGAGATAACCGGCCAGATCGCGCGAGGCGCGCTGCAGGTCGGCGTAGGTCATCACGCTCCCGGTTTCGGGAGCGATCAGGTAGGTCGCTTGAGGACTCTCGGCCGCACGCAGATCAACGTAATGGCGGACGGTTCGCACGTGTTTTTGTTTCCTTTGCGCACCGTTCACTTCAGCTCTTGATGCCGTGTTCAGCCCAGTACTTGCCGAAGATTTCAGCGACCGTCGGCTCGCGCAGCGGGATGGTCCGCACGATGCGCGTGACGTTCATGAAGTGGCGATAGTTCAGATTCTCCGAGAAGCTGTTCCCGCCCCACGTGCCGCAGCCCATGGAGAGGGAGAAGGGAAGGCCGTTGTCGAAGCTTCCGCCATTGGCAATCGCATGCGCCTGCTTG
The DNA here is from genome assembly GCA_035525455.1 of Burkholderiales bacterium. Lineage (GTDB taxonomy): Bacteria > Pseudomonadota > Gammaproteobacteria > Burkholderiales > SG8-41 > JAQGMV01. The sequence continues at coordinate 3,377 of DATLEF010000049.1, forward strand.
ACGATCACGCGGCATACGGTCATCTCGAGTCCGAGGCGCGCGATATGCGATTCGTCTTCGGAATAGATTCCGCACGAATGGCCGTCGCCCATATAGTCGTAAATTGCACGCATGATCTGGAATGCATGATCGAAATCGCGCGCGCGATACAGCGTTAACACGGGCGAGAGTTTTTCTCCGGAAAACGGAAACTCCGCGCCGGTCCCCGTCTCTTCCACGAGCAGGCATTTTGCGTTCACAGCCGCCGGACGCGTGAGGCCTGCAATCGCACAGATCTGCGATACCGGCTGCGCGACGATGGCGGAAGAGAGCGCGCCGCCGGGAAACATCGCTTCCTGCAGCGTCGTCTTCTCCGTTGACGAGAGCAGAACGGCGCCTTCCCGCTCCAACTCCGCGACCATGCGGTCGTAAGCACCGGTATGGATGACGAGGCTGTTTTCAGATGAGCAGCTCGTTGCATGGTCGAATGTTTTCGACAGCATCACTTTGCGAGCCGCGTCCGCGCAGTCCGCGCTGTCATCGATCACTACGGCGACGTTCCCCGCACCGACTCCGAGCGCAGGCGTGCCGCTCGAATACCCGGCGCGAACGTTGCTCTGCGAGCCCGTCACAACCACGAGGTCGGCTTGCTTCATGAGCTCTTGCGACAGCGCTTTCGTCGCGGGTTGAGGAAGGACCTGCACAAGATCTCGCGGCGCATCGATGCGGTCGAATTCCTGATGGATGTACTCGAGCAGCTGCACGGCAGTCGAATAACCTTTGGGCGAAGGCGAGAGGATGACGGCGTTACCGCATTTCAGCGCATTGATGATGTTGTTCGCCGGTGTGGCGCCGGGATTCGTGGAGGGCACGACCGCAGCTACAACACCGACCGGACGCGCGATTTCGGTGATGCCGGTTGCGGGATCGTGTGCGATGACGCCCGTAGAGACGGCACCGCTCAGATCGCGCAAGAGACCGAGCGTCTTACGGTGATTCTTGTTTATCTTGTCGGCAACATTACCGAGCCCCGTATCCCGTACCGCGATCTCGGCCAGGGTGCGATTGCGTGCAGGCTCCATGATCGCCCAGCCGACGGCGCTGACGACCTCGTCGAGTTGCGCCTGGTTATAGCGCTGATATTTTTTCTCTGCGGCTCGTGCGCGCTCGATGAGCGCCGTCACCGTTTGACGTGCCCCAGAGATTTCAGTAGCCCTTTCGCGAGTGTCTGCCATGACGTTCTTCCAGTGCCTGTCTCGACGCGCCAACGACGCGCGCTTATGATACTGATGTTAAGGACACTTAGACGCCATGCGTATTTTCCATATAGCGAGTCCGCTCCTCGCACTCATGGCCGCAGGTTGCATCCATGAGCCGCCCAGGTATACCGAAGTGTTCACGGTGAAGGCGGGCGAGGCCGCACCCGCGCCGGGCTCGGCGCCGGGCATCATATGGCGGCTCGACGAAAACGAATTGAAAGCGTTGAGTCCGGCGCCGATCGTTCCCGCACCCCCGCCGCCCAAACTTGCGTCGCCACCACGGCCGAATGCCGAGTATCCCGCGCCGATGTACTACTACGGACGGCCGGTTTACTAGGCTTCCCTCGAGTTTTGTTTGGACCGGCGTGCGCCCGCACGATCTGGAGTCCGGAACCCGTCATACCCGGCCGCTCAATCGACTCTGACCCTGTTTACTTGTTACACTTCGCGCTCGTTGCGCCAACCCCACAGGCAGTTTATGAAATGGAAGGCAAAAAGCACGTCACATTCGGGGGAAGGCTGGTCATCGTCGGGTTCGGCTCGGTCGGGCAGGGCACGCTGCCGCTGCTGCTGCGGCACATCGACATGCCGCTCGAGCGCATTCGTATCGTCACGGGGGATGAGCGCGGCCGCGCCGAAGCCGAGCACCTCGGCGTAAATTTCGAAGTCCATCCGCTCACGCGCGAAAACTACCGCGCGCTGCTCGAGCCCCTGATCGGGCCGGGCGATTTCCTTCTCAATCTGTCCGTAGATGTTTCAAGCGTCGCGCTGATCGAGCTCTGCTACGAGAAAGGCGCGATGTACCTCGACACGTGCATCGAGCCGTGGCTTGGCGGTTACACCGATCAAAGCGTGTCGCCGTCGCACCGCTCGAACTACGGCTTGCGCGAGGCGGTGCAAGGGCTGCGCAGCAAGTACTCCGATGCCGGGCCTACGGTCCTTCCGACACATGGCGCCAATCCCGGACTCATCTCGCACTGGGTCAAGCAGGCGCTCATCAACATTGCACGCGACATCAAAGGTGAGGTCGAGACGCCGAGGTCCCGCGAGGCGTGGGCGCAGCTGGCGATGTCAGTCGGCATGAAAGTCGTGCATTGCGCCGAGCGCGATACGCAGCGCGCAAATCCCGGCAAACGGCGCTTCGAGTTCGTCAATACCTGGTCCGTAGACGGATTCATCGGTGAGGGGTCGCAGCCCTGCGAGCTTGGCTGGGGCTCTCACGAAAAGCATTTCCCGCCGGACGGGAAGAATCATGAGTTTGGCTGCAAAGCAGCGATTTACCTGACTCGCCCAGGCGCATCCGTGCGGGTGCGCTCGTGGACGCCGATGGAAGGGCAGTTTCATGGATTTCTAATCACCCATGGAGAGGCGATCTCGATTTCCGACTACTTCACCGTGCGTGAAAACGGGCAGGTCGCGTTTCGTCCGACGTGCCACTACGCCTACCATCCTTGTGACGACACGGTGCTCTCGGTCCATGAGCTTGCAGGCAAAGGCTGGATAGGACAGCAGCAGCGTCGCGTTCTCATGGACGAAATCTACGACGGCATCGACGAGCTCGGTGCGCTGTTGATGGGTCACGAGCGCGGCGCGTATTGGTACGGCTCCCAGATATCAGTGCACGAGGCGCGCACGCTTGCGCCGTACAACAACGCGACGAGCATACAGGTTGCGGCGGGGGTGATGGGCGGCGTGGTATGGGCGATGGAAAACCCGCGTGCCGGTGTCATCGACCCCGACGACGTCGATTTCGAGCGCGTGCTCGAGATCGCGAAACCTTATCTCGGCAAAGTCGTTGGCGTATACAGCGACTGGACACCGCTTAGCGGTCGTAATCATCCGTTCCCGGAAGACGTCGACGCGAGCGATCCCTGGCAGTTCAAAAACTTCAGAGTCGTCTGAGCGCAGTGCGCTCGGCCGACTCTGCCGCGGGCGAGAATCTATTGCGGCCGCAAGCGGCCGCAGCCGCGACTCGATGCACGAACAGAGGAGACCCTAGGTTCTCCTCCGTTACCTCCTCTCCTTGGGCGATCTGGCGATCGCACGGGGACTTGAGGTAGTTAGTCGAGCTTGATGTTGGCGTCTTTGACGATCTTCGCGTACTTCGAGCGCTCGCTGCGTATGAATGCGGCGAATTCTTCAGGTGAATTGCCGACCGTCTCGGCGCCCACGTTCGCAATTTTCTCCCGGACGTCGGCTTGACGCAGCAGCCGCGTCGTTTCGGCATTGAGTCTCGAAACAATCTCCTTGCTGACGCCAGCTGGTGCGATGAGGCCCCACCACGTGCTCATGTCGAAGCCGGGCACGCCGCTTTCGGATACCGTCGGTATCGCCGGCAGCAGCGAAAACCGTTTTTCTGACGTGACCGCGATTGCGCGCAAGCGGCCGCTCTTGACGTGACCGAGCACCGGCGGGATCGAATCGAAGTCGAGATGGATCTGACCCGATATGAGATCGATGATCGATTGGCCGCTGCCCTTGTACGGTACGTGCAGCATGCTCACTTTCGCTTGCAAATTGAAAAGCTCGCCGGCGAGATGTTGGACGCTGCCGGAACCGGGGGATGCGAACTGCAATTGGCCCGGCCGTGCCCGGGCAAGCGTGATCAGGTCTTTGACCGTGCGCACGGGTAGCGAAGGATGCACGACAAGCAGGTTGGGACCGATGGCGACGAGCGAAACGGGTGCGAAATCCCGCACCGCATCGTAAGGCAGCTTGGCGACCAGCGAAGGCAATATCGAAAGCGCCGCAATGTGCGCCATCAAAAGCGTGTAACCGTCGGGCGGCGCCTTGGCGACGATTTCGGTCCCGATCTGACCGGCGGCGCCCCCGCGATTATCAGGCAGCACTTGCTGCCCGAGGACCTCGGAGAGCTTCTGGGCCAGGATGCGCCCGACAATATCGGTTCCGCCGCCGGGCGGAAAACCAATCACCATGCGAATCGCCTTCGCCGGATACTGCTGAGCGCACGCCGCACCGGCCACGACGGTGACGACTGAAGCGACCGCAAGCATTCGCAGCATTCGCAGCATTCTGTTCATGTTGTCCTCCTCGCCGCAAGCGTCGGTTATAGTGAATAGCGTCGATTATGGGAGAAGCTCGCGAATGTTGCACTCGGAGCTGGACGCACCTTCGGACTGGGTCGTGCGCTGGGCGCATCTGATACCTGCCGGCGGGCGCGTGCTCGACGTGGCAAGCGGGAGTGGACGTCACGCGCGTTGGCTCGTCGAGCGCGGGCACGCGGTCGATGCGGTCGACCGCGATGCGGCAGCGCTCGCGAAACTGGCCTCGGTTACCGGCGTGCGTATCCTCGCCGCCGACATCGAAAACGAGCCGTGGCCGTACGCGCGCGGCGAATTCGCCGGCGTTGTCGTCACCAATTATCTGCATCGCCCCCTTTTCCCGGAGCTCATCGCCGCGCTCGCGCCGGACGGTGTGCTGATTTACGAAACATTCGCTGAAGGGAACGAACGTTACGGGCGGCCGTCGAACCCGGAGTTCCTGCTGCGGCCCGGCGAGCTCCTCGAGCTGCTGCGTGGAGGGTTCAGGGTGATCGGGTACGAGGACACTTGTGTCGAGCGCCCCAAGCTCGCGCTCGTGCAGCGCGTTTGTGGAGTAAAATCCACGCCTTAAACGGCGCCAGGACGCTGTTTACTCAGGAAGAACATGGCAAAGCTCAAAGGCAGTCTGGTCGCGATCGTCACGCCGATGCGGGAAGACGGCGCGCTCGACTTCGATGCCTTTCGCGGTCTCATAGACTGGCATATCGGCGAAGGCACGGATGGCGTGGTCGTCGTCGGAACGACGGGCGAATCACCGACGGTCGATTTCGAAGAACACCGGGTGGTGATCGACACCGCGGTGAAGCATGCCGCAAAGCGCATCCCGATTATTGCCGGCACGGGTGCCAATTCCACCCGCGAAGCGATCGAGCTGGCGATGCATGCCAAGCGCGCGGGCGCTGACATGAGCCTGACCGTGGTGCCCTATTACAACAAGCCGACCCAGGAAGGTCTCTATCGGCATTTTCGGGCAGTCGCCGAAGCCGTGGATATTCCTCATATCGTGTACAACGTCCCGTCGCGCACGGTTGCCGATTTGCAGAACGAGACGGTATTGAGGCTGGCCGAAATCCCGAACATCGTCGGCATCAAGGACGCGACAGCCGACATGCAGCGCGGTGCCGAGCTGCTGCGCCGCAAGCCCGCGGAGTTCGCCGTATATAGCGGAGACGATGCAACCTCGCTGGCGTTGATGCTGCTCGGCGGCGACGGTGTGATCTCCGTGACGGCCAACGTAGCACCTCGGCTCATGCACGCGATGTGCGCGGCGGCGCTTTCGGGCAATGTGGTCGAGGCGCGCGCGCTCAACGACAAATTGTTGGGGTTGCACCGCCACCTTTTCTGCGAGGGGAACCCCATTCCCGTCAAGTGGGCGGTACAACAGCTCGGGCGTATTGCGGGCGGTATCCGGCTGCCACTGACGCCCTTATCGAACGAATTTCAGAACAAGGTTCGTGAAGCCATGCAGCAGGCCGGAATTGCATAGCAGACACGAGCGGAGAATTTATGACTTCATTATTCACGCGAGGCGCATGTTTTGTGGCATGCATTGCACTGGCTGCATGCAGCACCTTCGGCAGCTTCGAACTGCCCACTAAGAAAGTCGAATACAAATCGGCGGGCCGGCTGCCGCCGCTCGACATACCGCCCGATCTCACGCGACCTACCGGCGACGATCGCTTCGCGGTGCCGGAAGGGACACGCAGCGGCGCGGCCACCTTTTCGGAATATCAGCGCGAGCGCGGAACGCGCGCCGAGCCCGGCAGCGGCGCAGTGCTGCCGGCTCAAGACGGCGCTCGGGTAGAGCGCGCTGGCACGCAGCGCTGGCTCGTCGTGAAAGGCGAACCTGAACAGCTGTGGGGCGTCGTGAAGGATTTCTGGCAGGAGACCGGCTTCATCGTCAATCGCGAAGTGCCGGAAGCAGGCGTGATGGAGACGGACTGGGCCGAAAACCGCTCACGCGTTCCCGATGGCTTTATACGCAACACGCTGGGCAAGCTCCTCGATGCCGTGTATTCGACATCCGAACGCGACAAGTTTCGTACGCGGCTCGAGCGCGGGTCGCAGCCGGGAACCACCGAGATCTATATCAGCCATCGCGGCATGGAAGAGGTGTACACGTCTCCCAATAACGACCAGACGAAGTGGCAGCCGCGCCAGGCGAATCCGGAGCTCGAGGCTGAAATGTTGCGGCGGTTGCTGGTTCGCTTCGGAGTTCAGGACGAGCGCGCAAAAACGGCGATCGCATCTGCGCCCTCGACGCCGCGCGCCGTTCTGCAGAAAGGGCGAGACGGAGCAGCGCTCGCGCTCAACGAGCAATTCGACCGCGCCTGGCGCCGCGTAGGCCTGGCACTCGACCGCGTAGGCTTCACCGTCGAGGATCGCGATCGCTCGAAAGGCATTTATTTCGTGCGCTATATCGACCCCGAAGTGGACAACAAGACCGCCGACAACCGCAGCTGGTTCTCACGCCTCAGGTTCTGGGGCAGCGGCGACAAGGAGAAGAATGAGCAGTACCGCGTTCTCGTCAAAGACGCCGGTGAGCGTGCCGAGGTCAACGTGCTCAACAAGGAAGGCGGAAAGGAAGTATCCGCGACAGCGAACCGCATACTGACTTTGTTGTACGATGAGTTGAAGTGACCCGGAAGCGGTCCGCTGCATGATGCGCTTTGCGTCACTCGGCAGCGGCAGCGAAGGCAACGGCCTCATAGTCGAGGCGGGCTCGACCCGGGTTCTTGTCGATTGCGGTTTCAATGTGAACGAAACCGTGCGCCGGCTTGCTCGCCTCGCGCTCGAGCCCGCCGATCTGCAGGCTATCCTTATCACTCACGAACACGACGACCACGCCGGCGGCGTTGCGCGCTTCGCGCGGCGCTGTCAGCTGCCGGTCTATCTCACTTATGGAACGCTGGCTGCACTCGGCATGCGCAGCTCGATGATGCCAAGCCTGAGTCTCATCGACAGCCACACGTCATTCGTGATCGGCGATCTTGAAGTTCATCCCTATCCCGTGCCGCACGATGCGCGCGAGCCTTGCCAGTTCGTATTCAGCGATGGCGACCGGCGGCTCGGTTTGCTGACTGATACCGGCGACTCGACTGCACACATCGAGCGTATGCTCTCGGGCCTCGATGCGCTCGTGCTCGAGTGCAATCACGACCTCGAGCTGCTGATGAACGGTCCCTATCCTCACACACTGAAACGCCGGATATCCAGTCGCTATGGTCACCTCGACAACCATACAGCCGCGCGCATCATCAGCGGAATCGATTGCAGCCGGCTGCAGCATTTCGTCGCGGCGCATCTGTCGGCGCAGAACAACACGCCCGATCTTGCACGCGCGGCAACGGCGGCGGCGTTGAAGTGTGAACCGTCGTGGGTGACGGTGGCTACGCAGGCGGACGGCCTCGCGTGGAGGCAAATAGCCTGAAAGGTCTACGTTGCTTCCTGCTTCGCAGCTTCGCTACTCAGCAGGGCATTTAAGAGCGGGGCTTAGGCGGCTCCCGCCGCTACAAAATATCTACGTTGCTCCAAAAGAAAAAAGCCGGCTCGATGAGCCGGCTTTTTGGTGTTGCGCCGCCGAGTTATTTCTTATCGGTCTTCGATTCGCTGGGTGAACTGGGCATCGGCGTCGTCGGCGCCATCGGCGAAGTGCTGCTCGAGCTCGACGCGCCGGTGCCTGTAGTGCTCGAACTCGTCGTGCCGGTTCCTGTGGTGCTCGTACCGGTCGTCGTGTCGGCTTTAGGCGCTTCAGCCGGAGCGGGTGTCGGCGTCGGAGCAGCAACCGGCGGAGTCGGGGCCGGAGCGGGAGGCGGTGTCACCACTTTCTCTTCTTTCTTACAAGCCATGAGGCCGACCGCCAGAATGGCGGCAAGGAGGAGCGAGCGTTTCATCTTTTTTCCTTTAGGTACGTCACACGGTTTAACCAAATGTTCGAACAACCGGGGGATGCCGGCGCTGCCGCATATCCGATCGTCATACTGATTTTACCAGCTCCGCATCCAGCCGCGTACTGTGCTCGTGAGTGCGGTCATAACCCGGTGACCCTGCCTGCTGCGGAGGGACGCGAAACCTCCCACAATTCGGTGAAACGGTCGAGCAGCTGCTGGGCGCCGTCGAGCTCGTTCAGACCGCGCGCATAGCGGGTGCGGTCGTAATGGAAGCGGTGCAGGTAGTGGCTCGCATCGAAAATCACGAAGGGGTCGTAAATATGCGCCGCTGCCCGCGGGGTCTGCCGCACTCTTACGATATGACCGAAGCGTTGTAACAGCGTATTGAGGCGCGGGCAGACGCGCTCCATGGGGTTCGCTTCCTGGACCACGATCAGCAGCCGGTTCAGAGGATCGGCGCGCAGAAACGCGCTCAGGTGCTCGCACCGCGACACGGAGTTGTAGCTCGCGCCCAGCGACTTTTCAAAGATGCGGATGAAGCGCTGAGTTTGCGGGATCAGCTCGTCGAACATCGAGTCGTATTCGCGCGCACCTTCGAAGCGTTCGTACTGTGCGTGAGGAAGGGCGTGCTGCGATGTGGAATCCATGTGCGCGCAATCATTTACGGGCGACTCGCCGCGCCGACCTCAATATAACCGGCGCGATACCAGCCGTAAAGGAGGCGCCCCGCTTCGCGTCCGATCGCAGCCGCGCCGCCCAGCTCGCGCTCGTTCGCAAGCTTCTCGAACAGGCGTAACGCGCGGGATCCCACCCGATGCTGTTCGCCGTTCATGAAAACGTATTCGTCGTAGATCAGCAGGCGGCTCGCCGGCGCAAGGCGCACACCCTGCGCGCGAGCTCGATCCGCAAACGTGCTCTCGTGCAAGGCACGCGCGGGGCGCGAGTAGACGACGCTGGGCTTGGGCTCGCTCAGATAGCAGCCTAAAAATTCGACGACGTCCTTGCGCGACCAGCGCACACTCCCGAGCAGCGTCGCCATACTCGAGATCATGCCGGACGGAATGCGTCCGGGTGCCTTTGTCGATCTCAAGTCGGGATCGGCGTATACGCCCTCGAGCGCCAGCCGGTCCTGCAGGAATTCGAGAAAATGCGTGCCGAGCTCCTGCGCGAGCGGTGCGCGAAAACCGATCGAGTAGGTGATGCACTCGTCGAGCGCTACGCCGTCGTGCGCCCAGTGCGGCGGCAGATAGAGCACATCGCCGCTCTCGAGCGTCCATTCGTGCCGCGGCGTGAAGCGCTCCAGAATCCTGAGCGGCGCATCCCGCACGAGCGTCAGGTCCTTCTGATGTCCGACCCGCCAGCGTCTTTTGCCCTGACCTTGCACCAGAAAGACGTCGTAGCTGTCGAAATGCGGTCCGACGCTGCCGCCGGGCGCCGCATAACTCACCATTACGTCATCGAGTCGAGCATAGGGGATGAACGAGAATTCGCGCAATAAACGGACGACCGGCTCGAGAACGCGGTCGACGCCCTGCACGAGCAAGCTCCAGCCAAGGCGCGGGAGACGGGTGAGATCGCGCCGCTCGAAAGGACCGTGCTGCACTCGCCAGCGGTCTCCTGCGTGTCTCACGATGCGGGATTCGATGTCCTCGCGCTGCGCAAGCCCGAGCAAATCTGCGCGCGTGACGCTCGCTGCGTACTGCGACAATGCGCCGCGCGCAAGCAACATGTCCTTTTGCCAGTGCCGCCGCATGAATTCGGTGTGGGTGAGTCCTGCGAGAAAATTTTTTCTCATACAAAACGATTATCCGCGGTTCTTGACCCGCGCGCGGTTTGTTCA
>DATLEF010000055.1:0-17753 GCA_035525455.1 Burkholderiales bacterium
CGAGAGCCGCAGCGCGCAACGGCCGCCGTTGCAGCGATGAAACGAGCTTCATATCGGTATCGGTACTAGGAGGCGGCCGCTACGACGGCTTCATCAGAGCGTTTATCGCCTTTATTGTCGGTCCAGGTGACGGTAATTTTATCGCCGGCCTTTGCGCCTTTCACGCGCAAGCCCAGGAACGGGTCACGTGAAACGGCTTGGCTCCACTGGGCGTCAAGCACCGTCTTTCCATTGTGAGCAACGACGACACTCTGGATGAAATGGACTGGCACGATCTCGCCTTTCGCGTCCTTGCGCTGGCCGGTCTCCATCGGGTGACGCATGAGGATGCGCACATCGGCCACCTCACCTTGCAGCGTTGCACGTATTCTCATCGGTTCAGACATCTTTGTATTCCCGTGTATGAACGGAATCCCGTTCAGCCGCAGCCACCGACGGTGACCTTGACCTCTTTTGCGCTTGTATAAAACTTGCCGTCAGCTTTCACTATGGCGCGCACGTTCGAGGTTTGTCCCATCTTGATACGTACGGAGGCATAACTCTCCGCGCCGTTGGCGATGTCGAAAGTGGCGGCCAGCGGAAATGGATTTTTCTCCGCGATAATTGAAATGCTTTGCGTATTCGGTATCTTGCTCGTGACCGCGACCGGCACAACTGCGCCGTTTTCGGCGATATCGGGCGCTGTAATCGCGATATCCTTGCTTTCGATTAGGTTCGCTGCGCCCAGATTCTTGATTGCGTCATTCGCGGCTTTTGCCTCAAAGCCGGATTTGTTCCAAGCCGCAAAAGCACGCGTCGATGCAAGCAGAGCGGCAGTGCCGCCAGTTACGCCGAGAAATGTCCTGCGCCGAGGGTTCATATGCAATCCTGTTCGTTATGAATAAGCGGAATAACTATTTAACTTTCAGTGAATTAGCCGATTCTAAAGAGGGCGTATGCTAGCGAAGATAAGCGGTGGTGTCCACAGCAGCGAAGCTTGTTAAGCCCGTTCGCCGCGTGTCGACATCCAGTGTCCGGAGCGGCCTCCGCGTTTCTCGAGCACGCTCACGGCATCGATATGCATACCACGGTCGATGGCCTTGCACATGTCGTAAATCGTGAGCAGCCCCACGCTGACCGCCGTTAGCGCTTCCATTTCAACGCCCGTTCTTCCCATTGTTTCGACCGTAGCGAGGCATGAGACGCAAGCGTTCTTTTTATCGAGGTCGAAGTCGATGCTCACTTTTGTGAGCGCAAGCGGGTGGCAGAGCGGGATCAGATCGGACGTGCGCTTGGCGGCCTGGATAGCCGCGATGCGCGCAACGCCTAGGACGTCGCCTTTTTTCGCGCTGCCGGCAGCGAGCTGTGCGAATGTCGCCGGTAACATGCTTATCCGCCCGGACGCCCGTGCAACGCGGTGCGTTTCGCCTTTTGGACCGACGTCCACCATCAGCGCCTGTCCCGCCGCATCGAAGTGGGTGAGCTTTTTTGGCGCCATTTGTCAGGAACTTGCGCAGTTTCAGTCCTATCATAGCACCATGCTATTTCGTTATCTGATCGTGCTTTGGGTTTGCCTCGCGCCTAGTGCAGTCGCAGAAGGTCTGCCCGACCTGGGCGATGCTTCCGAGTCTTCCTTCTCTGCACTGGAAGACCGACGGTTGGGCGAAGAGATCATGCGTGAGGTGCGTGCCGATCGCGCTTATTTTGATGACGCCGAAGCGACGGACTATCTGGTCGCGCTCGGCAATCGACTCGCTACCCGAGGAGCGAACTCGCGTCAGGAGTTCAGCTTTTTCCTGATGCAGGAACGCTCGATCAATGCCTTTGCATTGCCCGGCGGATTTGTCGGTGTGCATACGGGCCTAGTGGTCGCGGCACAGAGCGAATCGGAGCTGGCGGGCGTTCTGGCTCATGAAATCGCGCACGTCACGCAGCGCCATATCGCGCGCATCATCTCGCAACAGAAGCAAAGCGCAATCATTTCGATCGCCGCGCTTGCCATTGCGATTCTTGCCGCGCGTTCCAATTCGGATATTTCAGGTGCTGCGTCAGCATTCGGTACGGCGGGAGCCGTTCAAAACCTCCTCAATTTCACGCGCGATCACGAACGCGAGGCTGATCGGGTCGGGCTGCAGATACTCGATGGCGCAGGCTATGATCCTCGCGGTATGGCTGTTTTTTTCGAGAGACTGCAGCGCGCGACCCGCGTCTATGAAGTCGGAGCGCCTACCTATCTACGTACGCATCCCGTAACGTACGAGCGCATTGCAGACATTCAGAACCGCCTGGAAAGCCTGCGCTATCGGCAGGTGCCGGACAGCATCGATTTTCAACTCACCCGTGCAAAGCTGCGGGCTGAAACGGAGCCAGCCGCGCAGGCACGAGCGTTCTTCGAAGAAAGCTTGCTCGAGCATCGTTATTTGAGCGAAGCCGCGAGCCGCTACGGCCTTGTTGCAAGCCTCGTACGCTCCAAGGATTACGCCCGTGCACGCAAGGAATATGAGACTTTGCGCCGCACTGCCGGCGCACACCCGATGATTCAGACGCTGGGCTGCCGCGTGCGCGCAGCGGCAGCGGAAACCGAAGCCGCGCTGGCATGCTATAGAGATGCTCTGCGTGACTATCCGAATCACCGCGCCGCGACATATGAATATGCCGAACTGTTGCTGCAGGGCGGCCGCGCGGAGCCTGCTCTCGCTGTGATAGCGCAGCGGCAGCGCTTTTTCGCTGAAGACCCCAAGCTCTACCTTTTGCAAGGCCAGGCCTACGCGCTTCAGGGCAAGCGTCTGGCCCAGCATCGGGCTACAGGCGAAGCCTATGCAAGAATGGGAAATGTGCGCGCTGCCATCGAGCAGATGCAAATCGCACTGCGCAGCCGTGACGGCGATTTTTACGAGCTCTCGGCTACAGAAGCACGCCTCAGGGATCTCAGGAAAATCGACGAAGCCCAGCGCAAAGCGGAGCGTAAGTGATTTTTCTTCGTCTCATTGGGTAAGGCCCATCAGCCAGACGTAAATTAGGCCTGCTGCTCCGCTGGCGGCGATCACGGGAATGATGCCAATCTTGAAGCGGAATAGCGCGATGAACGCGGCCGCGCCCAGCAGCAGGGTTACCCACTCGAAAGGTCCGCTGAAAGGCTTGGCGGCGCTTGCCTGCGGCCACAGCACGTGCCACGCAAAAAAAACTGCGAGATTCAGAATGACGCCGACGACCGCAGCCGTGATGCTGGTTAGCGGCGCTGTGAATTTGAGCGCGCCGTGCGTTGATTCCACCAGCGGTCCGCCGAGCAGAATAAAAATGAAGCTCGGCAGGAAAGTAAAATAGGTTACGACGCAGGCCGCCACGGCGCCGGCGAGAAAAGGCACGTCGGGCCCGAACAATTGTTGCGACCATCCTCCGACAAAACCCACGAACGCAACGACCATGATGAGCGGCCCGGGCGTCGTCTCTCCCAACGCAAGCCCGTCTATCATCTGCAGCGCGGTTAACCACTGGTAGTCATCCACAGCCGCCTGGTAGACGTAAGGCAAAACCGCGTATGCACCGCCGAATGTCAACAATGCCGCCTTCGTGAAAAACCATCCCATCTGGGTGAGCGTCGCCTCCCATCCCAGCATCAGGAAAAGCGTCAGCATGACCGCAGCCCAGAGTGCGAACCCTGCGGCGAGCACGCGTATGAAATGCGGCCAATTGAAATGCGCATGGGCAGGCGTTGGCGTCGCATCGTCGATCAGCGCAGCCCCGTAGCTTTTGCCGGCTGCGCCATGTGCGCCACCGGTGCTGAATTTGTCCGGAGCGATGCGACCCCCGATGTACCCGATCACGCCGGCAGCGAGCACGATCAATGGGAATGGCACCTTCAAGGCGAAAATGGCGATGAAAGCGGCTGCCGCGATGCTCCACAGCACGCTATTTTTTAGAGCGCGCGAACCGATGCGATATGCCGCGAATACGACGACCGCCGTCACCGCCGGCTTGATGCCATAAAGCACCCCGGCGACGGCCGGAACGGTGCCGAACGCGACGTAAATCCAGGCGAGCGCGATCAATATCAGGAGCGAAGGCAGGACAAACAGGCCGCCTGCGATGATGCCGCCCCATGTCCTGTGCATGAGCCAGCCGATATACGTTGCAAGCTGCTGGGCTTCGGGCCCTGGCAGGACCATGCAGTAATTGAGAGCGTGAAGGAATCGCTGCTCCGAGATCCAGCGGCGGCGCTCTACCAGATCCTGGTGCATGATGGCGATCTGACCGGCGGGTCCGCCGAAGCTGATAAAACCGAGCTTGAGCCAGTACCAGAACGCGGTTCGTAATGTGATGGGCGGCGGCGGGATGCTCGCTTCAGTTTTCATTCTTCTCTATCCCCTGCAACGCTCGATTATGGCATTCTCCCGCGGTATATTGAGCTCTGACGGCGTACTCCCGGGGGACATCGAATGCAGTTTGACAAAGAATTGGACACGCGCGGGCTGAACTGTCCGTTACCGATATTACGGACAAAAAAAGCGCTCACCGATTTGATCTCGGGGCAGGTACTCAAAATCGTTGCCACCGATCCCGGGGCAGTGAAGGATTTCCAGGCATTCTCGAAACAGACCGGAAACGCGCTGCTCTCGTCCGCGACCGAGGGTAACGAGTTCATATTCTTCATGCGTAAAAAGTGACTGATATAGGCGATGCGAGCATCGTATGCCCGAGATATGGCGATTGCTTGACACGGGTCTTGCGGCGCCAGCGCCTCACATCGCGCTGAATCGCGCACTGCTGGAAGCGCGAGACGCAGACGAGATCGCGAGCACGCTGCGCTTTGCGCGGTCGACAACCTGCGCCCTGCTGGGCGTTCACCAAAGCGCGGGGCAGGTGCTCGACCTCGACTATTGCCGAGCACGCAGGATCCCGATTCAGCGCCGGATCAGCGGCGGCCCGGCGGGCTATGTCGACGAGCGTCAGTTGATTTTCGAGTTGTACCTCCACCGGCGTGACGTCGGTCATGGCGACCTGCGGTCAATTTCCAAGAAACTATGTCACGCTGCTGCGACGGCCATCAGCGCGCTTGGCGTCGACGCACGCTATCGCGCACGCAACGATATCGAGGTGGACGGCCGGCTGCTTGCCACGAGCAGCTGTGCGCTCGAAGGCAACGCAATATTGTTCCAGGCGACGTTATTCATTGAGCTCGATCCAATACAGGCGCTCGATGTTTTCCGTGCGCCTGGTCACAAGTTTCCGGCAATGGAGCGGGCTCGCCGTATCGTCAGTGTCAAACAGCTGCTTCGATCAAGGCCTGACGTGCGACTCATCAAGCAGCACATCGCGGAGGCATTCGAGAGCGAGTTCGACGTTGAATTTCGTGAGGGAGAGATGGCGTTGAGCGAGACCGCACGCTACCAGGCCGCTCTGCGACAGATCGAGAGTCAGGATTGGATCGACCTCGTTGCGCGGCCCGCGCGGGATATGCCACTGCTCGAAAGCGCTGGGGAGTCTGGCGCCCCGTTACACGCTCTGGTCTTGTATGAGACGCCGACGCGGACAATCCGTGAGGTGTGGTTCCTCGGTGACATTGCATTGTCGCCAGGTCGGACCATTCTCGATCTGGAGGCAACGCTGCGCGATGCGAGCATCTCCGACCTCGAGCATCGCGTTCAGTGGTTTTTCCGCAGCCGCCCAGTGCAAATGTCCGGCGTTGCCCCGAGCGATTTTGTGATTGCCGTCCAGCGTGCGCTGAAGGCGCCGCTACCTGCCCGAAACTAAGCGGATTTCAAGCCCATCGGCTTCATCCTGCGCCGATTACGTTCCGAGCTTCGAGAGTTGAGAATTCAGTTGTTCGAGACTTGCGCTGAATCTTGCGAGGCGCTGCTTCTCCTGCTCGACCACTTCGGCTGGCGCACGCTCCACAAATTTGGGGTTCGCGAGCTTTGCCTGTGCTTTTGCCATTTCCGTCTGGAGACGTGCCGCTTCTTTGCCCAGGCGTTCGCGCTCCGCAGCGACGTCTACCTCGATCTGTAACATCAGCCTGAAATTACCAGCAGTTGCAACCGGGGCGTCCGCGTGAGGCAAGGCATCGACAACCGAGACTTCGCTGAGTCGCGCGAGCGCGGACAGGTACGGCTTATACAACTCGAGTGCCTCGCGATCTCCTTCGACCAGGAGTGGCACTTTTTGCGCAGGCGAGAGATTCATCTCGCTGCGCAACGTACGACATGCGGTAATGATGTCTTTCATCGCACGCATCGCGCTCTCGGCGGCTGCGTCGACACGCTCGCTCTGCGACTGCGGATACGGCTGCAGCATGATGGATGGGCCGGCTTTCCCGGCGAGCGGCGCGACTTTTTGCCACAGCTCTTCGGTGATAAACGGGATAACGGGGTGCGCAAGCCGCAGGATCGCTTCCAGCACGCGCACGAGCGTGCGCCGCGTCGCGCGCTGCTCCGTCTCGCCGCCGGCATTCAGCTGTACCTTGGCAAGCTCGACGTACCAGTCGCAATACTCGTCCCAGACGAGCTCATAGATCGCTCGAGCGAGATTATCGAAGCGGTACTGTACGAATGCTTCCGCGGCCTCCGCTTCCGCGCGCTGCAGGCGGCTGACGATCCAGCGGTCGGCGATCGAGAGTTTGACCGCCGCGCCCTCGTCGAGGCCGACGTCCTTCGCGGCACAGTTCATCAACACAAATCGCGTGGCATTCCACAGCTTGTTGCAAAAGTTGCGATAGCCATCGCAGCGCGCGAGATCGAACTTGATATCGCGACCATGCGAGGCGAGGCTCGCAAATGTAAAGCGCAGCGGGTCGGTGCCGAATGCAGGTATGCCGTTCGGAAAATGTTTCCGCGTCGCGTTTTCTATGGTTTGTGCCTGGCGGGGATCCATGAGCCCGGTCGTGCGCTTGGCGACGAGCTCGTCAAGCGTAATGCCATCGACGATGTCGAGCGGGTCCAGGATGTTGCCCTTGGACTTCGACATCTTCTGTCCTTCGGCGTCGCGCACGAGACCGGTGATGTACACCTCGCGGAACGGTACTTTGTCCGTAAAGTGCAGAGTCATCATGACCATGCGCGCGACCCAGAAGAAAATGATGTCGAAGCCGGTAACCAGCACCGACGTTGGCAGGTACAGTTCGAGCGCGGGATTCGAGCGACGCGGATAGTCCGGTGTCCAGTCGAGCGTCGAAAAAGGCCACAGGGCGGAGGAAAACCACGTGTCGAGCACATCCTCGTCCTGCCGCAACTCGCCCGCGACATCGGCGTGCGCGCCCAAGGCCCAGCGGTACTTCGCCTGCGCTTCTTCGCGCGTGCGCGCGACGTACACATTGCCCTGGCTGTCATACCACGCCGGAATGCGGTGGCCCCACCAGAGCTGCCGGGAGATCGTCCAGTCCTGGATGTTCTCGAGCCACTGATTGTAGGTGCTTGCCCAGTTCTCCGGTACGAACTTGACTTCGCCCGATGCGACCGCGTCGAGGCCGCGCCGCGCCAGCGATTCCATCTTGACGAACCACTGATCGGTGAGCATCGGCTCGATGATCGCATCGGTGCGCCCACACCGCGGCACCGTGAGCTTGTGTGGTTTCGCTTCTGCCAGCAGACCGTACGCTTCCAGATCACGCACGACCAGTAGGCGCGCTTCGAACCGGTCCAGGCCGCGATAACGCGCCGGCGCGTTGTCGTTCACCCGCGCATCGGGGGTAAAAATGTTGACGGGCGCGAGCTTGTGGCGTAACCCGACCTGATAGTCGTTGAAATCGTGCGCCGGCGTGATTTTTACGCAGCCTGTGCCGAACTGCGGATCGACATAAGGATCGGCAATGATGGGTATGGTGCGATCGGTGAGCGGCAGCGCGACTTGAACGCCTATCAGATGGCGATAACGCTCGTCGTCCGGGTGGACGGCGACGGCAACATCTCCCAGCAGCGTTTCGGGCCGAGTCGTCGCGACTACGACGTTTCCCTCACGTCCCGCAAAGGGGTAGCGGATGTGCCAGAGCTGACCGTCCTCCTCTCGCGATTCGACTTCGAGGTCGGAGACCGCGCTTTGCAGCACCGGGTCCCAGTTGACGAGACGCTTGCCGCGATAGATGAGACCCTGTTCGTGCAGGCGCACGAAGACTTCGGTCACTGTGCGCGACAGACCTTCATCCATCGTGAAGCGTTCGCGCTCCCAGTCGCACGACGCACCGAGACGCCGCATCTGACGCGTGATAGTCGAACCGGACGTCTCTTTCCACTGCCACACGCGTTCGATAAAAGATTCGCGGCCGATATCGCGGCGCGAGATACCCTGCACTTCCAGCTGACGGTCGACAACGATCTGCGTTGCGATTCCCGCATGGTCGGTGCCCGGTTGCCATAAGGTGTTGTGGCCGAGCATCCGGTGATAGCGCGTAAGGGCATCCATCAGCGTGTGCTGAAAGGCATGACCCATGTGCAGCGTGCCCGTGACATTCGGCGGCGGCAGGAGGATGCAATAGTTGCCGGACTTGGAGCGATCGAATCCCGCCCTGAAATATCCATTCTTTTCCCAGAATGGATACCAGCGCGCTTCTATTGTGGCGGGTTCGAAACTCTTGGAGAGATCCATTCGCGACGCATCGGGCGCGGCGGCATGAGGAGGCCGAATTATACCGGCGTCGTCGTCCGTTACCGTATGCGTTTCGGCGTTGCGGGGCAGCGCAAGCTGTTTTTTCAGCGCCTGCTCCACTGATGTCCGAACCAGCTCGCCGATGTTGCCTTGAAGCTCTTGCGTGATGTGCAATAGCGCGGAGTTGAGCGCAGCGCCAATGTCCGGAACGAACTGCTCACGTATGACTTCCGCGATGTGACCGTCGAGGTCTTTGCGCAATTTCTGATAGACGCCGTGCTGCATGTTTTGCACTTGCACGCGTGAAATGACTTCCACGTTGGGCGTGGCTCCGGAGTGCTCGGCCGGATCGCCTGTGTCCAAATCACTGCCAGGCGCAACGAGATCGGGGTCCGGCGCGATATCGGTCAGCAGAGGAATGTCGTCCTCCGCCTCGTGCGGCGCTGACGCATCTCGCGACTTATCTCGCGCGTCGCTCATGTGTTCGAGCGTGCTGCTGCAGCGAGATCGTGCGTGCGGATCTCGTAACCGCGATCGCGGTAGAACTTGTAGCGTTCGCGCGCCGTCCGGCGGTCTTCCTGGTCGACACTGACGATTTCGATGAGCCGCTCGAAGCGGCCGAAAAACGGCGGCCATTCCGCACGCAGGTTGAGGAGGAGCTGATCCTGGACAGGCTCCTCGCTGCGGTAGTCGATAATGATCGGAGTTACGTCTGCGAGCGCGTCCGAAGCTGCGCAGTGAGGAATGAACCCAATCGCGGGCGTAGTCCAAAGCACGCGCTCGACACGCTGTGCAGTCTCTGCGTCTGGACAATAAATGTGCATCTTGTGCCCAAGGCTATGTGCTTTGGCAACGATGCGACATGCGGTGTGCAGCTTATCTGCGACGTTGGTATAAAAATCGATTTGCGTCATGTGCTGCAACGCTTATGGGACGCTCGAACCCGCTTACTGCGCAGTGTGGTGCTGCTCACGCCTGGTATGCGCGGGCCACCAGAAATTGCGTGAGGAGCGGGACCGGTCGAGCGGTCGAACCTTTCTCTTTTCCGCTCCGCCATGCGGTGCCCGCGACGTCCAGGTGTGCCCATTTGTACTTGCGGGTAAACCGTGCAAGAAAGCAGGCGGCCGTGATGCTGCCGGCCGGCCGGCCGCCGATATTCGCGAAATCCGCGAAGTTACTTTTGAGCTGGTCCTGGTAATCCTCCCATAGCGGCAGGCGCCACGCGCGGTCATACGCGCTATCGGCGGCGGCGAGGATTTCCTGCGCAAGTTCGTCGTCATTGGAAAACAGGCCTGATGTCACGTGTCCCAGCGCGATCACGCACGCGCCGGTCAGTGTTGCGATGTCGATCACGGCAGCCGGCTCATAGCGCTCGGCGTAGGTCAGCGCATCGCAGAGAATCAGGCGGCCTTCGGCGTCGGTGTTGAGTATTTCAACGGTCTGCCCTGAGAGACTCTTCACGATATCGCCCGGCTTCGTCGCGCGTCCACCCGGCATGTTCTCCGTGGCTGGAATCAACCCCACGACGTTCAGCGGCAGCTCCATTTCAGCGATGGCTTTAAGTGTGCCCAGTACGCTCCCGGCGCCGCTCATGTCGAATTTCATTTCGTCCATCTCGGCGGAAGGCTTGATCGATATGCCGCCGGTGTCGAACGTGACGCCTTTGCCTACCAATACCACCGGCTTCTTCGTCTTCGCTGCGCCGCGATATTCGAGCACGATGAACTTCGGCGGTTCGGCACTGCCACGCGCGACGGCCAGCAATGTGCGCATTCCGAGCTTTTCCATGTCTGCGCGCTCGAGAATCTGCACCTTCATGCGATAGCGGCTGCCTATCTCGCGCGCCTGGCGCGCGAGATAAGTCGGCGTGCATACGTTCGGCGGAAGATTTCCAAGATCCTTGGTGAGGGCCATACCCTCGGCAAGAGCAGTCCCCTGCTCGGCCCCACGCTGCGCCTTCTTCAAGTCGGCTTTGTCGCCGACCGCAAGCACGATCTGTTGCAGCTCGCGCCTGATCGGTTCGCGGCGGCTCTTCATGAGATCGAAGCGGTACAACGTCTCACGCGCGACGGTCACTGCCTGCTGCGCTCGCCACTGCACATCGCGTTGATCGACTTCGAGTTGAGTAAGATGAAATTCAGCCTGGTTCGCGCCGGTGGTATTCAGTGTGCGCATCGCGGCCGCAATTGCTTCGCGATATTGCCGCGCGCCGAATTCGCGCTGAGGACCGAGCCCGACAAGAAGCACGCGCTCCGCTTTCACGCCGGGAACGTTGTGCACGAGGAGTGTGCTGCCGCACTTGCCTTCCATGTCGCCGCGTCGAAGCAGCGCGGCAATGAAGCCCTTGGCCTGCTGGTCGAGCTGCGAGGCGGAATCACTCAGTTTGCGCGGCTCGAATACACCCACCACCGTACAGTCCGTCTTAGTGCGTCCCGGCTGCGCAATTTTTATGCTAAATTCCAAACGCTGCTCCCGTGCGGATCGTTTCAGTAGATGCCTGATTATCCGCAGATCCTCCCGCAAAAGCAAAGCCTCGATGATCTTTCACAAGGCACTGGTGCGCGAGTTCGCGAACACCGCGCTGGCGACTTTTTTCGTGCTGCTCGGTATCACGATCACAACGCAGCTTGTGAAGCTGCTGAGCCAGGCCGCAACAGGACTCATCACGTCGACGGGCGTGCTCGCACTGCTTGGTCTGATGCTCGTGAATTACCTGCCGGTGCTCCTGTCCCTCACGACGTTTATCGCGGTGCTGATGACCCTCACGCGCAGCTATCGCGATTCGGAAATGGTCGTGTGGTTTGCCAGCGGCTTGAGTCTGATGCGGTGGATCGCTCCAGTGCTGGGGTTCGCGCTGCCACTCGTGCTCCTTATCGGGCTGCTCTCTCTCGCCCTCTCCCCCTGGGCTGTTAGCCAGTCCGAAGAACTGCGTCGCATCATGGAGGCTCGAGACGACGTGGCTTCAATAGTGCCGGGCGTGTTTCGCGAATCCAACCGTGCGGACCGCGTCTATTTCGTGGAGGAAATCTCCGGCTCGGAGAACATGGTCGCCAACGTGTTCGTCAGCTCGAACCAGCATCAGAAACTGGGTGTAATGGTGGCGAATCGTGGATTTCAGGAAACGGCCGAGAATGGAGATCGTTTTCTCGTCCTGCTCAACGGCCGTCGTTACGAGGGAGAGCCCGGAACGCCTGAGTACCGCGTATACGAGTTCGAGCGCTATGCCATGCGCGTCGAAATCGGGGAAGCGCGCGCCAGGGCGCCCACCACCAAGACTACCCCTACACTCGATCTCGTACGAGCGCCTACGCCACGAAATCTTGCCGAGCTTTCGTGGAGGATGGGACTTCCGTTGAGCGCGCTGCTGCTGTCGCTGTTCGCGGTGCCGCTGTCGTTCGTAAACCCGCGCGCCGGCCGTTCGATGAACATCGTGCTTGCACTGCTGATTTACATGTCCTACAGCAACATGCTGTCGATAGTGCAGGCATGGATTGCCCAGTCGCGCGTGACCTTTGCGGAAGGACTCGCAGTCCATTTCGTCATGTTCGCAGTGCTGGTATTGTTTTTCTATCGACGCGTGGTGGTGTTTTCGATTTTCAGAATGACGCGATGAGAACTTTGCGGCGCTATTTCGCCGCTGAAATCTTCGTGGCAACCGCGCTCATGGTGCTCGGGCTGGTGATGCTTTTTTCGTTCTTCGATCTCGTCGAAGAAATGAAAGACCTCGGCCGCGGCGGGTATCGCATGAAGCAGATCGCGCTGCACGTGCTCCTGCGGGCGCCGACTCACGTTTACGAAGTGTTTCCCATCGCTGCGCTGATAGGTACTCTTTTCGCGCTCGCGCAGCTCGTTGCGAGTTCCGAGTACACGGTAATCCGCGTGTCCGGCGTGTCGCTTACGCGTTTCAATCTGGCCGTGGCGAGCATCGGGCTTGTTCTCGCTGTCATCACGTTTGCATTTGGCGAATTTCTGGGCCCTCCGGCCGAGCAGCTCGCGCAGCGCCTGCGCTCCCTTGCAATCGCCGGCATCGTGGCGCAAGAGTTTCGTTCCGGCCTGTGGGTAAAGGACGGACATAATTTCGTCAATGTCGGGGAGATTACGCCGGAGGCGCAATTACGGCGCGTTCGTATATACGAGTTCGATGACACGTACCACTTGCGCACGCTGAGCATTGCTGAGCGCGGCACCTATCTCAAAGACAGAAAATGGTCCTTGTCCGATGTCACCACCACAACGTTCGAGGGTGAGCGCACGCAAGTGCGGCGCACTGCGGAGCTCGAGTGGTTTTCGGTGCTCGAACCGCAGCTCCTGTCGATGCTGGTGATACGACCGGATCGAATGTCGGCGTGGAGTTTGTGGTCCTATTCCCAGCATCTGAAGGGAAATCGCCAGAAAGCGCTGCGGTACGAGATCGCGCTGTGGACCAAGCTGATGTACCCGGTAGCGGTGCTGGTGATGATGATGCTCGCGGTGCCATTTGCATCGTTTCAGCGACGGCAGGGCGGCGCCGGCGCGCGCATTTTCAGCGGCATCATGATCGGACTTGCGTTCTACATGTTGAACCGGCTGTTCGGATCGCTTGGGTTGTTGTATGACTGGTCCGCGGTGGCCAGTGCCGTGACACCGACCTTGATGTTTTTTGCTTTGGCGCTGTCGCTGATGTGGTGGCAGGAGCGGCGCTAATTGCGCACGATCCGCGTACCCGCGATGCGATCGTGCAGAAATTGGTGCTCCGAGTCGAAGCAAGCCCATAAAAAACCAGCGGCGAACAGCAGCAGCCCAGGCAGGGCGATCAGATACCGTGCGCAGGCCTGCTGCATGCCAACCGGGTCGCCTTGGCGAGTCACGAGCCTCAACCGCCACGTCTTCATGGCGAGCGTCTGCCCGCTGCGGCCCCATTGGCACACGAAATAGACACCCGCGATCAATGCGAGATAAAGCTGAAAGAAAAAACGAAGATGTCCTGTGCCGACCCGCGCTTCGACGACAACGAAAATGAGCCCGGCAAGCCACAGGAGTGCGCCGAGCAACAAAATTTCATAGGTGAGGGAGAGCATCCGCCGGGAGAGGGGAGCGAGCGGTAGGCGCAGCGGACCGCTCAACCGGCGCTGCACGGGCGAGGCAGGCTGCAACTGCTATTGAGAGGCCGGCGCCTCGCTCGCCGCGGGCGGTGCAGCGCCCGGCGGGCGCTGCTGTTCGTATTCCTGCCACCGTCGCTTCAACTCGTCGCGCTTTTGCGGCTCTTTCTTCAGCGACTGGTATTTTTCGCGTGCGACTTTGCGTTCGGCCGGCGAAAGCGCTGCCCACTCCTGCATGCGCTTTTTCAACCGCTCTTGCTCAGGCGGGTTCATTGTGGGGTAGCGATCAGCGATCGACACCCACTTCTTGCGCCGCACGGTATCGAGTTGCTCCCACTCAGCCTGCAGTGGCGCGAGCACCTGCTGCTGAGCCAATGAGAGCTCGGTCCACGCGGGTTTGGCGATTTTCTTAGCTTCGGGCTTGGTTTGTGCTGCGGCAACAGAAAACGCTATGCATAACGAGACAATCAGCGCGGCGAGCGTTTTAGCCATGAATCGAAGCCTTTATCGAGGTAGGCATTGATCGGCAGCTCGTCCGTCAGCAGACCCGCATCGATGTCGGCAATATCGCTCGATGTCCCGTTCGAATGCATGTACACCACACCCATCAGTCCGAGGACCAGGGCCGCCATCGGGATGAGATAGCGCACACCGAATACGCGGTACTCCGTCAGCTGGGAGACATTGCCCGCCAACGCGGCCGTCCACGCCGGCTGCGGCGCGACGCGGTGATGCGCGAGCGCCGTTGATCTTGCAGCGCGCAGCCCTTCCCGCTGTTCGGAACCGATGTTGTCGGCGCTTTCGTCAAGGAGCTTGACAATACGCCGTGCCAGTTCGTCCTGTTCGTTCATAATTTGAACCCCTGTTTTTCCAGCAACGCCGCAAGCGCATGGGTCGCCCGCGAGCAGTGCGTTTTCACACTTCCCTCCGAGCAACCCATGACTTTCGCCGCTTCCGCGACGTCCATTTCTTCCCAGTAACGCAGCAAAAAAGCCTCACGTTGACGGGCCGGCAGCTTGGTCAATGCTTTCTCAATTAAAGCAAGGACTTGACGCCGGGCTAACTGATCGGGCGGAGGCTCCATGAACTTGGATGTGCTTTCGACCTCCAGAGTTTCCAGCGGATCGTGCTCGTCCTCGCTCTCGGGGCCAAACAGGGCCGAGACTGGTGTTGTCCACAGCGCGCGTACTTTCTGACGCCGATAGAAATCCCGGATCACATTCTGCAGGATTCGCTGGAACAGAAGCGGCAGCTCGGCCGCCGGGCGCTGCGCATACTTCTCCGATAGCTTCAACATCGCGTCTTGTACGATGTCGAGCGCCAAATGCTCATCGCGGATTGCGAACAGCGCCTGCTTATAAGCACGGCGCTCGACTTCCGCCAGAAAATCCGAAAGTTCGGTGCGAGTAGCCAGTTGTGTTGCCTTCGTATTGGTCGGAACAGCTGAAGTAGCGACAACTTCCAGCGTTCTTGGCCTTGGCTCGTCGGATGCCGGCGGGTGGCTGGCATCTTAGCAAAATAGCTTCGCCGTGCAAGCCGGTTGTCGAGCGGCTGCACGAGAGCCCGTGCGTAGCGGCAGCTGCATCTATCATACTGTTTAAAGAGGCGTTTTGCTTGACCCCCCAAGCCCCACACGGTAATGTTCCAGGTTTTCCCATTCGCCGCAGCCCGCCAAGGCTTCTCACATGCAACTCACCGGGGCAGAGATTTTCGTGCGCTGTTTGCAGCAGGAAGGGGTCGAGTACGTTTTCGGCTATCCGGGCGGCGCTGTGCTCTTTCTCTACGACGAGCTTTTCAAGCAAAACCAGGTAAAGCACGTGCTCGTGCGGCATGAACAGGGCGCGATTCATGCGGCCGACGGCTATGCGCGCTCCACGGAGAAGGTGGGCGTTGCGCTGGTGACTTCCGGCCCCGGCGTGACGAACGCGGTGACCGGCATAGCGACCGCGCACATGGATTCGATCCCGCTCGTGGTCATCACCGGGCAGGTACCGACTCACGCGATTGGACAGGACGCCTTCCAGGAAAGCGACACGGTCGGTATTACGCGGCCGTGTGTGAAACACAACTTTCTAGTGAAGGACGTGAAAGACCTTGCGAGCACGATGAAAAAAGCGTTCTACATCGCCTCGACTGGCCGGCCAGGTCCCGTCGTCGTCGATATTCCAAAAGATGTCACTACGCACAAGACCGAGTTCGACTACCCCGACAAAGTCACGATGCGCTCGTACAACCCGGTGACCAAAGGTCATGCCGGACAGATCAAGAAAGCAATTCAGGTGCTGATGGGCGCAAAGCGCCCGATGGTTTACAGCGGTGGCGGAGTGATACTGGGCAACGCAGCGCCGCAACTGGCGCGATTGGTGCGCCTGCTCGGATTACCATGTACCAACACCCTGATGGGCCTCGGGGGTTATCCGGCCACCGATCGGCAGTTTCTGGGAATGCTCGGCATGCACGGCACGTACGAGGCCAATATGGCCATGCAGCATTGCGATGTGCTGCTCGCGATCGGCGCGCGCTTCGACGATCGTGTCATCGGCAATCCCAAGCATTTTTTCGAACAGGAGCGCACGATCATCCATATCGACATCGATCCGTCTTCGATTTCGAAACGGGTGAAAGTCGACGTGCCCATAGTCGGCAATGTGGCCGAAGTTCTGGAAGATTTACTGAAGCAGCTCGAAGCTTCAAAAGCGCGTCCTGACGCCGATGCGCTGAAAACCTGGTGGACCCAGATAGAGCTCTGGCGCGGGCGCGATTGCCTGAAGTACGACCGCACGAGTCCGATCATCAAGCCACAGTACGTGGTTCAGAAACTGTACGAGATCACGGGCGGTGACGCGTACGTCACTTCAGACGTGGGTCAGCATCAGATGTGGGCGGCTCAGTTCTACAAGTTCGATCAGCCCCGCCGGTGGATCAATTCCGGGGGCCTCGGCACGATGGGATTTGGATTGCCGGCAGCGATGGGCGTGCAACTTGCGCATCCTGATTCCCAGGTGGCATGCATCACCGGAGAGGCCAGCATTCAGATGTGCATACAGGAGCTCTCGACGTGCAAGCAATATCGGCTGCCGATCAAGGTTGTCAACCTGAACAACAAGTACATGGGCATGGTCCGGCAATGGCAGGAGTTTTTCCACGGCAACCGCTACGCCGAATCCTATATGGACGCACTGCCTGATTTCGTGAAGCTTGCCGAATCCTACGGACACATCGGCATGCACATCGAAAAACCAGAGGACGTGGAGCCTGCGCTGAAAGAAGCGTTTTCGCGCAAGAACGATCTCGTGTTCATGGACTTCATCACCGATCAGACCGAAAACGTTTTCCCGATGGTGCCGGGCGGCAAAAGCCTCTCGGAGATGATACTCGTATAACAATCAAGAAAAACCATGCGGCACATCGTATCGATACTGCTCGAGAACGAAGCGGGTGCGCTCTCTCGCGTATCCGGATTATTCTCGGCCCGCGGCTACAACATCGAGTCTCTCACCGTTGCCCCGACTGAAGATGCCACTCTTTCGCGGATGACAATCGTGACCTCCGGGTCGGATGAAGTGATTGAGCAGATTACGAAGCAGCTGAACAAGCTCGTCGACGTCGTGAAAGTCGTCGACTTGTCGGAAGGCGAGCACATCGAGCGTGAGCTCATGCTCGTCAAGGTGCGCGCAGTAGGCAAGGACCGCGAGGAGATGAAGCGCATGGCGGATATTTTCCGCGGCCGCATTATCGATGTCACGGACAAGGATTACACCATCGAGTTGACTGGCACCGGCTCCAAGCTCGATGCATTTCTGAAAGCGATCGACCGCACCGCCATACTGGAGACGGTGCGCACCGGCGCATCGGGCATAGGCCGCGGCGATCGCGTTCTGCGAGTCTAGTGAAGGCGTTTCGCGCTTCACTCACATCACCATGGGGAAACAATGAAGATCTATTACGACAAGGACGCCGACCTTTCGCTCATCAAGCGTAAGCACGTGGCGATCATCGGTTACGGCTCGCAGGGTCACGCGCACGCCAATAATCTGAAAGATTCAGGCGTAAAAGTCACCGTCGGCCTGCGCCAGAGCGGCACGTCCTGGAACAAGGCGAAAAACGCCGGAGTGACAGTTA
>DATLEF010000065.1:0-19515 GCA_035525455.1 Burkholderiales bacterium
CTATGCGCATCTGCAGACCGGCGACCTCGCGGAAGCGCGAGGGGCGTATTCAAAAGTGAGTCAGGCCGAGCCGCTCAATATCGACGCGTTGCTGGGGCTCGCCTACATCGCAGCGCAGGAGAATCGTAGCGAAGACGCAACGAAGCTGTACGTGCGCATCCTTCAGCTCAATCCGCGTCACGCCGCCGCGCAGGGCGCATTGATCGGCCTGGTCGGCCGCGCCGATGCCGGGGCATCCGAAGCGCGTCTGAAGCAGCTCATTGCGCGCGAGCCCACCCCGTTTCTGCATTTCGTGCTGGGGAACCTGTACGCGGACCAATCGATGTGGTCGCAGGCGCAGCAATCGTACTTTCAGGCGCATCACCTCGAGCCCGACAACGCGGATTACGCGTACAACCTCGCCGTATCCCTGGACCATTTGCGTCAGCCTAAGCTCGCGCTGAACTTCTATCGCCGGGCGGAACAACTCGCTTCTTCCCAGGCACGCGGCAACTTCAATCTTTCGCACGCGCGGGAACGCATCGGCACCCTGGCTTCCCAGGTGGATTAGCCGTCGCGCATCGTGGCTGAACAGCGCAAGAAACTACGGCTCGGCGAGCTGCTGGTACAGCAGGGGTTGATCACCACCGATCAGCTCGCAATCGCGCTCGCCGAACAGCGGCACAACAATATCCCTCTCGGCCGGTTGCTGGTGCGGCTCGGTTTCGTCACCGAGACCGCGATCCGCGACATCATGGCGCGGACGATCGGGCAGGAATCGATCGATCTCTCGCAGGTGGTGGCGGATCCCGAGGCGCTGCGCCTCGTGCCGCAGGAATTCGCGCGGCGCAACCGCATCCTGCCGATTGCCTACCATCAGCGCGAGCATACCCTCACCGTTGCCACGACCGAAATCTTCAACGTCGTCGCGATGGACCAGCTGCGCGCGATGCTGGGCGCCGAGATCGAGATCAAGACCCAGCTCGCAGCCGAGGCGCAGCTCGAAGACTACATCGACCAGTTCTACGGCTACGAGCTTTCCGTCGACGGCATACTGAAGGAGATCGAGACCGGCGAGATCGATTACGAGAGCCTGCAGGCCGAAGGCGACGAATACACGCAGCCGATGGTCCGGCTCGTCAATGCGCTGCTCGTCGATGCCGTAAAGCGCGGCGCCTCCGACATCCATTTCGAGCCCGAATACGCGTTCCTGCGCGTGCGCTTCCGGATCGACGGCGTGCTCGAAACCGTGAGGAGCCTGCACAAGACCTATATGCCCGGCATCACCGTGCGCATCAAGGTCGTAAGCGAGATGAATATCGCGGAAACGCGCGCGCCGCAGGACGGTCGCCTCTCGCTCACGCTGAACGGGCGGCCGGTCGACTTCCGCGTCTCCGCGCAGCCCACGATCTACGGCGAGAACATCGTGCTGCGCGTGCTCGATCGCGAGAAGTCGATCATCAGCCTCGATCGCATGAACCTGCCGAAAGACACGACGGACAAGCTCGCATTGATGCTTGCATGTCCTGAAGGCATCCTCATCGTCACCGGCCCCACCGGCAGCGGCAAGACGACGACGCTCTACTCGCTGCTCGCCCAGGTCAACGACGAAACCGTCAACATCATGACGCTCGAAGATCCGGTCGAGTACCCGTTGACGCTCATGCGCCAGACCTCGGTGAACGAAGTGGCGCGCATGGATTTCGCGAACGGTATCCGCTCTATCATGCGCCAGGACCCGGACATCATTCTTGTCGGCGAAGTACGCGACAAGGAGACGGCCGAGATGGCGTTTCGCGCAGCGATGACGGGTCATCAGGTCTTCACCACGCTGCACACGAACTCCGCACTGGGCGCGTTCCCGCGTCTCTTCGACATCGGCATTCAGCCCGACATCATGGCAGGCAACATCATCGGCGTGATCGCCCAGCGTCTGGTGCGCATGTTGTGTCAGCAATGCAAGGAACCCTATGCGCCCGCGCGCGAGGAGCGAATGCTGCTCGGCGAGTATGCCGATCAGGCCCCGGTCGTCTACCGCCCCGTTGGATGCCGGCATTGCGACAACAAAGGCTATCGGGGGCGCGCACCGATCCTGGAAATACTGGTGATGGATGCCGACATGGACGAGCTCGTCGCGCATCGCGCGACGGCCAAAGAGCTGCGCACCGCGGCGACCGCCAAAGGCTTCCGCCCGCTCTCCGAGGCCGGCATGCAACGCGTCCTCGATGGCACGACGACACTGGCGGAGCTCGCGCGCGCCGTCGACCTGACCGGGCGCTACACCTGAGTGCCCGCTTTCGAATACAAAGCCGTCGACAAGACCGGCCGCGCCGTGCGCGGGGGGCTCGACGCGGTCAACGAAGCCGATCTCGAGCTGCGCCTGCGTCGTATGGGCCTCGATCTCATTACGTGCAGACCGGTCGACCGGCAGATGTCGCGCCTCGGCGCCGC
This sequence comes from Burkholderiales bacterium, assembly GCA_035525455.1. Classification (GTDB taxonomy): domain Bacteria; phylum Pseudomonadota; class Gammaproteobacteria; order Burkholderiales; family SG8-41; genus JAQGMV01. The sequence goes on from DATLEF010000065.1 coordinate 2,431, forward strand.
GCGGCGCATCACGCGCCAGGACCTCATCAATTTCTGCTTCGACATCGAGCAGATGAACCGTTCCGGCATACCCATGCTCGAAGGCCTGCGCGATTTGCGCACCTCAATCGAGAACCCGCGCTTTCGCGAGGTCCTCACGGTCATGATCGAGGACATGGAGGGCGGCAAAGTGCTCTCGCAGTGCATGACTTCGCATCCGCAGGTTTTCGACAAAGTGTTCGTGAGCCTCGTGGGCGCCGGTGAACAGACTGGACGCCTGCCGGAAGTCTTTCAAAGCCTCGGCGAGTCGCTCAAGTGGCAGGACGAGCTCGTCTCACAGACCCGGCGGCTGCTGATCTACCCGTCGATGGTGATGCTGGTCGTAATCGCCGTCGTGCTCTTCCTGCTGATCTACCTGGTGCCGCAGGTGACCGCGCTCCTGAAAACGATGGGCCTCGAGCTGCCGATCCAGACGCGCGTGCTGATCGCTGCGTCCAATCTGGTCATCAACTGGTGGCCTCTCGTATTCGGCGTGCCTATCCTCGCGCTCATTGTCGGCACGATCACCTTTTCCCGAAATCCGCGCATGCAGTATTTCTGGGACCGCATGAAGCTCCGCCTGCCGGTGGTCGGCACCATACTGCAGAAAATCATCCTTGCCCGCTTCGCAACTTTTTTCGCGCTGATGTACGAGTCGGGCATCACGGTGCTGGACGCGATGAAAACGAGCGAAGAGATCGTCGGCAACCGCGTCATAGCGGACGGCCTGATGCGCGCGGGACAGCAGGTGTCGGCCGGTGCGAGCCTCACCGAATGCTTTCACAACCTGGGTATTTTCCCGCCTCTCGTGATCCGCATGCTGCGTGTGGGCGAAAGCACCGGGGCGCTCGACGTTGCGCTGCGCAACGTGAACTATTTCTACACGCGCGACGTGCGCGAATCCGTCGACAAAGCGCTGAAGCTCCTCGAGCCGAGCATTACGCTCGGACTCGGGATGGTGCTGGCGCTCATCATGTGGTCGGTGCTCTCGCCGGTGTATGATGTTTTGGGCAAGATCAAATTTTAGAGTGCCTAACTCTTAATGCGAGAGAAGCTGCTCATCTGCGTTTCGGGTTTACAGGCCTCGGCCGCATACTGGCGCGCCGGAAAGATCGTTCAGCTTGAGCAGTTTCCTCACGATGAGCAGGGCATGGCCGGTTTCAGGGAATTCCTGACGCCGCACACCAACATCCCTGTTTTCATGATGGTCGACGCGGTGGAAGAAGACTACCGCTTCGATACTTTGCCCCACGCGAGCGGCTCCGACCGCGCTCAGATGGTCACGCGCAAGCTCCGCCAGCATTACCGCAACACGCCGTACATGGGCGCGTGGCTGCAGGGGCGCGACGGCGAAAAAAGACGCGATGACCGTTACCTCTTCGCGGCTTTGACGAATCCGGACATCCCGGCTGACTGGTTGAAGATCATCAATGCGCAGGAGCTGCCGCTCGCGGCGATATACCTCCTGCCGATGATCATCTCGGGTCTTCTCGACAAGCTGCAGGTGAAGACGCCGAACCTCCTGCTTGCGGCACAGCACTCGGGTGGGCTGCGGCTCACCTTTTTCCGCGATCGTCAGTTCAGATTGAGCCGGCTCACGCGCGGCGACGGCTCGAAAACCCCGGACCCGGTGCGTCTGTTTGCCGGTGAGATCTCCAATACTCGCCTCTACCTGCACGCTCTGCGCACCGCAACGCTCGATGAGCACCTGACCGTCCTGCTGCTCGACCGTACTGACGAGCTCCATGAAGTCGAGGCCACGATCACGCACGACAATCCCAGTCTCGACTGCGTACGCCTGGGCGCCGACGAGATGAGCACGCGGCTCGGAATGGACAAGCAGACGCTCGCGTTGACGCCCGATGCGGTCTATCTGCAGCTCCTGGGGCTGCAATTTCCGCCGGGGAATATCGCGCCGGCCACCGCCACGCTCGGCTTCCGCCGTTATCGCCTGCGGCGCGCAATCTACGCGAGCTGCGCTGCGATCGGCGCCGTTGCCGCAATCTGGAGCGGCGTCAACGGGTGGCTTGCTTACGGCGTCAATTCGAACGCATCCGACGTGGCCAGGCAGATCGCGGCGCAGGATCTGCAGTATCAGCAGATCACGCGTCAGTACCCGCCGGCGCCGACCACCGGCGACAATCTCAAGCGCGCGGTGGAAGTTGCCAAAGCGGTTCGCGACAATGCCCGTGAGCCCTCGCCGATGATGGCAGTGGTTTCAGATGCCGTCGGGCAGAGCCCGAACGTGCTCGTGCGCGAATTCGGCTGGAAGTACGGGCTCAACGATATCGAAAAAGGCGCCGAAGGCGTCTCGGGGTCGGCGACCGTCGCACCCCCTGCGCCTGGTGCGCCGCCGCCGGTTCGTCGACAGAGTGCGTATTTCACCGGAGAGATTCGGCCTTTCCGCGGCGACTATCGCGCCGCAATCGATACGATCAACGGCCTGGCGGAACGGCTGCGGGCGAATCCTGCCGTGGTAGAAGTACGAACGACGAAGATGCCGCTCAACGTGAGTCCCAAAGCCGCGCTGTCGGGCAATACGCTCGACAGCTCACGGGCCGAGGCCGGCAGCGCCGAGTTCGAGCTCGTCATCGTGTTCAAGCCCCGCGTATGATCACGCGCGCCGACCTGCAGGCGCTGCGCACGCCGCTGATCGTGCTCGCGGTGACGTTTCTCGCCGCGCTGGGGCTGATCGTCTTTTCCGGGAGTCTGCACGACAGGGCGCAGAAGCTTCTCGAACAGCGCGAGGGGCAGCTGCGGGAAGCGCGGCTACGCATACAAAACGCCGGCGAAGAGAAAGAAATGATCAGCCGCTATCTCGGCGCCTATCAGCAGCTTGCCCGCGCCGGTTTCGTCGGCGAGGAGCAGCGCATCAACTGGCTCGACAGCCTGCGCATCGCCAACGAGGAGGCACGGATTTTCGGGGTCGAGTACGACATCAGCATGCAGCGCCCGTATACATATGCCGCGGAATTCACCTTGGGCAAGCTGCAGCTGCAGGAGTCGCTCATGCACCTCAAGTTCCGGTTGCTGCACGAGGAAGACCTGCTGCGCTTCTTCGACGCGCTCGGGCGCCGCGGCGGCGGATTTTATACGATCGACCATTGCACTATGCGGCGTCTGAAAGCCGGTGAAGCCGAAAAAATCCTACAGTTCCAGCCTAACCTCTCGGCCGAATGCGATTTGCGATGGCTCACCGTGCGCCCGACTCCACCGCCGGAGAAAAAGGGATGAGGCACGCACTCCTGCTGTTGGCAGCGGCCGCATTCGCGAATGCTGCTTCGGCGGCGCAGCCATTCGGGCGCCTTTTCTTCACGCCCGCCGAGCGCGCGCAGCTCGACGTTGCGCGCACGCAAAAACAGCGCCCCCCGCAAGTCGGAACCGCCGAAACTGTCGAAACGCCGCCGGCCCCGCCCGCGCCGCAGATCATCACTTATAGCGGCATCGTGCGGCGTAACGACGGCAGCGCGGTCCTGTGGCTGAACAATCGGCCCGTCGACGCGAAAGACGCACTCTCAGGACTGGCTGTGAAAGGCCGTGTGCGCCCCGATGGCACGGTCACGATGCAAGGCCCGCAGTCCGGCACCAACATCGAGCTGAAAGTCGGCCAACGCGCCGAGCTGCAATCGGGCAAAGTCGGCGAAGCGCGCCCCGCGCCGCCGCCAGCGAAGCCTGAAGCGGTGCAGACCAAGCCACCGGAAACGGAAGGTGGGGACAAGAAAAGCGAACCGGCTCCGGCGGCGCAGCCCAAGTCGGAGAAGCGCGAGGACGCAAAGTAGCCGAGCCGACGCGAGCGGCTGTGCTCCGCGCCCTCACAAGGCGACGATATTCGATGCAAATCGTCTATCGCTCGTTGAAAGCTCCATGCAAGGCAGCCGTGCCATAAATCCCACAATGCATCTAATATTCACGATCCGCGAAATCGGACGTAGCTGACGAAAGCATCGTGAACGAGAAGCTAAAGTCATACCTCGGCGACGCGCCCGATCTCTATCCCCACGCGCTCGAAGCAAGGTATCCGCACGTCATCGAGAAGATCCTTGCCGCGTGGCCGTCGCCCGAGCGCGCGGTTGCTGTCTTCGAGGAGCTTCTCGTGGACAAGCGCGGCGGTCGGCAAGGGTTTCCTGCCGATGTTGCACGCGAGATCTTCCGGCTGAGCGTCGCCTACGATGAGCTGCGCGTGAAACCGCTCAAGCTCGCGTACGAAGGCCTGCATGGGAAATCGCTCGAGCAGCGTGACGTGTGGGGAGTGGAAGGCCGGGAGCGAGGTGTCCCGCAGGCGGACACGAATTTGAAGCTGCGCGCGTCCGACTTGTTTCGAGCGGCTGAAAATCCGGACACATCACCGCTGCTGCTGTTTCTCAAGGCAGGAATGGCCGCCGACACGCGCGATGCGCGCGACTGGACGTCACTCATGGTCGCGTCCTTTCACGGTAATGTAGACGCCGCAAAACTGCTGATCGAGTACGGAGCGGATCCGCAGGCGAGAGACCGCGGCGGCTATACGCCTTTGCATTGGGCCGCAATGAAAGGCTTTCTGACTATCATCGAGTTACTCGCACCCCGCGCGGACTGCAACGCACGCAGTGCTGCTGGCCTGACGCCACTGCTGCAGGCAGCGACGGGTGGGCACACTGCCGGTGTCCAAGTGCTCATTGCAGCCGGCGCCGATCCGAACGTCGCAAGCAATGAGGGCTGGACGCCGTTGCACAAGGCTGTGATGAATGGCCATATCGAGGTCGTGAAACTACTGCTCGCGGCTGGAGCATCAGCACTTGCCGAGCATTCTTCGGGTGACACGCCTATATCGCTGGCGACGAAAGCCGCGCGCGAAGATATTCTGGAGGCACTTCGTGCCGCTGGCGCCCCGGCGCCACGATGAGCCTCAGGGCGTTTTGCGAGACGCTCGGAACTCCCCTAAAATCAAGCGCGAGGCGGGTGTCTTCCAATGGTAGGAAAGTAGCTTCCCAAGCTAAGAACGTGGGTTCGATTCCCATCACCCGCTCCAGCACGAACATCGGCACCTGCGGTTATTCTCAGCTGTCGAGCTTGTAGCTCGGCAGTGCGGCTGTTCGTAACCGACTGTCCACCTCGGTCACGCCGCGCAGCGCGCCCACGACTTCGATCGCATCGCGCTCCTCGAGCCCGGCTTCCAGAATGCCCGCAAGCACAATACGTCCATCCGCCGCTTCGACCGTCACATTCATCTTCGAGGTGCGCGAGTCCTGCCTGAGCGCGGCACGCACGTGGTTTTTCAGCGCGAGATCCGCAAAGATACGCGTCGATTCGGGCGTTTCCTGGAACTGCGGCTGAGCCAGCACGGAAGCGATCTTCTCCGCGCACTCATCGACCGAGAGGCGCTCGGTATTCAGCACGAGATCGTAGTTCTCGGACTGCTGCCAGTCGACGCCGAAATGGCGGCGCGTGATCGCGGCGTGCGCTTCTTCGGAGTGGCGGATCTCGGCTTCGACGAACTCGCGGTCGTCGGTGTTGAGCCTTTGCATCATGCGCGCTACACGCGTGTCGAAAGGCGCGCACACGCGCACACATACGACATGCGGTATCGGCCGCAGCAGGTGCACGGCGCCCCAGCCGTGCAGCACGCCCACGCTTCCGTTTTCGATGAGCCTGAAGATTTCGTCGGCGGTATAGATCGCGAGACTGGTCCTGTCCGTGGTCATCCGCTCCCAGATGCCCGCTTTGCCTTCGAGAAAGCGGATGACGTGGCTTTTACGGAGCCGCATCTTGTCGGCGAGCGCGCCAATGATCTCGTGGTGCACGATCTCTCTGCCGAGGCGCTGAGAAAGTCGTGACGCGACCTCGGTGCCGAGCGAGCCCATTTCACGCGTCATCGCAACCAGCGGCATAGCCCCTCCGTGTTGGTCTTCAGTAGCGGGATGACTAAAGCTTAGCAAAAACACGCTGCCCGGACATGGCCATTGCGCCCCCAATGCCATCAACTGCTGGGACACCGGAGAGTCGAGCACGCTTTCGTGCGGTCGCGCCGCGTTAGAATCGGTGCATGACGAGGCGCCCTGAGGCCGCCGTCAGAATCGGCGTGCTTCGCGCCGCAGGCGTCAAGGCCAGCAACGTGCACCTGGTGGTTAAGAGTCCCTAAATGACGCTCGCGCAAAAAGTGATCGCGTGGCAGATCGCGCACGGCCGCCATGATCTGCCGTGGCAGGGAACACGCGATCCGTACGCGATCTGGGTCTCCGAGATCATGCTGCAGCAGACGCAGGTCGCCACGGTCGTGCCCTATTACCACCGTTTCATGGCGCGCTTCCCGAGCAGTGCGGCGCTCGCTGCCGCCGCGCTCGACGATGTACTCGCGCATTGGAGCGGCCTCGGTTATTACTCGCGCGCGCGCAATCTGCACCGCGCCGCGCAAGTCATTCGCGATGAGCACAGCGGCGAATTTCCCCGCACGTTCGATGCGGTAGTAGCGCTGCCGGGCATCGGTCGCTCGACCGCTGCGGCCGTCATGGTGTTCGCGCACGGCGCGCGGCACGCCATACTCGACGGCAACGTAAAGCGCGTGCTCGCGCGCTGTTGCGGCATCGGCGGCTACCCCGGCGAGAAGCGCGTCGCCGACGCGCTGTGGCAAGCTGCGGAGGAGGCGCTGCCCACGGCCGGCATCGAAGCCTACACGCAAGGCCTGATGGACCTCGGCGCAACCGTGTGCCTGCGGCGACAGCCGCGCTGCGGCGCATGTCCGCTCGCGCGCACGTGCGCAGCGCTGCGCGAACAGGCGATAGACACCGTGCCTGCGCCCCGGCCGCGCAAAGCGCTGCCGCACAAGAACACGGTCATGGTCATACTCGAGCATGCGGGCGCATTGTTGCTCGAGAAAAGGCCCGCGGCCGGGATCTGGGGCGGTCTCTGGTGTTTTCCGGAGCTCTCGGCCGGCGAGAACGTCAGCGCCGTGTGTGCGCAGCGCTTTTCGGCGGATATTGCGGATGTGGAGGCGCTGCCCGAAATCCAGCACGGGTTCACGCACTTCCGATTGACGATCGCGCCGCAACGCCTGCGCGTCTCGGCGCTCGTGCCGCGCGTGATGGAGCCGGGACACGTCTGGATGACGCTCGCCGATGCCAAGGCCGCGGCGATACCGGCGCCGGTGAGGCGCATACTCGAGTCGCTCGAAAGCGCCTCAGCGGAGCGCAGCGCACGCTCATCAGGATGACGTGACTCAACCCGCACTCACCGAGTGGAGCGACATCAGCGCCTGGCGCAAGGTGAAGCGCGCCGAGCTTGTGCAACTGCGCGGGGCGTCGGATCCGCTCGCGCGCAAAGACTGGAACGAGCGCATCACTCGCAATCTACTCGACGGCTTCGAGATCCCCGCGGAGGCGACCGTAGGCATTTGCTGGCCATTCAAAGGCGAGTTCGACGCGCGGCACGCGTTGAAACGCTGGCGCGAACAAGGGGCGCTGGCTGCGCTACCCGAAGTCGTGCAACCGAGAGCGCCTTTGCAGTTCAGGCAGTGGTGGCCGGGCGCGCCGATGCGTGCCGGCGTATACGACATCCCGGTTCCGGACGGGACCGAAGTGCTCCTACCCGACGTCGCGATCGTGCCGATGAACGGTTTCGACGGACGCGGCTATCGGCTGGGCTACGGCGGCGGCTTTTTCGACCGGACGCTGGACGCGTGCGGGCGGCGCATGATCGCGATCGGCGTCGCCTACGAGATCCTGCGTCTGGAAACGATCTATCCGCAGGCGCACGATGTGCCGATGGATTTCGTTCTCACCGAAGCCGGCATTTACGCCGCGGGCGGCGACGCTCTGCGGCATATCGATACCGTGGAGAGCCGGCTGCGCTTCTCGCGCCTCGTGCTCGCGAAACGCTTGCCGCGCTCGCGCTATGCGAACGGCACGTACAGCTCGCCTGCCTGCTATGCAGCCGATTTTCCCGGCTATTGGGGAGAGGACGCCGGCGAGAAGGATGGCGTCAAGAAATAGCGCGGCGTCGGCTCGGCACGTACGTGCATGGCTTCAAGTCGTCGCGTCATCGCCGTCGACGAGACCTTTTTCCGTGAGTACCGCGCGCAGCTCTGCGAGGCGCTCCCCCGCGTCCTGCATTTCGAGCAGGTGTTGTTTGACGCGCATCTCAAGCGGAAGGATTTCGGCGAGCCGGAAGCCCACCCACGAGGCATCATCGAGCTCGAGCGGCTGCGGAAAATGTGCCGCGCCGACGCGATCGATAACAGCCTTCAACACGTTGCGACAGGCAGCGTCGACATGCGCTGCGGGCGTATCCGGCGGGATACGCTCGATCGAAGCCGACATGAGACCATTCGCTGCGATTTCGGTCTCGAGGAGCCTGAAGCGCTCGCCGCCCCGTGCGGTAAGCTGGAACAGCCCGAGCTGCGGCATGTCCCAGACTTCGATCGCCGCGAGGCAGCCGATGCGTTCCGGTACCGCAGGCGCACCGACTTCGCGCCCTTCCCTGATGAGGCAGATACCGAACGGCCGGTTGTCGCGCAGGCACACTTTGGTCATTTCGAGGTAGCGCTGCTCGAAGATCTTCAACTGCACGGTGCCGCCCGGATAGACGACCGTCCCCAGGGGAAATATGAAATGCGCCTCGCTCACGTGCTCGGCAATTCGCGATGCCGCAGGAGCACGCGCGCGTGACGCTCGCGGAAATAGCTCGCGAGAGCCTCGGCCAGATACACCGAGCGGTGACGCCCGCCGGTGCAGCCGATCGCAACCGTAAGATAACTGCGGCTGTCGCGGTCGAAGCACGGCAGCCATTCGGCGACGAAGCGCTTGATGTCCTGTAGCATTTTCTGCACACCCGGATCGGCCGTGCAGAATTCCACGACCGGGCGATCGATACCGGTGTAAGGCCGCAGCTGCGGATCGTAGTGAGGATTGGGCAGACACCGCACGTCGAACACCATGTCGGTGTCGAGCGGAATGCCATGCTTGTACGCGAACGACTGGAAAAGAAGCGTGAGCCCCGCGGCGGGCACCTGCACGAACTCGCGCACCCAGCTGCGCAGGACATTCGGCCTCAACTCGCTCGTATCGACGTGGTGCGAGAGCGCTGCAATGTCTTCGAGCAGCTCGCGTTCGAGCGCGATCGCTTCCGGGAGCGTGCGCCGGCCGTCGCCGAGCGGGTGCCGGCGCCGCGTCTCCGAGAAGCGCTGGATCAGCGTATCGTCCTTGGCGTCGAGGAACAGGATTTTCACGTCCGTGCCGGCGCCGCGCAGCGATTGAAGATGCTGAGGCAGCGCGTCCAGCGCTTCACCGCTTCTCACGTCCATGCTGAGCGCAACGCGCGAATAGCCGGCGCGAGCGAGGAACGCGACCAACTCCGGCAGGAGCTTCACCGGCAGGTTGTCGACGCAGTAATACCCCGCGTCCTCGAGCGCGTTCAGCGCGACGCTTTTTCCCGAACCCGAGAGGCCGGTTATGAGAACGAGCTCCATGCGGTATAACCCTCAGGTCTCCTTGTCGCGTCCCATCTCCTGCGATTGCCGCGCGATGAACTCCGATGTGCTGTCGATGCCGCGGAGCTGGAGCACGCGATTGCGCACCGCCGCTTCGGTCAGTACGGCAAGGTTACGTCCGGCGGCGACCGGGATCGTCACTTTGCAGATACTGATGCCCATCAATTCCTCGAAGCCGGGCCGCAGCGGCAGACGCTCGATGGGCGTGTGATCGGGTCCCGGGCGCTCGAGATGCACGATCAGGCTCAGATTCTTGCGCGGCCGCAGCGCAGCTTCGCCGAATACGGTGCGGATATTGAGCACGCCCAGCCCGCGCACCTCCAGAAAATCACGCAGAAGCCCTGGGCAGCGGCCTTCGAGCGTGTCCGGCCCCACGCGGTAGAACTCGATCACGTCGTCCGCGATGAGGCCGCTGCCGCGGCTGATGAGCTCGAGCGCAAGCTCGCTCTTGCCCACGCCCGATGCGCCGGTGATGAGCACGCCCATCCCGAGCACGTCGAGAAAGACGCCGTGCGACGTCGCCGACTCCGCGAGCGCGCGGGCAAGATAGGGCCGCAGTATCCACATGAGCTCGACGCTCGGCACCGGCGAGCGAAAAAGCGGCGTTGCTGTAGTTTCGGCGACGGCGGACAGCGTCTCCGGTATCGAATCGATTCCCGCCACGATGAAGCATGCGAGATCGCGGGTCGCGATTTCGTCGAGTGTCGCGCGGCAGAGCGCCGCATCGAGTCGGCTCAGATACTCGACCTCGGTCGAACCGAGCACCTGGATCCAGTTCGGATGGATGAAATTGAGATGGCCGATGAGGCCCTTGGTCGAGCCCTTGATGAGCTCGCTGCTGAGATTCCTGCCGCTGCCCGCGCGGCCCGCCACCCAGGTGAGCTTGAGCTTCTCGCTGGTGTCCTCAAAGAACCGAGCTATGCTGAGTTGTGGCATGAGGTTGCCATTGCGTAATGAGCCGGTGCAGCTCGGATGCGGTGGGCGCCGCCAGCAGCTTCTCGCGAAAAGCCTTCTCGCTGAACATCTGGGCGAGCTCGGAGAGTATCTGCAGATGCATGTCAGTCGCGCGGTCGGGCACGAGGAGCACGAAAATAATACTTACGTTCTGCCCATCGGGGGCATCGAAAGGAATCGGCTGCCGCATGCGCATCACGGCCCCCACGGCGTCCTTGAGGTCCCGGATGCGGCCGTGCGGAATCGCGATGCCCTGCCCGAGTCCCGTCGAGCCCAGCTTCTCGCGCGCGAACAGGCTGTCGAAGACCTGACTGCGCGCTATGTGGTTGTTGTTCTCGAAGATCAGCCCGACCTGCTCGAAAACGCGTTTCTTGCTCGAGACATCGAGGTCGATGACGACATTGGTCTCGGGCAGCAGTTGTGATATCAAATTCATTTCGATCGCTCTGGAAACGCCGGGGATGGGCTTGGGCTCGCTCTGGCTACTTCGCGGCCTGGTGCTTTATGGGCGCGCCATCGTGGCGTTGCGCGAGGTTCTTTTCCTTATGCTTGAGTATCGTGCGGTCGAGCTTGTCGATGAGCCCGTCAATCGCCGCGTACATGTCGTCGGCGGAGCTTTCACAGAAAATGTCCTTGCCCCGCACGTGTATCGTGGCTTCGGCCTTGTGCTGCAGCTTCTCGACCGACATGATCACGTTGACGTCGATCACATGATCGAAGTGGTGGGTGATGCGCTGCAGCTTGCTGAAGATATAGTCGCGGATCGCCGGCGTGATCGGAAGTTGGTGCCCGGTGACTTGAAGATTCATGCAGCACTCCTTTTGAGTCTATGACGCGATTGCATACGTACGAGCCACCGGCGCTTTAGAGTGTCTTGCGCAGGTTGACCGGCAGGATCTGCATCGACTCGCGGTACTTCGCCACGGTACGGCGCGCGACGACGATGCCCTGCTGGCTGAGAATTTCCGAGAGCTGGCTGTCGCTCAGGGGCTTGCGGGAATTCTCCGCGCCCACGAGCTGCTTGATCAGCGCGCGTATCGCCGTGCTCGAGGCCGATCCGCCGCTTTCGGTGGTGACATGGCTGCCGAAAAAATACTTCAGCTCGAAAATCCCGCGCGGCGTGCGCATGAATTTCTGCGTCGTGACGCGCGACACGGTCGACTCGTGAAGGTCCAGCGCTTCGGCGATTTCACGCAGTACCAGCGGGCGCATCGCGACTTCGCCGTGCTCGAAGAAGTGCCGCTGGCGGTCTACGATCGCCTGCGCGACGCGCAGTATGGTGTCGAAGCGCTGCTGCACGTTCTTGATGAGCCATTTCGCTTCCTGCAGCTGGCTCGAGAGCTGCTGCGCGCCGGCACTGCGGGCGCGAGAGAGTATGTCCGCGTACAGACGGTTGATTCGGAGCTTCGGCATCGCTTCCGGATTGAGTGCAGCGAGCCACACGCCTTTCACCTTGCGCACGATCACGTCCGGCACGACATAGCGCGTATCGTCGGATACGTACTCGCGGCCCGGACGCGGGTTGAGACTGATGATGAGCTTCTGCACGCCGCGCAGCGTCGTATCGTCGCAGCGCAGGGCCTTCTTCAGCCGTGCGAAGTCGCGCGAAGCCAGCGCGTCGAGATGCTGGCGCACGACGTCGAGCGCTTCGCTGCGGTACGCCGTCGATTCGCTCAGCGCCGCCAGCTGCAGGCACAGGCACTCGCCGAGATTGCGCGCGCCGACGCCGGTTGGCTCGAGGTGCTGCAGGTGCTTCAGCGCGATCTGCAGCTCTTCGGGCTCGACAGCGAGCTCTGCGGGCAGCATTTCGTGAATTTCAGCGAGATCCTGGGAAAGATAGCCATCCTCGTTCAGGGTTTCGATGAGCAAGGTGACGAGCGTGCGATCGCGCTCCTCCAGCTTCATGAGAGAGAGCTGACTGATGAGATGGTCGCGCAGCGTCGGGTTTTCGGCCGCGAGCTGCGGATAATCGTCGTCGTCCCCATCGTCGCGGCCGCCGCTGCCGTACGGCGCGTCAGACAGCGTGGTGAAAATATCCCCCTCGCTCGGCGCGGACGCCTCTTCGGCAGGGTTCGTAGCGACTTCGGATACAGGTTCGGTCGCGCCCACGCTGTTCAATGCTGCTGGAACCAGTGCCGGATCGGCGCCCTCATCCCGCTCGAGCAGCGGATTCTCCTGCAGGAAACGCTCGAGCTCCTGATTGAGCTCCAGCGTCGAGAGCTGAAGCAACCGTATCGATTGCTGCAGCTGAGGAGTGAGGGTGAGGTGCTGGGATAACCGGAGTTGGAGAGAGTGCTTCATGCGTGGTGGAAGTTGCGCGCCGGCGCTGCTTCCCGCGGGGGCTCGACATCGGGCTCTCGCACGGGAGGCATTTACAGGCGGAAGTGCTCTCCCAGGTAAACCTTTCTTACGCTCTCATTATAAACGATTTCTTCCGGTTTGCCGTAAGCGAGGACGGAGCCGTCGTTGATGATATACGCACGATCGCAGATGCCCAGGGTTTCCCTCACGTTGTGATCGGTAATCACCACGCCAATACCGCGCGCCCGGAGGAATTTGATGATTTTCTGGATTTCGAGCACGGCGATGGGATCGACGCCCGCGAAGGGCTCGTCGAGCAGGATGAAGCGCGGCTCGGTTGCGAGCGCACGCGCGATCTCGACCCGCCGGCGCTCGCCGCCGGAGAGGCTGATCGCCGGATTGTCGCGCAGATGGCTTATGTGCAGCTCGCGCAGCAGATCGTCGAGCTTCAACTCGATTTCGTTCGCGGCCCGGCTGCGCAGCTCCAGCACCGCGCGCACGTTGTCTGCGACCGAGAGGCGCCGGAAAATCGAGCTTTCCTGCGGCAAATAGCTCAGTCCCCTAAGCGCGCGTGCGTGTATGGGCAGGTGGGTGAGACGCTCGCCGTCCAGAAAGAGCTCACCGCCATCCATCGGCACGAGGCCGACCATCATGTAAAAGCATGTGGTCTTGCCGGCGCCGTTGGGACCGAGCAGACCGATGACTTCGCCGCTGCGCACTTCGAGCGACACATCTTTCACGACGACGCGCGAGCGGTAGCGCTTCTTCAGGCTCTCGGCCCGCAGCTTGCTCACCTGCTCGAGCGCTTCGGGCGCGGGCTCGCGCACCGGGCTGAGATCCGGTGGCTGGCGTGGCGCCGCTCTACTTTGTGCCGGCACCACTGTCTCCACGTTTGGAATCGGGCGTGTCATCCGGCCTCAACGCCACTGCAGGCTGGGCGGGCGGATTCTCCCTCGGTTTGGGCTGCATGATCGCGCGCACGCGCCCTTCCCCCGGTTTCGCCGCGGCGGTTTTCGTGCCGCCGGTCACCTGGAAAAACTCGGTGGCCACATCGTACGAAACATAGTTTCCACGCACTTCGTCCTGTCCGCGTTTCAACATCGCGCGATTGAACATCTGCAGCTTTTCCGCGCGGCCGTCGTATTCGATGCGCTCGGCCCAGGCTTCGATGTATTCATCGTAGCCATCGCGTTTCTGGCGGAAATAAGCGAGGTTTCCAAACGTCACGCCTTGCTTGAAGCCTTCCTTGTCCTGACGCACTTCCATGCGGTCGCCGCGCAGAATCATGGTGCCCTGCGTGAGCACCACGTTGCCCGTGAAAGTGGCGATCTGCTTGGCATCGTCTACGGTGACGCGATCGGCTTCGAGGTGAATCGGCTTGTTGCGGTCGGCTTTTTCCGCCTGTGCGGGTGCGGCAAGGGCGAGCGCGGCAAGTCCGCCCACAGCTGCCCGGCACAAACTGCGCAGAAAACGGCTAATGCGCATTCGCCGGCGCGGCGCGCACGAACGTGCCGCGTACTCGGCCCTGGAGCTTGAGAACGCGTGTTTCACTGTTCAATTCTAAGCCAGAAGCGGCGATGACAATGGCGGCGTTACGTATCGTTACAGGTCGGTCGGTGCGGGCAAGATTCTCGTCCGGTATCACGTGCAAATAGTTGGTTTCGACCGTGAGCTCACTGTCGTTGCCGTGCGGCGCGCGCACGACACGTACGTTGTCCTCGAAGTAGACGTGCTCGCCGTTGCCGGACACCCGCGCTTGACGCGAAGTGACACTCACCGGCGCGCGGCCTTCGGCGTACGTGACGAATTTCGGCTCGACCAGCAGCGTCATATCGTCATCCGGGTAATGCGTCATCTTGCGCGCGAGCAGCGTGTGCTTGACCCGGCCGACATGGTCCATCCGCCTCGCGGAAAGCCCCTCGACGATGTAGTCCGGATCGTGCTTGACCACGCCGGACTGCGCACGGTCGCGGGGGTGTGTGACTTGATCGAGCCAGAACGTGAGCGCGGCGAGCGCGGCGAGCAAGACCAGCGGAAACCAGGCGCCGAGACGGTCGGTCATGTGAGAAAACCGGCGAGTCTCGACTCGTATGTCCCCTGCGCGCGCATGATGAGCTCGCAGGCCTCACGCACCGCGCCCCGTCCGCCCGCAGCGCGCGTCACGTAATGCGCGCGGCTCAGCACCTCTGCATGGGCATCCGGCACCGACAACGCGAGCCCGCAACGCGTGAGTATCGGCAGGTCGATCCAGTCGTCGCCCATGTAGGCACAGGCCGAGAGATCGAGCGAGAGCTTTTGCGCAAGCGCGCGCAGCGTCGCAAGCTTGTCATCCACACCCTGGAACACGTACTCGATGCCGAGGTTCTCGGTGCGACGCGCCACACACTGGGACGTTCGGCCCGTGATGATGGCGAGCCCGACGCCACTCGCCTGCAGCATTTTCATGCCGTGACCGTCGCGCACGTCGAAGACTTTGATCTCCTCGCCGCTGTCGCTGTAATACAGCCCGCCATCGGTCAACACTCCGTCGATGTCGAAAACCGCAAGTCGTATCGTCCGGGCCCGGGAGTAAACGTCCTGCATGTGTCGGCGTAAAGGGTAGACCTGAATCGGTGTTGGAGTGTGCAGGGACGCTGTGCCTGCGGTTCAGATGACCTTGGCCTTGAACAGATCGTGCATGTTGAGCGCACCGATCAGCCGCTTCGCCTCGTCGACGACCAGAATCTGGTTCACTTTGTTGCGTTCCATGATTTCGACCGCCTCGACCGCAAGCCGGTCCGGCGCGATCGTGCGCGGCTCACCGCCCATGACCTGGGCGATAGGCGTGGAGCGCAGGTCGAAGCCTTTCTCGAGCGCGCGCCTCAAGTCCCCGTCGGTGAAGATACCGATGACCCGGCCGTCGTCGTCGAGTATCGCGGTCATTCCCATGCGCCCGCGCGACATCTCCAGCATCGTGTCCATCAGTGTCGCAGCGCGGCCGATGCGGGGCGCGTTCTCGCCGGTTCGCATGACGTCACGCACGTGCGTGAGGAGCCTGCGGCCCAGGGCCCCGCCGGGATGCGAGCGCGCGAAGTCGTCGCGCGTAAACCCCCTCGCATGCATGAGTGCGACGGCGAGCGCATCGCCCAACGCGAGCGCGGCGGTGGTGCTGGAAGTGGGCGCAAGATCGAGCGGGCAAGCTTCTTTTTCAGCGCTCGCATACAGGTGCACGTCGGCTTCCTGCGCAAGACTCGATTGCGCATTGCCCGTGAGCGCGATCAACTTTGCGCCCTGCCGTTTGAGCAGCGGCACGATCGCGAGCAGCTCGCCGCTCTCTCCTGAATTCGACAAGCCGATCAGCACATCGTCGCGCGTGATCATGCCCAGGTCGCCATGGCTCGCGTCTGCTGGGTGAACGAAAAACGCCGGCGTTCCGGTGCTCGCGAGGGTTGCCGCGATTTTGCGCGCGATGTGGCCCGATTTGCCCATACCGCTGACGACAACCCGGCCCCGGCATTCCATGATGATGTGAACGGCATCGCCGAAACCTTCGTCGAGCCGGGGAACGAGGTCGAGTATGGCCTGCGCTTCGAGCTGCAGCACGTCGCGCGCAATCGCGATCGCGTCGGCCCCGGCTGCTTTGCGCACGGCTTGTATCATTCTGCAGCCAGTATAGCAGAACGGCGCTCGCGGCCATGGCACTGGGCGCGCGCAAGTCTTTGTCTTGATGCCTGAATTTACCTGCGAGCGCCGATGAAAAAAGGCCTCTCGAAGCAGCCCCGGGGCGCAAACCCCTTAGTCAGAAGATCGTCGTGCCACCGCAGTTCGAGCCGGGAGAAGTAGATTTCCACACGCCGGCATTGTCGTAACAATTCGTGGTCGTTGCGTCGACGCCGCCGCCGAGTTGCGCGCGGAACGAACCCTGCGCCGCATTGCCGTCGTCGACCTTGCGATCCATCTCGGCGAGTATGTCCGACGGAACCTGAGCCCCAGTCTTCACGTTGTGGCGCGCAGTCGGGGCAGCACCGCCGTAGTTTGCGTCGTAAACGAGGTCGAGATACTGGCCATAGGGGTTGGTGGGTGCGCTGGTCGAGGTTGCCGGTGCGGCGGCGCAGACGTACGACCCGTTGATGAAGCCCGCCTTGGACAGGTGCTCCCACGCGAGAATGTTTTCGTTACCGGCGACTTCAATCGTGCCATCGCCGTCTCCATTGCCGTTGTTGCACGCGGCGGTTGCAGCGACGCCGGAGATGTTGGTGGTGGCCGCCGTATAATCGCCGGGCATTGCACGGAAACGGTCGAGGAAGCCGAAATAAGCCGCCTTCACGCCGTCCTGCTGCTGAATGAAGTTGCGCACGCGGGCGCCGGTGATC
>DATLEF010000068.1:0-2487 GCA_035525455.1 Burkholderiales bacterium
TTCCTTGGAGAGACTGCCGTGATGCGCCGCTACGTGCTCCGCTCCGAGCTTTTCGGTGAGATGGTGCGCCATGCGCTCGGCAAGGCGGCGCGTGTTCACCATGATCAGCGTCGTGCGGTGCGTTTCGATCAATTCGATCAGACGGTTGTAAATTTCCTGCCAGACTTCCGTGGCCATCACCGCTTCGAGGGGAGAGCCCGGCACTTCGATCGCGAGATCGATCACGCGCTTGTGCCCGCGGTTGACGATCGTGCACTGTGTATCAGGGCGCTCGCCAACGAGGAAGCGCGCCACTTCTTCGATCGGCTTTTGAGTCGCCGACAAGCCGATCCTCTGGAGCCTGCGCGAACGGCCGCCTTCGCGCGGGCCCGCTGGGGCGTTCGTCTGGCCGCACGCGTGCTCCAGCCGCTCGAGCGTGAGCGCAAGATGCGCTCCGCGCCTGGATTCGAGCACTGCGTGAATCTCATCGACAATCACCACCCGCGCAGTCTTCAGCATTTCGCGCGATTTTTCGGCAGTCAGCAGCAGATACAGCGATTCGGGCGTCGTAACGAGAATGTGCGGAGGTGTTCGCAGCATAGCTGCCCGCTCGCGCTGCGGGGTGTCGCCGCTGCGCACGGCTGCGGTAATGCGCACCGGCGCATAACCCATTTCTTCGCCGAGGCGGCGGATTTCGCGCCGCGGCTCAGCGAGGTTCTTGTGGATGTCCGCAGACAGCGCTTTGAGCGGTGACACATAGATCGCCCGCACTTCGTCGGGCAGCCCGCCGTTCGCGAGCCCTTCGCGCAGCAAGTCGTCGATCAAAGTTAGAAACGCAGCCAGCGTCTTGCCCGAACCGGTCGGCGCGGCGATCAGCGTGTTCTCGCCTTTGCGGATCGCCTGCCAGCCTTCGAGCTGCGCTTCCGTAGGCGCGAGCACATGACGCGCGCCGTCCTGGATTTCCGCAAAGCGGTCTTCCCACCAACGCTGAAGTACGGGATGAAAATCGTGAGGCAGCAAGGTAATGACTCGTTCGAATTGAATGACGAATGCCCGTGCCGCAGACATTCGGTTTTTGCTTGTGGGAAGTTTACCTATAGATTGCGCGCAACCGCGCAAAGTTCAAGCGAGCCGACTCGCCTTACAATAGCCCGCATGGATTTCGCGTTTACCCCCGACCAGGAAGCGCTTCGCGACGCAGTGGCAAAAGTCTGCGCGGGATTCGACCTCGACTACTGGCTCGAGCGCGACCGCAACGGCGGCTTTCCTCTCGACTTTCACGCAGCGCTCGCGCGCGACGGCTGGCTCGGCATCGCGATGCCGCAGGAATACGGCGGCGCCGGTCTCGGGATCACCGAAGCGGCGCTGATGATGCAGACCATTGCCCGCTCGGGCGCGGGAATGTCGGGCGCGTCCGCGGTGCATATGAATATCTTCAGTCTGAATCCGGTGGTCGTGCTCGCATCCGAAGAACAGAAGCAACGCTGGCTCCCTCCGCTCATCGCAGGACACGACCGGGCGTGCTTCGGCGTCACCGAACCCGACACCGGCCTCGACACGACGCGCCTCAAGACACAGGCGGTGCGCACGGGCGATAGCTACACCGTGTCGGGACGCAAAATCTGGACTTCGACGGCGCAGGTGTGCAACAAGATTCTCCTGCTTGCGCGCACGACACCCCGCGCGCAGGTCGAGAAGCCCACGCAGGGGCTCACGCTGTTCTATACCGACCTCGATCGCGCGCGCATCGAAGTGCGGGAGATCGAGAAGATGGGTCGTAAGGCGGTCGATTCGAACATGCTCTTTATCGACAACCTGCGCGTCCCCGTAGCGGATCGCGTCGGGGAAGAAGGCCGCGGCTTCGATTACATCCTCCACGGTTTCAATCCCGAGCGCGTCCTCGTCGCCGCGGAAGCGGTGGGGCTCGGGCATGTGGCGCTCGAGCGCGCCGCGGAATATGCGCGCACGCGCGTCGTTTTCGATCGCCCGATCGGTCAGAACCAGGCGATCCAGCATGCATTGGCCGAATGCTGGATGGCACTCGAGGCTGCGAACCTGATGGTGTTCAAAGCGGCGAGTTTGTATGACGCCGGGAAATCGTGCGGCGCGGAAGCCAATGCGGCGAAGTATCTCGCGGGAGAAGCGTGTTTTCGCGCCTGCGAGAAAGCCGTGATGGTCCACGGCGGCATGGGCTACGCCAAGGAATTCCACGTCGAGCGTTTCCTGCGCGAAGCTTTCATTCCGCGCATCGCGCCGGTGAGCCCGGAGCTCATCCTGTGTTTCATCGCCGAAAAAGTGCTCGGGTTGCCGAAGTCGTACTGAGCGTCTGCGTCAGAAATTCCGATTTTTTTACCCGGCAGGTAAATGCGTCGCTTTGGGGATCTGGTGAGAATGCCCGAATGTCGTTTACCCCCGACAGATCAAGGCTTAAGTGCGCCTGCAGCATTGAACGACGCACTGCGGTATCTACTGAATTGCCAACTCTTTTTTCGACAAAGCCGTTTTCTG
>DATLEF010000062.1:0-2516 GCA_035525455.1 Burkholderiales bacterium
GATCCTGGCGGCGCAGACCTCGGCGCAGCCTGAAGCGATAGCAGCGTAAGCAGTCCGGCTTGCAACACCGGCGCCCGAGCGGCGCCGGTGAGCCAATTTCCCAAGCCTGCGCTTCGTGCGCGGGCTTTCTTGTTTCTACGCCCCCAGTGAGCGGCTAGCAGCGCTGTCGGACTTGTCCGATCGCGCTGGCAGCATCAGTGGGGGAAGGGAGGTTACGGAGGGAAACCGTGGAAGGTTTCCCTCTGTTCGTGGGGCGGCGAGGCCCGAGCCTTCAGGCGAGCGCCGCCCCTAGCGGCGGGCCGCGCTCATTACGCCTTTCACGTCCCGAACAGAGACGAGCACGCGTTTGAGTTGGTCGATGTTTTCGACTTCCAGCGTGAAGCGCATGCGTGCGATGTGATCGCTGCTCTGAGTCGCGGTCGCAGTGACGTTGATGCGCTCGCGCGTGAACACGTCGGAAATATCGCGCAGCAGACCGGTGCGATCGACCGCTTCGATCATGACATCGACCGGAAAGGTCGCGCCGCGCGCCTCACCCCACTCCGCGCCCACGCGCCGTTCGGGATCGAGCCGCGCGAGGTTGCCGCAGTCGGCACGATGCACGCTGACTCCGCGTCCGCGTGTCACGAAGCCGACGATTCGATCGGGCGGCGCCGGCTTGCAGCACTTCGCGGTCAGCGTGAGCAGCTTGTCGACACCGACGATCAGGAGGCCGCTCGCTCCCCCTGCGCGGGAACGCCGCGCGTGGGGCTGCGCGACCTCGTCGCGCTCCGGCTCGACCGGTGCGGGATGCAAGGCTTCCTGCAGCTGTTTCGGTCCGACATCTCCGCGCGCGAGCTCGACCAATAGATCGCTCAAGCGCGCGAAGCCCATGTCCGCCGCCAGCTTGTCCAGATTGAGCGCGGTTGCGCCGTGACGTTGTAGCTCTTTATCCAGCAGTACGCGCCCCTGGGCAACATCCATTTCGTGGTTCTGGCGATTGAACCACTGCCGCACTTTCGTGCGCGAGCCCTGGCTTTTCAGGAAACCGAGTCCGGGATTGAGCCAGTCGCGGCTCGGTCCGCCCTGCTTTGCCGCGAGTATCTCCACGCGCTGCCCGTTTTGCAGCGGCGTGTTGAGCGGAACGATGGCGCCGTCGACTTTCGCGCCGCGGCAGCGATGGCCGAGTTCGGTATGCACGTGATACGCGAAATCGATCGGGGTCGCGCCTTTGGGCAAATCGATGACCCGACCTTGCGGCGTCAACACGTAGACCGTGTCGGCGAAAAGCTCGGTCTTGAATTGCTCAGCCAGCTCGCCCGCATCGCTCACCTCGTCTTTCCATTCGAGGATTTGCCGCAGCCACGCGATTTTTTCGTCGTAGGTGCGATCGTGGCGCGCATCCTCCTTGTAGCGCCAGTGCGCGGCCACGCCGAGCTCCGAATGCTGGTGCATGTCGTGCGTGCGGATCTGGACTTCCACCGCCTTGCCTTCGGGCCCGATGACGGCTGTGTGGAGCGAACGGTACTGGTTCGCTTTCGGCTTCGCGATGTAATCGTCGAACTCTTTCGGTATCGGCGACCAGAGGTGATGCACGAGTCCCAGCACGGCGTAGCAATCCTTGACCTCGTCGACCAGCACGCGCACGGCGCGCACATCGTGGAGGGCCTCGAACCCGATGCCTTTACGCTTCATCTTCTTGTAGATGCTGAAAAGGTGCTTCGGCCGTCCTCTCACGTCGGCCGTGATACCGGCGCGCGCGAGCTCGCCTTTGAGCGTGGTGGCGACAGCCTCGATGTAACGCTCGCGATCGCGCCGCTTTTCGTCGAGCAGCCGTGCAATGGTCTTGTACGTATCGGGCTCGAGGATGCGGAAGCCCAGGTCTTCGAGCTCCCACTTCAGATGCCAGACACCGAGGCGGTTCGCAAGCGGCGCGAAAATATCTCGCGCGAGCTCAGCCCCCGCGCGCCGTGCCGCGGCATCGTCTCCGCGCACGAGAAATCGCAGGTCGTGCAGATGATCGGCCAGCTTGACGAGCACCACGCGCACGTCCTGCACCATCGCGAGCAGCATTTTGCGCAGCGCTTCGAGCTGCATCGCCTGTTGGGGCGCCGTCCCGCTCGCGCCGCGATTCGACAGCGCGCCGATCTGTGCCATGCGCACGACACCTTCGGCCAGCTCGCCCACCGTGACGCCGAATTTCTCGCGGATGGCCTGCGCGAGCGCGGGCGACATGTCGTACGCGCGATACAGCAGCGCAGCAGCCAACGCATTGGGATCGAGCTTGAGCTCGGCCAGCGTGCGGGCGACGTTTACGGCGTGCGGGAACACCGGCTCGCCCGTGGGCAGCACGCGCGACTTGTAAAGCGGCTCCACGAACTCCAGCGCACGCTGGACCGTCTCGTGCTGTTCGCCCAGCGTAATCAAGCGCTGCGCGTCCGGCGCGCCTCCCTCGGATTGAACGAGCTGCAAATGCGTATGAGTGACCATGGATGCAATTTTACTATCGCAGCGCACCGTCGAGTTGTGGATCGAGC
>DATLEF010000132.1:0-2437 GCA_035525455.1 Burkholderiales bacterium
CACGTCCGCGCCGGTGATCGACTTGAAAAGCTCGATCGTGAGGTGCGTATAAGTTGCATTGCCGGTGGACGCGACGTTTACCTTGCCTTTGTTCGCGTGCGTGTAAGCGATGAATTCCTTGACCGTCGCTGCCGGCACACCCGGATGCACGACGAGGGCGAGCGGTGTATCGGTAAGATGAATGATGTGTACGAAGCTTTTGAGCGGATCGTAGCCGGGCTGCGCGTGCAGCGCGGGTGCGATCGCCATCTGCGCACCGGTCGAAAGGAGCAGCGTATGGCCGTCAGGCGTGCCCCGCGCGCCTTCCTGCGTCGCGATGAGCCCGCCGGAGCCCGGACGGTTGTCGATGACGATGTTCTGCCCGATCGACTGCTGAACGGGCGTGGACACCAAACGGGCGGTGACGTCCTGCGACCCGCCGGGCGTGAAAGGCACCAGCAGGCGCAGCGGTTTGGTCGGATAGGCTGCGGCGGTTTCTCTGGCGGCGGCACCGACCTCAAGTGCGGCAAGACCGCATCCTGCAATCAATACGACCGCCGCGGCGCGTAGGCTCGCAACGGATATCGCTTTCAGCATGTCAATCCTCGTCTTCTTCGCGCGCGCCGCGAACGACGCGCATCGCGATATCAAGGCTGAAACCGCGGGATTGGAGGAATCGCACCTGGCGCGCGCGATCGGCGGCAGTGCCGGGCGCGGTCTTGAATTTGCGCGCCCAGACCGCGCGGGCGGCCTCGACCTCGGTTTCCTTGAGGTTCTCGAGCGCAGGCGCCATCGATTCGTTCGACACGCCTTTGGCCATCAAAGCCTGACGGATACGCGCGGTCCCGAAGCGGCTGCGCTTGGCATGGACGATCTGCTCGATGGCCCGCGACTCCGAAAGCCACCCGCGCGCGCTGAAATCGTCCAGCACCGATTGAACCTCGGCGGAATCTTCGGCGTACGGCGCGAGCTTGCGCTCGAGCTCGGCGCGGGTATGCTCGCGCCGAGCGAGCAGCTGCAACGCGCGCGCGCGGAGACTGAGCTCTTTACGCTTCGACGGCTGCGGCGGCGGGCGCTGCACCGACGATGCCCAGCGCGGCGCGGATCTTGGACTCGATTTCCTGCGCGACCGCGGGATTCTCTCTCAGGTAATCGCGCACGTTGTCCTTGCCCTGGCCGATGCGGTCCTTGCCGTAGCTGTACCAGGCGCCGGATTTTTCGACGATCCGGTGCAGCACGCCGAGCTCGATGATCTCGCCTTCTCGCGAAATGCCTTCACCGTAAAGGATATCGAATTCGGCGTTGCGGAAAGGCGGTGCGACCTTGTTCTTGACGACTTTGGCGCGCGTCTCCGAACCGATGACTTCCTCGCCTTTTTTGATCGAGCCTATGCGCCGGATGTCGATGCGCACCGATGCATAGAACTTGAGCGCGTTGCCGCCGGTCGTCGTCTCGGGGTTCCCGAACATCACCCCGATCTTCATGCGGATCTGGTTGATGAAAATGACGAGCGTGTTCGAGCGCTTGATGTTCGCGGTGAGCTTGCGCAAAGCCTGCGACATGAGCCGCGCCTGCAGTCCCATCTGCGGCTCGCCCATCTCGCCTTCTATTTCAGCTTTCGGCACGAGTGCAGCCACCGAGTCGATCACGACGACGTCGACCGAGCTCGAGCGCACGAGCATGTCTGCGATCTCGAGCGCCTGCTCGCCGTTGTCGGGCTGTGAGATGAGCAGCTGCTCGACGTCCACGCCCAGCTTCGCGGCATACTGCGGATCGAGGGCGTGCTCGGCGTCGATGAACGCGGCGGTGCCGCCGATTTTCTGCATTTCGGCGATGACCGAAAGTGTCAGCGTCGTCTTGCCCGAAGACTCGGGCCCGTAGATCTCCACCACGCGTCCGCGCGGCAGGCCGCCGACACCCAGCGCAATGTCGAGACCGAGCGAGCCGGTGGACACGACCTGGATATCGCGCGAGATGTCAGCTTCTCCGAGGCGCATGATCGAGCCTTTGCCGAATTGCTTCTCGATTTGCGACAGCGCCGCCGACAGCGCTTTGCTCTTGTTGTCGTCCATGATTGTTCCCCGTAATTTAAGCGTCCGATTATGTCACAACGCGTGCGCTATCTGACGTAACGCCCGGCTTGAAAAGCGGATGACGCGCGCGTGTCATGTCGATTGTCTCTCGACGATATCGATGAGCACGGTGAGCGCGTGTATCACCGATTGCCTGCGTACCGCTTCGCGATCGCCCGCAAGATGTTGCGTCTCGCTGCGTGGCGCGCCCGCTTTCACGCCCCACGCAAAACACACCGTTCCGACCGGCTTCTCCGTAGTGCCGCCGGAAGGTCCGGCCGTTCCGCTTACCGCGACTGCCACCTGCGCGTGGCTTCTTTCAAGCGCGCCTGTCACCATCTGCTCGACGACCGCCTGCGAAACGGCGCCGTGCTGTTCCAGCGCCG